>NZ_CAKZII010000097.1 GCF_936931525.1 uncultured Aurantimicrobium sp.
TTGAGGGAATGACAGAAAACCCGTTCCCCATGAAATTCGTCATCGAAAATGACTATCGAAAGCGACCCAACATTTCAGCTCACGATTTCACGCTGAAGGCAGCGAGTTCTCTACCTGAAGTGATCTATCAATCCCTCACAGGCGGTTAAAACTCGACAATTTGGTTGATGGTGCCTTCAAACCACTTCTCCTCAGCCTCACTCGGCTTGAGTAACGCCTTCACCTTCGGATACTTTTCTTCATCAATGACGTACCCCTGCTCTCGAAGCAGTGCTTGTCGCTGCAGGTTGCAGTTATCGCTGAGGTCAGCCAGTTTTACTGCTCTGGCAATCTTGTTGCCTCTTATCTGAGAACAGTAGTTCTCGATCGTGGTGAAGTTCTCATCTTTGGTGAGCAAGAAAACAGGGTGCATAATCCCCATGCCAAAGCCGTTGTCGAGAAGCTCTACACGAGAGACCTCGCAGTCTTCGAGAACATCGTGGAGATATGCAGTGCAGAGTGAACGTTCCTTATCCTCGTTACTGAGTTCTTTGAATCCAGGCCAGCTCTGAAGGTTCTTCGCTACACGTGCTGGGTGGGTCCAATAAGGTTGCCCAGCCTTATCGACCTGGCCTTCGTGCCAGGTCTTACTCATGGTGGCTGCGTGTTCAACCAAGGGCGTTGAGAAATTCATGGGGCTACTCCTTCTCTTCAGCATATGTAGCGGTTGGGCCTGAGCGTCAGGAGCTAAACAAGTTCCCCTTGTCGAGTTCCCCAGGGCGTTTGTGGATTTTGATGCTCCTGACCCACATGGGGTGAACCTTGTTCATCACTTCAATTGGGATGACTAGTGGTTCTCGCCACAGCTGAGGATCTGTGAGTCCTCGAGCTTGAAGCCAGCCACCCTTGCCGTCTAGAACTGTTGCAAACTCAGGGCTTTCTTCCTGTAGCTGCTTGACCAAGCCTTTGAAGATCTTGGCTTGAGCGGTGCGGGCCTTGTCCCAGATGGCATAGCTGGCTTTGTCTTTCTTGCGACTAGGCCAGCCCATTCCTTCCATCATGTCCTGGGCTGCCAGCATCTCAGGAAGAATCTGGTCTGCCTCAAAGAGAATCTCGGTCCGTGCTCCACGACCTGTGTGAACGGGTGGAAAAGCCACGGCTTCCGCAATGATCGAGGGTGATTCAAAGCGGCGCAGGAGCGTCTTATGAGGAGCGATTCTCCAGCCGGTGCTGACTCCAAAGGTGAAGTCTTTCAATCCATACAGTTCTTCATCTGACCAAACAGTCATTGTTCCCCTCCTTCATGGGATGAATAGTTATGAGTAACCCGATTCCCATTCGTAGAGGGTCACGGTGATGGCTGCGTCATCCCACGCGCCACTTCGTATTTGTGCAGTTATTGCTTCGATGTCTTCTTTGAATCTCCAGAGATCCAGACCGTAGCTCTGGATCTGTTCCCGGTTGAGATCAACGAATTGCTTCAGAGTGAGCTTTGCTATCCAGTCGGTGTAACTGGGGACATCTACTCGAGTAAAGAGTGGGTTCCCGGTTAGAGGCCGTGGGTTCCACCACCACAGCTCTTTCGAGAAGAGATTTTTGTCGTTGACGTCTCTCACAACAAGCGACGTTCCCAGTGCAGGCATTGATGCCTCCTTACCCTCCGGTAATTCCAGACTCACATGACCCACTGACATTGAGGCACTGTTCTCCTCCCAGGGAAAGCCTGGGAGGTAAACAGCATCCTCTTGCTAAGAGGCAGGACCCCAGTGCGGCTCCAGCAGTTCCTTTGTCAGCTCTATTGCATCTTCACCAGCCCGGTAACGCTCTAACCAGTTCGTCCACTGCTGGGCATCCAGCCGGAC
>NZ_CAKZII010000098.1 GCF_936931525.1 uncultured Aurantimicrobium sp.
GGTGGACCTGGGCACGCCCTGCTCGGCGTGGCAAATCCATGGAATTCTCTCGTGGATTGAGATTCCACCCTCGTCCGCCTTGCATTTCCCCCAGGCCCTCCACTACCTTCCCGCCGGCTACGAGCAGCCTCGATTCTTAACCTCAGGTTGAGATTGAGGGTTTGTGGCCAGGGTCGAGCGTGACTTCCCCTGTCGCGCCCAACGAAAGGACAGGTGCCGTGGCGGCTCCGCAGAACTACCTGGCAGTGATCAAGGTCGTCGGAATCGGCGGTGGTGGCGTTAACGCCGTGAACCGCATGATCGAGGTCGGTTTGAAGGGCGTGGAGTTCATCGCCATCAACACCGACGCTCAGGCCCTGCTCATGAGCGACGCAGACGTCAAGCTCGATATCGGCCGTGAGCTCACCCGTGGCCTCGGCGCCGGCGCGAACCCCGAGGTTGGCCAGAAGGCCGCCCTGGATCACGAGAGCGAGATCGAAGAGGTCCTGCGCGGCGCTGACATGGTCTTCGTGACCGCAGGCGAAGGCGGCGGCACCGGCACCGGCGGCGCACCCGTCGTGGCCCGCATTGCCCGCTCGCTCGGCGCACTGACCATCGGCGTTGTTACCCGTCCGTTCGGCTTCGAGGGTCGCCGTCGCGGCTCGCAGGCCGATGACGGCATCGAGGCACTGCGTGCCGAGGTTGACACCCTGATCGTTGTTCCCAACGATCGTCTACTCGAGATCAGCGACCGTAGCATCTCAGTACAAGAAGCTTTCGCTACAGCTGACCAGGTCCTCCTGGCCGGTGTTCAAGGAATTACAGACCTCATCACCACTCCTGGTCTGATCAACCTCGACTTCGCAGACGTGAAGTCGGTTATGCAGGGCGCTGGATCTGCCCTGATGGGAATCGGTTCCTCACGCGGTGCAGACCGCGCGATCAAGGCAGCCGAGCTGGCCGTAGCCTCACCCCTGCTTGAGGCCAGCATCGAAGGCGCTCGTGGCGTTCTTCTTTCCATTCAGGGTGGATCCAACCTTGGTCTCTTCGAGATCAATGACGCTGCTGCACTGGTCGGCGAAGCCGTTCACCCTGAGGCAAACATCATCTTCGGTGCTGTCATTGATGACACCCTCGGTGACGAAGTTCGCGTCACGGTTATCGCCGCTGGTTTTGATGGTGGCGAGCCCACGCACAAGCCCATGCCTCGCCGTGCATACACCTCGACTGACACCGGTTCGGTCCTGCCCGCAGGTGACAGCATCTACGCAGAAACCCCCATTGTTTCCTCGACAACCGGTGTTTTCGCTGATGACGAGCTTGCCGGTGTTCTTTCGACACCTGCAACCACCAGCCACGTCTCCGTAACCCCTTCCTACGTTGACGAGGATGACGACCTCGACATCCCTGACTTCCTCAAGTAAGTGAGTACCTCCCTAGCCGAGCGCCTTGCGCTCGTAGAGGAGGGAATCGCTGAGGCGGCCCGCAATGCTGGGCGCGACGTCAACGATCTCACCACCATTGTGGTGACGAAGTTCCACCCTGCACAGCTCGTCCGGGATCTTTATGATCTAGGGGTTCGCAACGTGGGGGAGAACCGTCACCAGGAAGCCGAAGCGAAAGCTGCGGAGCTTGCAGAGCTGGACCTCACCTGGCACTTTATTGGTCAGTTACAGTCCAATAAAGCTCGCGCAGCCCGCAAATATGCCAGTGTGGTGCACTCGGTCGATAGAGACAGTTTGGTCACCGCTTTGGGTAATGCTGCTTTCACTCCAACTGGTGAGCCTGAAGACAATGTTGTTCCTGTTTTGGACTGCTTTGTGCAACTGAATTTGACGCAAGATCCAGGTCGTGGAGGGGTTCAACCCGCCGATGTGGTCGAGCTCGCAGAGCGTGTTGCGGCACAGCCAAGCCTGAATTTGCTTGGTGTCATGGCTGTGGCGCCCCTTGATGAAGAACCACGTGTCGCCTTTGCCCGAGTTCGTGCAGCATCAGAGCGAGTTCAATCGGTCATTCCGACGGCAACCTTCATTTCCACGGGGATGTCGCATGACTACGCCGCAGCGATTTCTGAAGGCGCGACACACCTACGAATTGGCTCTGCAATCACGGGAAACAGACCTGTTTCCGGTTAATCTCAATTAGACGTTCTATTCCTGGAGGTACTCAATGTCCAACCCACTCAAGAAGACCATGGTCTATCTCGGTCTCGCTGATGAGGACACGAGCTACGACGCACCCGCATACGCTGCAGCACCTCAGGTTGCTCCCGTATCTGCAGGCCGTGCACAGGTAACCCCCCTTCGCCGTAACACCGCAAAGAACCAGGCAGCGAGCGACATGAACGAAATCGTCACCGTCCACCCCAAGCAGTACTCGGACGCAAAGGTAATTGCTGAGAACTTCCGTGAGGGCGTTCCCGTCATTATGAACTTGTCCCAGATGACCGAAACTGACGCTCGTCGCCTCATCGACTTCGCTTCTGGTCTCTCTCAGGGCCTGTTCGGCAAGATTGAGCGCGTCACCAGCAAGGTGTTCCTGCTTTCTCCAGCACACGTTGCCGTGTCAGGTGACGCAGCAGCTGAGACCGCTGAAGTCGACACCACCTTCTTCGGAGAGTAAGTAGCCGCCGCCAACGGTGGCTGTTACTTCTGCACACATCATGTCAATCGTGGGCATCTTCGGCGTCATTCTCTATTACGCACTATTGGTGTTTGTCATTGCCATGTGGGCACGTCTGATCCTGGACTTCCTGCGGGCCATGCGCCCCGGCTGGCGTCCACCAAGCTTTTTGCTCGTCATTAGTGGCGTTGTCTATGGCATCACTGACCCACCGATGAAGGCTGTGCGCAGGTTTGTGAAACCTGTGAGCTTCGGCGCAATCGCCTTGGACTTTGGGTGGACAGTGGTGATGTTAGGTGCCATCGTGGCAATGTACATCGCTGAATACCTCATGGTTCTCTAGCAAAAGCCTCATTTTCTGCACAGGGGTTTCCTCCCACCGCAACTCTTTTGGTAGCGTTAGGGAAGTTGTCACCTAGACATCACATTTTTGTATCTCTCACTTGAGGATGGCTCGACATGGCATTACTGCCAGAAGACGTAGTAAACAAGCGCTTTCAGCAGACGAAGTTCCGCGAAGGTTACGACCAGGACGAGGTTGATGACTTCCTCGACGAGATCGTCGTCGAGCTTCGCCGCCTGAGCGCTGAGAACGAAGACCTCAAGAGCAAGCTTGAAGCTGCAGAAGCCCGCCTCGAAGGTGGCGAGTCTGCTGCTCCTGCACGTCCAGCCACCACTCCAGCTCCTGCTGTAGTGGATGACACAAGTGCGACTGCAAGCGCTAACGACCTCCTCACCCTCGCTCGTCGTCTACACGAAGAGCACGTGCGTGAAGGTGTTGAGAAGCGCGACGCTCTCATCGCTGAAGGTCACGAAACTGCTACTCGCCTCGTATCTGAGGCTGAAGCAACCGCTAAGTCTCAGCTCTCCACTCTGGAAACTGAAAAGGCAACGCTCAAGAGTGCTATTGCTGAACTGAGTGGCTTTGAGAAGGAATACCGCGAAAAGCTTCGCTCTTACATCTCTAACCAGTTGGTCGAGCTCGATGAGCTCAACGTGACTGGTGACTCAGCCAAGAACTAACGTGGCGGTTAAACGGCCTGTTTGGGCTGTGTTGACGCTTCTAGGTATCACAGCTCTCGTTGTCTATATCGCTGACCAGCTCAGCAAGATGTGGGTGATGAGTACGCTCACAGAAGGCGTGAGCCAGCCTGTGTGGGGAGACTTCCTCCAGTTCTACTTCGTACGTAACCCAGGTGCAGCGTTCTCTCTCTCGTCTGGAACGACGTGGGTTTTCTCTATCCTTGCTGCTGTAGTCACAGTGGTAATCATTGTGTTCTCGCGCAAGATTCGCTCCATCGCGTGGGCGGTTGTTTTCGGCCTGTTGCTGGGCGGGACGCTCGGTAACTTGACTGACCGGTTGACGAAAGAAAACGGCGAAGGCGTCGTTTCTTTCGGTAACGGCCTCGTCATTGACTTCATCTCCACACCCTGGATGATGCCCGCAATCTATAACGTCGCAGATATCGCGATTGTCTCGAGCATGTGCCTCTTGGTGTTGCTTACTCTTCTGGGTTTCCACATTGATGGCACACGTGAACCACGCAAGAACCGCAAGTCAGGAACTACCGATGCGGGTGCAACTGTTCTTCTCGGTGCTGCCGGAACCACGTCCAGCGTCTTAGGTGGCGGAGAATCCGTCGGGATCGATGGAACCGTCGATGGCGGCTCTTTCGGAGACGGTGGCGCTGGTGGAGACTAGATCCACTCCCGTACCCGACGGCCTCGATGGCATCCGGGTAGACGCAGGTCTTGCCCGACTCTTTGGTTTTTCACGAACTCAAGCAGCAGAAATTGCTGAAGCCGGCGGCGTGGAGCAAAACGGTGTTCCCCTGGGCAAATCAGACAAGCTGCGTGCTGAAGCTCACCTGACGGTCACTTGGGAAGAAAAACGCGGTCCTGAGATCGTGCCCATGATGGTTCCCGACTTCGGCATCGTTTATGACGATGATGACTTTGTTGTCGTGGATAAGCCAGTCGGTGTTGCGGCACATCCTGCAGCAAGCTGGGATGGGCCCACTGTTCTCGGTGCACTAGCGGCCTCAGGTTTCACGATTGCTACCTCAGGAGCTGCAGAACGCGCAGGAATCGTTCACAGACTTGATGTCGGAACCTCCGGGCTCATGGTGGTTGCCAAGAGCGAGAAGGCGTATAGCGCGCTCAAGCAGGCATTCCATGACCGTGAGGTCAACAAGATTTACCATGCCGTGGTGCAGGGACACCCTGACCCGCTTGCGGGCACGATTGACGCCCCTATTGGGCGCCACCCCCGTTCTGACTGGAAGTTTGCGGTCACGAACGACGGAAAGCACGCGATTACGCATTACACAACCTTGGAAGCTTTCCCCTTCGCCTCTTTGCTGGAGGTCAAGCTTGAGACTGGTCGTACGCACCAGATTCGCGTTCACATGGCTGCGCAGCGTCACCCCTGCGTGGGGGACAGCCTGTATGGCGCAGATCCGTCGCTCAGTGGCCGTCTTGGCCTGTCGCGGCAGTGGCTCCACGCTCATAAATTGGGCTTTACTCACCCTTCAACGGGCGAATACGTCGAGTTCACTTCGCCTTACCCGGCAGATCTTCAGCACGCTCTCGACGTTCTTTCTGCGGGCTAACCTTCAACTCCTAGGCAAAGGTTTTGCCCTCAGGAGTTTCTCGGCGTGTCGCATATGGCTAGTCTTGAACGACACGCCGTAACACGCCCCAGATAGCAAGGAAGTGACTATGCCCGAGCAATCCCGCAACAAGCAGGAAGTGCTCATCGTCACCGGTATGTCTGGCGCTGGTCGATCCACTGTGGGTAACGCCCTGGAAGACCTCGATTGGTATGTGGTTGATAACCTGCCACCGCAGATGCTTCGCCCACTTGTTGAGCTTGCAGATAAGGCTGGGGCAAACTTGCCCAAGATTGCTGCAGTGGTAGACGTGCGTGGCCGCGACTTCTTTGAGAACCTGCAAGAGATTATTCAGTCAATGCCGGCAGAAACCGTTGTACGAGTTTTGTTCTTGGACGCCACTGATGCCTCGCTGGTTCGTCGTTTTGAATCTGTCCGCCGTCCACACCCACTTCAAGGAGATGGAACGATTCTGGATGGCATCATTGCGGAGCGTTCACGTATGACGGCGCTGCGTGAAAGTAGCGACATCGTTGTCGACACAAGTGATCTCAACATTCACCAGCTCTCCACACTGATCACGGAGCAATTTGCTCAAGAAGACACCGCTGGTGTTCGTCTGAACTTGATGAGCTTTGGTTTCAAATACGGAACCCCCACCGATGTTGACCTCATCGCAGATGGCCGCTTCTTGCCCAACCCGTTTTGGATTCCAGAACTGCGGGGGAGCACCGGTATGGACAAGGAAGTCTCTGACTACGTCTTGGGTCAGCCTGGTGCGATGGAATTTGTTGAGAACTACGCCAAGGCGCTGGAGCCTGTTCTTGCGGGATATCAGCGTGAGAACAAGCGCCATGCCACGATTGCGATCGGTTGCACCGGCGGTAAGCACCGCTCGGTGGCACTCACCGAAGAACTAGCCAAGCGTCTGGCTGAACTTCCGGGCGTTGTGGTTCGAGTTAAGCACAGAGATTTTGGTCGCGAATAGCGACTGCAACAACATCACTACTGAAGAAACAAAGAGGAATTTGCGGATATGGGTCTCACTGAGAACGTCAAACAAGAACTGATTACCGTCGGCGCGGGTAAAACCAGTGTGCGCACGGCAGAGCTGGCTACTGTGCTGCGCTTTGCTGGTGGTCTACACACCATCTCTGGTCGCATAGCTGTTGAGGCAGAACTGGACTCACAGGAACTTGCTACCCGAGTCCGCAAGGACCTGGCAGAAATTTATGGAGTTCGCTCCGAAGGTCGTCTCTCGCCCAACTCGGGTGGCAAGAACGCGCCCACCTTCCTGGTGCGCGTGCTTGACGGTGAAACGTTGGCTCGACAGACGGGTCTTCTCGATGCTCGCCGTCGCCCCATTCGTGGACTTCCTAACAAACTCACCACAGGAAATATCGAAGACCTCTCCGCTATCTGGCGCGGTGCATTCCTGGCCGCAGGATCACTGACCGATCCAGGCCGTTCTGCAGCGCTGGAAATCGTCTGCCCCACCAATGAGGCCGCTATGGCTCTCGTGGGGGCAGCTAACCGCCTGCAGTTCGCTGCTAAGGCGCGTGAAGTTCGAGGAGTTCACCGTGTTGTGATCCGCGAGGACGAAGCGATCTCTGCCGTTCTTACCATCATGGGTGCGACCGAGACCGTCAAGAACTGGGAAGAGCTGCGCCAGCGCCGCGAGGTGCGCGCAACGGCGAACCGTCTGGTCAACTTCGATGACGCCAACCTGCGTCGTTCTGCCCAAGCAGCAGTCGCAGCCTGTGCTCGCGTAGAGCGTGCACTCGAGCTGCTGGGTGATGACATCCCTGAGCACCTGAAGTATGC
>NZ_CAKZII010000099.1 GCF_936931525.1 uncultured Aurantimicrobium sp.
GATGACACTTCTGTCACTGTCACCCGTTGGATGAAGGGCATCTACCCTCCTCCCTTCTGGAAGAAGAACCTGCACGATGTCTTCCCCGGCTACGAGGGCAAGGTCGACCGCTGGCAGATTATTCGCTTCGAAGCTCCAGGCACCATCTGCATTGATGTCGGAGTTGCAAAGGCAGACACCGGCGCACCAGAAGGTGACCGTAGCCAGGGGGTGAATGCGTTTGTGATGAATACCATCACACCTGAGACAGCCAAAACCAGCCACTACTTCTGGTCCATCCAGCGCAACTACCGTCTGGACAGTCAAACCATCACCACGCAAATGCGTGAAGGCGTTCACGGCGTCTTCGGTGAAGACGAGGTCATGCTTCGTGCGCAGCAGCGCGCCATCGACGCTAACCCTGACTACGAGTTCTACAACATCAACATTGACGCTGGTGGCATGTGGGTTCGTCGCCTGCTGGAGCGTCAGCTTCTGGCAGAAGGTCGCCTGGGAACCAAACAAGAAGATGGTTGGACTGAGTAACAATGGCCGCAACCAATATCGAGGTTTGGCAGCAGGGCGAAATCATGGAGATTTCGCAGGCTGCCAACGACATCAAGAAAATCGTTATCCGCCAGTCGAAACCCGCCAAGGCCGACCCCGGTTCCCACATCGACCTCATGGTGAAGGCGAACGGCGAAATGGTTCGACGTTCCTACTCTGTTGTTTCGCAGAGTGAAGATCTCCGCGATCTCACGTTGGGCGTGTTCTTGGTTCCCAACTCTCGCGGTGGTTCCATTGCCGTTCATGAGCTCACAGTGGGCGACCAACTCGACATCACTCAGCCTCTGCAAAACTTCCCCCTTCGCGTGGGCGCAGAGCGTTATGTGCTGATCGCAGGAGGAATCGGCGTCACCGCCATCATGGCGATGGCGGTTGTGCTCAAGCGCATCGGCGCAAATTACACCCTGATGTATGCCGCTCGCAGTAGTGATGCCATGGCCTTCCGTGAAGAATTGAAAGCTATTCACGGAGACAATCTGCAGATTTTCTTGGACGAAGACAAGAACTTCATCCAGATCCCTGAACTCATTGCCTCGTTGGATGAC
>NZ_CAKZII010000100.1 GCF_936931525.1 uncultured Aurantimicrobium sp.
GAGTGGATTGAGGGAACTCCGAAGAACGTCCTTGGTTTCCGCAATGGCGACGTGACGGTCTTCATCAACTACAGCGAGGAAGACTTTGTACTTCCCTCTGGAGACATCATCCTCGACAGTGCGCACTCGAGCTCTGGTGTTCTCGCACCAGCTAGTGCTGTGTGGATGGTCTAACTGCGCGACTCGTTTGCAGCCTTGCCAGCGTGCTGGACAAGGAAAGCGTAAGGATCAATAGGGACGTCATTGACGCGTATCTCTAAGTGGAGGTGCGGACCAGTGGTGACACCGGTCAAACCGATGTTTCCAACGAGGTCACCCTTTTCGACGGTGTCACCTGCCTTGAACGGCACTGAGTCCACCACCATGTGGCAGTAGACACTGGTGAATTTGTTTCCATCTACGTTGTGCTCAATAAAGACAGCAACACCACAGGTCGGACCTGGGTTTTCAACGAGAGAAACGATCCCGTCTGCGATCGAATAAATCGGTGTTCCATAGTCAGGATCAAAGTCGAGTCCGGTGTGGAAGTTGTAACGACCCCACAGGGTGCGGTCACCAAAGGGCGAAGAAATCTTTACTTCGCGCACTGGCCATTGCATTCCGTTGGTGGAAACAGGAACGTTTACCGACAGCTTCTTCACGGAGAAGGCACCCATTGTTGGGGCGGCCTGTGCAGCGGTGACGCTGACGCCATCACGGCCAACGCTTAAGGTTTCACCCGTGCCCTCAACAGTTTGTCCATCACCAATAGGTAATGCAGAGAGGCGGGCTTGCTCTGTCTGGATCGCAATTTCCTCAGGAGAAAGCAACGCGTTTGCAGGAACACTGGTCGCGATGGCGAGGCCAGCGACAAATGCCATCGCAACCATGCTGAAAATCTGAGCACCGCGTCGCTTGCGTGACTTCGGAGCAACAATCTGAGGCTGACCCGAACGGCGCTTGTGCTTGAGGCGCACCTTCACCGAAGGTGTTGGCTCTGCCGGAGTAGATGTCTGTGCAATCAGAGAAATTGGTGCCGGCAAGGACGCAGTGGTTGCCGGTGGTTCGGTAATCACTGGCTTCTGTTCAGTGACTGTGGGAGTAATGATGGGCATTCCCACGATGGGGGTGTTTGCCTCTGCTGCGACAGGGTCAGGAAGTTCAACGACAGGTTCGACGACAGTTGTCTGGACTTCAACATCAGCCAGTGGAGGTCTGTTGCTTCGATCGCGGCGCATCACCACGGGCTCTTCGCTCACGACAGGAGCAACTTCAGGCATTACTTGCTGGGCAGCAACTTCAGGTGTGGTGATTGTGCTGTTTTCACGCTCAGCTGCGCGCTGCTCTTCAGCCAGTCGTGCTTCTCGGGCACGGAGTTCACGTCGTGTCAGTGGCTGTGCAGGGTCACCAATTGAGCTCTGCTGGGTACCAGCAGAAATCTCACGGGGGTCCTGTGACACTGAAACTTATCCTTACGTGTTCATTACCGGGGCCTGTGCCCTGCGGGATGAAATATAACGGAATGGTTAACGCTACAGATGAAGCCTGAGAAAGACCACCTAGAAAGGTATTCAGAGAGTGAATTTTCCTAACTGAGCAGGAGTTTTTCTATTTGAGAAAACAAGTGGGTATTGGACGCCAACAGCATGTCTCGGCCTTCTGGAGCACCAGCTAGGCCTCCGACAACTCCGCCTGCTTCGCGAAGAACCAAGCTACCAGCGGCGTAATCCCAGGGCTTGGTGTCACGTTCGTAGTAAGCATCAAGCTGTCCAGAGGCCACAGCACACAGATCTAAGGAAGCTGCACCTGCACGGCGAATGTCGCGCACGGCGGGGAGAATACGGTTCAAAACCACAGCTTGCTCCGCACGAAGTTCAGAGCTGTAGGCAAAGCCGGTTGCTAACAAGGTGTGGGCCATCAGGGTTTCTTGGTTGACCGAAAGCTTTTCTGTCTTGCCCGCCTTGGTGAGGAAAGCACCGCCTCCCTGCGAGGCAAAGTAGAGCTCGTCATTCATCGGGTTGAACACCACACCAGCAAGCTGCTTCCAAGAACCTGGGTCTGGAGTGCCTTCGACCACGGCAATGCTCACGGCGAATTGAGGGATGCCGTAAAGGTAGTTGACCGTGCCATCAATGGGGTCAACAATCCAGGTGAGGCCTGAGGTCCCGGTGGAGTCACCGCCCTCTTCACCATAGAAGCCATCTTCGGGACGAAGATCAGCAAGTCGACCCTTGACGAACTCTTCGCACTCGCGGTCCGCGAACGTCACCACATCGATGGAGCTGGACTTGGTGTCTGCCACAACTACTCCCTCGCTTCGGCGACGAGCAATCAGCTCACCGGCTTCGAGTGCGATGGTGCGAGCAATGTCGAGAAGTTCTGCGGAGGTTACAGCCATGCTCCAAGGCTACAAGCCTTGTTGCAGGGGAATCCCCTTCCGGTTACGAATTCTGCTTTACTTAGGCCATGGCTAGACCCGCACTTAAAGCAAATGTCATGTTCTTTGGTTCGCTCCTGTTCATGGTTATTCCCACCGCACTTGTCTTGGTAATTGGCTGGAAATCTGCAGCTTCACTGGCGATGCTTGCCGCCATGGGTGGACTGTTCTCCATGATGGGATTACACGGCCGTGGAATGATTCTTCTCACCATCGCAACTGGGGTCAGCACTTTCGCTGCTTCTCTGGTGAGTGACAACCCGTGGGCCTCTGCCGGACTGATGCTGCTGTGTGGTGCAGGACTGGGTGCCGTCAACAAGTGGGGGTTGTCACTGTGGAACTTCATGTTCCCGGTGCTTGCCGCAGCGGTCATTGCCGACCCGCCCAAGGTAGCCACTGGCGCAGTGCCTAATGCTCTGCTCACCGCCGCTATCGCGATGGGCTGCCTCGTTGCAGCTGCTCTCCTCACAATGCTCTTAGTCAAGAAGCCTGTACAAACAGAAGTTAAGGTTTACCCGTTCAAGGTGAATCTGATGTATGCCGTGAACCTCGGTGTCCTCTTAGCCGGTGCGGGATACTTCTCCTCGGTCTACCGCCACGAACAGCTAGGGGTGTGGCTCACCCTCACCATCGTGATCATCCTGATCTACCCCTATGCAGGCCAGAGCACGAGTAGGGCAATTCAGCGCGCTGCAGGAACTATCTTGGGATTCCTTGTTGCCATTGGTGTCGGTGCCTCTGGACTTCCTGACTTCCTCTACTACGCAGCAGCTTTTGTGTTCCTCGAGATAGCCCTGCTCATGCGCATCACTCCCCACAAGAAGTATTGGGAATACGTCATGTTCCTCACCCCTGGCGTAGTGCTGATTTCTGGAAGTGCTTCAGATATTGTCGCCGTGTCACATAACAGGCTTTACGCAACGATCGTCGCGGCTATTGCCTGCCTTCTTGTGCTGGGTATTGAACGCCTCATGTTCTGGCGTGGTGGGCTCAATCAGCACGTCGAAGTGACAACCGCGACGACATAGATTTTGTCACCGACTCTGTGTTAAAGAAATTCACCCTGCTCCAAGACTGTTGTCCTGAAGCAGGGTGAATTGATGTGTGAGAACTACGCCTGGAAGGCGAGTGTTCCGTCGATATAGGTTTCGTTGACCACGATCTTGTCCCAGCTTGCTGGGTCAGATGTCCAGGGGTTGCTGTCGAGAACGGCGTAGTCTGCACGCTTGCCCACTTCAAGAGAACCGCGGTCGTTAGCGTGGATCTGCCACGCAGCGTTCGTGGTGATCCCAGCAAGCGCTTGAGCAGGAGTTGCACATTCGGCTGCGTTGAGCACTGAACCATCGGCCTGCAAGCGACGCAGCACTGCTGTTTGAGCGCTCAGCAGGGGGTGAACCTTGCTTACGTTGTAGTCAGAGTGAAGGCTGGTGTTAATACCCGCCTTGATTGCCGAAGCAACGCGGTCAAGTCGATCAGCACGCTCTGCACCCAGAATCGTGTCACGGAAGGCAGCGCCCCAATAGAGCACGTGGTTCATCAAGAAGGTTGCCGAGATGCCGAGCTTGGCAGTGCGCGCCAGCTGGTCATCAGTCGTGACGGAGTAGTGGATGAATGAGTGACGCAAATCAGCGTTAGCGCTGCCAGGAAGGATTTCTTCCATGGCTTCGAGGGCCATTTCCACCGCAGCGTCACCGTTGGTGTGCACGTTGATCTGCCATCCATCGTTCAGGCCGGCGCGAATCGCACCGCGCAATGTCTCAGGCGTCCAGTTGCCGTGACCACCGTTGTTTTCACCGAGATATGGCTGCATGAAGTAGCCGGAACGGCCCTGGTTAGATCCGTCTGCGACGACCTTCCAGGCATCTGCACGGACCATCTCGTCACCACTAAACGGAGTGACGCCAGCGTCCTTCCACGTTTGTGCAACCTGTTCTGGAGTCTTGCCAGCCATGATGGCGAATTGTGCTGTGGAAACACGTACGGGCAGACGCTTCACGCCATTGAGCTGGTGCAATGTCGCGAGTTCGCTCACGCCTGCAATGCTGCCGGTAGCACCTTCACGAAGAGAGGTAACTCCCTGCTTGGCACACTCGGTCAAAATTTCAGTGATGCCCGCTCCCACCTCAGCAGGAGTTGGCTTTGGCATTCCTCTGAGCATCATCATCAGGGCAGGGGCTTCACCAATAACGCCAGTGAGCTTGCCATCGGCGCGACCGAAGTTGCCACCAACTGGATCTGGAGTGTCGTACGTAACGCCAGCGGCCGCAAACGCAGCAGAGTTTGCGTAGAGGTAGTGCATCGACGCATTCATGACCACAACAGGGTTGTTGGGGCAAGCCGCATCAAGAATGTCGAGGGTCAGGTCAGGCTCGCCTGGGTACAAGCTGGGGTCAAACAACTTAGCGTAGACAAATTGTCCTGCTGGAGTCTGAGCAGCTGATGCCTTGATCGCGGCAACGACATCGTCGAATGTCGCACACACTTCGTGTGAAACATCGGTCCAGGTGAGGTTGAGCAGTGAGGTCCAGATGTGCATGTGAGGCTCGATAAGGCCAGGAACGACAATGCCCTCAGGTTTCACCGTCTTGGTGGAGGAATCAACAAGGCCTTCAACATCCTTGAGTGCACCGATGCCGATGATGGCTCCACCAGAGATAGCCATCGCTTCTGCCAAAGGGGCAGCAGGATTGCCTGTGGCAATCGTGCCGACGACCAAGATCTCAGCAGCAGCTCCAACAGCTTTCCCAGCAGCGTGATTCGCCGCGGTGACGCTTGTTCCGGCGGAGCTGATTGCAGCCCCGAGGTGATCTTGGGTAACGGGGTGTGCTGAGCAGCAACCTGCAGACATGGTGAACTCCTTCGTTTCGTTCGAAGTTCAAGCTACCAGTTGTAACTGAACGTTTGGTCTATACAGCGTGAAGGTTTCGTGACGCTGTGTGAATCACACTCCGAAGCGGTGAGTTCTCCGGAAGTAGGTCCATCACCGCAACCCCGTCAATGGGCTCCGCGAGTGGCTCAGCAAACTCAGCATGGGGCACCGCCTCGGATATATGCGACAGGAAGGAATCTTTCAGCTGCTGTGCTTTCATCATGTTTCCAGCCCAACTAAATCGGGGTGACTTGGTTCCTAACAATCCAACGCGTCGAGCACCGGTCACTGCTGAAATTGCCAACTCTCTACCTGCTTCCTCCACAATCGCGCGAGCAACGGCATCTTCTTGAGCATGCTCAATGACCTGCTGCGCGAAGGAGGCGATACGCGCCACCCGATCATGGCTCGTCTGTAACTCGATGTAGGCCTCTTCAGGGTGGGAGAAATTGTCTTTGAGTAGTGAGATCAACGAACTGTCTGCGATGCGTCCGTCATAGACACGCATGCCGGCATCAAGCCCAGCGCGACCAATCCAATACGCCGACCCTGCGTCACCGATGAGATTTCCCCAGCCATCGATGCGGGCCATCTCATTTACTCCAACAGCAAGAGTGACAACCCCAGTTCCCACCGCAGTCACTGTTCCGTTTTCTACTCCCATGCTTCCTAAGAAGCCGGTAATGGAGTCATGAGCTAGTGACACACGAAAAACAGTGGCAGGAAGTAACCCTAGAAGTTCCTCCGGCTTGCTCTGCGACGCCGTGAGTCCCGTCATCCCAATAGACAAAGAGACAGGAGAATTCACACTCGCCAGTGCCGAAGAAATGATGGTGGCAAGTTGTGGAAAGAGCTCCGAATCAGTCTTGAGACCAGGGAACTGTTGCGTGTGTTTTTCATCACCGCGGATCAGTAACGTTCGAACGCCGGTCTGCCCTGCATCCAGCGCAAGGGTGAAGTTTTCTCCCGACGAAGCATTCATGGCATTACCTTCCACACGCAGATGACTCTTCAATGAGCCTTCCCACAGGTTACTTGCTGAACATACTGATCCGTCGAAATGAGAGCTGAAAGTACATCCCCTTCGTGATTCATAATTGAGAGGTGAGTGCACAAGAAGTAATTCAGGATCTGCAGGAATTAGCAGACCCCGAAAGAGCAGCTCACTCTGCTGGTTACTTCAAAACCGGACCTGGCGAATATGGCGAAGGCGACATCTTTATCGGCCTCACCGTTCCCCAAGGACGAGAGATTGCTCAGAGACATAAGTCCCTTCCCCCTGCAGAAGCTCTTGAGCTTCTGCAGTCCCCTATCCACGAAGTGAGGCTGTGTGCTCTGCACATCTTGGTCAACCGTTACAAGCGCTCTAAGTCTGAGGTTGAGAAGGCAGAGCTCTTTGCGCTCTATCTCTCCAGCGTGCAGGCCGGATACGTCAATAACTGGGATCTGATCGACACCAGCGCTCCCACCTTCGGTGAGTTCTTGCTGCCAGATGAAAATAGACGAGAGCTACTCCTAGAACTCGCTCACAGTGAATCACTCTGGGAGCGCAGGCTCTCCATCATGTTCACCTTTGCGTTCATTCGTGCGCTGGAGTTCGATGATG
>NZ_CAKZII010000101.1 GCF_936931525.1 uncultured Aurantimicrobium sp.
CAGCAGCAAATGCGCAGGCCTGTGCTGCGACCTCCGCGCTCGCCGAATTCACGAGTCAGCTCAGTAGCCGGGGGGATGGTGCCATCCGTTGGGCACTGGACTGGGCACTGACGGGCGATAACGCAGCTGCACTTGTTGCTGAAATTTCTCTCGCGGGCAAGCTCGTCAAGGATGCACTCCTGGTAGAACTGGCCGAGGACTATCCCGGTGACCCGGGAATTGTGGTTGCTCTGCTCCTCAACCGAGTAACGCTGACCAAAGGCCAGGCGCTGTATTTGCCTGCCGGAAACATGCACGCCTACATCCGTGGACTCGGTATTGAGCTCATGGCGGCCAGCGACAATGTGCTGCGCGGGGGACTGACCTCCAAGCACGTCGATGTTCCAGAACTACTCTCTGTTGTCAGTGACAAAGTTGTTCCCGTGCCCATCCTTGAACCACTGAATGTAGCTCAGGGCATTGATCTTTTCGTTCCTGATGTGCCCGACTTTGTGCTTGCACACGTCGTCGTCACATCTGGCATGAGTAAATCTGACTCACTTTCACTGACACGTCACGCAATTGTTACGTGCACGGCAGGAAATGTGACAGTAGAAGGTTCTGACAGCTCTGTCGAGCTTGAACAAGGCCAAAATGCCTTTATTTCCGCGGAAGAACGGTCACTTTCCTTCGCTGGTGAGGGTGAACTCTTCATTGCTCTCTAGGGGATAACCCCTTATTTGTTCGCAAAGTCTCCAGCGCGTCTTCAAAGTTTTCAAATCTCGACTTGACGTAAACGAATGACAACGGTGTAATTACTTAGACACGCCATGGTGGCGTGCGTAAGACACCGGGGTGGGAGTTCTTTATGGCACCGGAATATCGCGCAAGCGTTCCAGAGAATTGGTTTGTAGATCCAGTTCGATTGGGAGTTCCAGGAACCCCTTCTTCTCGCAACATTGATGTTGACGACAACCCCCTCGCGTGGCAGGCAGATGCACTCTGTGCACAGACCGACCCCGAGTCCTTCTTCCCTGAAAAGGGTGGCTCCACTCGCGACGCCAAGAAGATTTGCACCTCCTGCGAAGTTCGCAGCGAATGCCTCGAGTACGCCCTCTCTAACGACGAGCGTTTCGGTATCTGGGGTGGCCTGAGCGAGCGCGAACGTCGCAAGCTCCGCCGTCGCGCCTAAGTCACAAACTCCCTGAGTTTCCCAGCCACGCCCGCCCAATTGGGCGGGTTTTTGGCTTCTCCTGCCTAGGCTGGCAAGGATGAAAACGAGAGTTACTGCGATCATCGTTGCCCGCCAGGGCGGCGAGCACCTCGCGCGAACCCTCGACGCCCTGTCTAAGCAAACCAGGCGTCCAGATATCGTCCTTGCCGTCGATAATTCATCCAAGAACAACGCTGCTGCGCAGCTGCAAGCTTTCGGTGCCAGTCAGGTCTTGACCGGGGGCGGTCGTCTCAGCTTCGGTGAAGCTCTCGACGTGGCCGCCAGGGCTTTCCCTGCCGTATCGGGTCCTGACGAATTCCTGTGGTTCCTAGCCCAGGACAGTGCCCCAGAACCTACTGCTCTGGCAGAACTAGTTGGTGCTCTCGAAGTCTCTCCCTCGGTAGCGGTCGTTGGTCCTAAGCAAATGGACTGGGAACGCCCTGACTACATCCGTGAATACGGGTTGACCTTGGCACAGGGTGGTCGCACGATTTCACTCGTCGTGGACGAGCTCGACCAGGCACAACATGACCTCGTTTCTGACGTGATGGGTGTGGGCGCCAACGGCATGCTGGTGCGTCAGCAGGTCTGGGAAGAACTCGCAGGTTTTGATCACCACCTCCGGGTTGTGGATGATGCTTTAGATTTCTGTGTTCGTGCACGTCTTGCCGGTCACCGTGTTTCTGTGGTTCCCACCGCTCAGGTATTGAATGCTGGCGATGGTGTCATTGGTCCTGTTGGAACTGACAGCTATCGTGCGCGTAAGAAGCGTGCTCGTCAGTATCGCTCCGCGGAGCTCTATCGCCGCTTGGTCTATTCCAACGGTGGAGCTTTGTTCTGGCACTGGCTCGGGCTCTTGCCTTCGGCAGTCCTGCGCTCACTGGGTCAACTCCTTGCCAAACGTCCAGGTGCTGTCTCGGGAGAATTCCGAGCTGCATTGTCGGCTGCCTTCTCTGGTGGCTCGGTTGGTCGAGCTCGCAAACTCCTTCGCTCCACACGAGTGGCCTCATGGAACTCTCTTGCGTCCCTTCGTGTGACGCGCGCTGATGTTCGTCGCCGTGAGTCCCTCGCACGCGAAGCTATTCAGCTGCGTGTGCATGGAGAAAAGAAGCCCCTGCATTACTTCTCATCCGGTGGTGCCTGGGTCACACTGATCCTTGCTTTCCTCTCCGTCGGCGGTTTCTCCACGTTGGTGGGTGCAAATGCCCTTGCTGGTGGCGCGCTTTTGCCGCTCGGAACCTCTGTTTCAGAGTTGTGGGCACAGACGCTCTGGGGCTGGCGTGAAGGTGCTTTCAGCGTGGTGGGACCTGCTGATGGTTTTGCTGGCGTCGTTGCCGTTCTTGGAACACTGACTTTCTGGCAGCCCAGCTTCTCACTGGTCATGCTGTGGTTCTTGGCCATGCCATTGGCAGGACTTGGTGCATGGTTGCTGGCAGCTCGTCTGACTCAGCGATCAGGTATTCGTGCCTTCATTGGTTTGGGCTATGGCTTGAGCCCCGCTCTTCTGAGTGCACTGACTGAAGGCCGTCCTGCAGCAGTGGTTGCGCACATCCTTCTTCCTTTCCTCTTCTTTGCTGGCATTCGCGCAGCACGCTCATGGTCAGCTTCGGCAACCACTGCATTGTTGTTTGCTGCAGTAGTTGCCTGTGCACCCTCGCTCACACCTGCGTTGCTGGTGGTCTGGATTGGAACCCTCCTGCTGACTGGGCGCTACGTTCCACGCTTCCTTGCCATTCCCATTCCAGCAGCGGCGATCGTGGCACCGATCGTGATCATTCAAGTGTTAGGTCTCAACCTGTTCGGCCTTGCAGCTGATCCTGGTCCCGCAATCGGAACTGCTACGGCACCTCACTGGCAGCTTGCTCTGGGATTCCCCACCGAGGGTCTGGGCGGCTGGCTCCAAGCAGCGGGATTCTTGCCCTGGGCAAACCCAGTTGCGAGTGTGTGGGTTGCCATCCTTGTGGGCGTGCTGGTTGCGTTGGCATTCGTAGGTCTGTTCTCGCAGTACCCCATCCGCGCTCAGCTCGCTGTCTTTGTCATGGTGCTCGGAATTGTCACCGCGGTCTTTGCCTCTGGTTTCTTTGTCTCCTTCAACGGGGGAGAACCAGTTGCTGTGTGGCCAGGTAATGGCTTGAGCCTGGCGTGGCTGGGACTCATGATTGCTGCTGGCACAGGTGCTTCTATTCTTCGTCGCTTCTCGTTCTATCCCGCAGTGGCCGGCATTGCCGCAGTGACGCTGTTGGCATTGCCTGCTTTGGCAGCATCCAGCCTTGGCAACTCGAAGGTAGTTGCAGGCAATGGGCAGACACTTCCCGCGTATGTCGTGGCGCAAGCAGCCATTGATCCGCAGGTGGGCACCTTGGTATTAACCCCACAACCCGATGGCGGCTTGGGCGCTAACTTGGTTCGCGGAACTGGCATGACCTTGGAATCCACCTCCACGTTTGTCACCTCAGGCGCTGGTTTTGCTCCCCAAGAGCAGATTCTTGCAAACACGGTCAGCAACTTGGCATCGGTCAGTGGCAATGACTCCACTGAAGAACTCACAACTCTCGGAGTTGCCTTTGTTGTTCTGACCCCAGCTCTTGCCGAGGTGGGAGAAAACATCACACCTCAAGCACAAGCAATGTCGGCACGCGTGAAGGCAACACTGGATGCCAATGCGGGTGTGGAGATTGTGGGCAAGACAGATGCCGGTTTGCTCTGGCGTTTCCCCGGATATGACACAGCTTCAATCGTTCCCCTTCAGTCAGCCATGCCTGTTGAACCATGGCTTGTTCTGATTGCGTCCGTCCAGGCATTGATCATTATCTTGACGTTGCTGCTAGCAATTCCAACTGGTGCAGTCATGCCAGATGCACGCCCAAAGCGTCACCTCCCTGGCTTGATAGAAAACGAAGATGAATTGACTCCGGTCGATCCTTTGGCAGGTGATCAAGATGTCGAAAACAACTAAGGCTCTTCGTGCAGGTGTCACAGGTGTCACCGGCATCGTCAGTGCCGGAGCGATTGCGATCGGTATCGCAGCACTCGTGACGGTGCCGCTGCCTGAGTACATTGGAACACCCCCTTCGCTGAGTGTTGCTCCCGTTCCTGCATTGCAGCAACGTGTCTGCCCTGGCCCATTGCTCGAGGTTTCTCCGCAGGCAACCGAAGACATCACGTTCTATTCCACGGGCCAAGCTCAGTACTCGGAAGCATCAAGTGAGAAGAACTTTGATATCTGGTGGCTTGATGCAGTAGATAACCTCAACGACTCTCTCTCTGCAGCGCCAAAGGTCATTTCCGTCCCACCTGCAGAGTCAGCTGATGAAGCACCGTTGCTGGCAGGAAATCAAATAGAGCAGGCTGCTACCGAAGCCCTGTCAGGGCTTGCAGCTGCGTCATGCACCGAACCAGCGAATGATCTTTGGCTGGTCGGTGGTTCTACCGAAGTTGGTCGGACTACGTTGTTGACACTGTCCAACCCCACTGATGTGACCGCTACCGTTTCGTTGGAAGTCTTTACTGAACAGGGCTACATCGATTCCGTTGCTGCCGAAGGCATCATTGTTCTCCCTGGAGAACAGCGCATTCTTTCCCTCGCTGGATACGCTCCTGACGCCATTGCCCCCGTTGTCCGTGTGATGAGCGTGGGCGGACAAATTCTGGCGAATCTTCAGCAGTCCGTGACTCGCACACTCGTTCCCTCAGGTGTGGAGTGGATAGCGCCGGGGTCGGGTGCGGCTACTCAACAAATCATTGCCGGTGTCGTCCTGTCAGGTCAGCACGATCATGACCGTTCTGAAGTCAGCGATGTAACGAGTGATCTTGAACCGGGTATTCGTATTCTTGTCCCCGGTGAGAAGAACAGCGAAGTAACCGTCACGTTGCTCTCGAATGAGGGCAAGAAGGTTGAATTCACTGCCAACCTCTCCGCCAAGAAAGTCACCCAGCTTCCAACTGCAGGTGTCCCTGACGGTGTCTATACGGTCATCATCACTGGGCAGGAGCCACTCGTTGCAGGTGTGCGCACTGTCCAAGACTCAAGTGCAGCCAGCCCACTTCTCGAGGGAACTCCCGCTGCCACTCCAGCACCATCTGCCGCACCTGCACTCATTACTCCTTCCGCGTCAATTGGCGGCGGGGACTTCACCTGGCTTGCGTCAAGTTCCTATCTCACTGACACCGTGTTGATTCCGGTTCCTGTGGGGCCTGCACCAGTGGTTTCCTTCTACAACCCTGCAAACAGGACTGCAGAAGTGACTATGTCGGCACCAGGGCAGAAAGATGTTGTCCTGACAGTGAAAGCCGGAGAAATGGCTAGCGCTCAGCTCGTGGCTGATGCCAAATACACCACCCAAGGAGCCAAGGGGCTTGTTGGTGGAATGACATTTATTGGCAGTGGATTTGGTTCAGCAATTGCCTTGAACCCAGCCAACGTGTTGGGCTCCAGCATTACTGTTTACCCACGCTAAAAAGCTATTAGGGGCGCAAGCGCTCAGGGCCAAGATCCCAGGGGTCTTTGCCAAGGAGTTCTGCCACTGCCCTGAAAACAACGCTTTCAATCATCATTTGGCGGTGAAGTGGGTCATCTTTGTGGAGCTTGCTCATGCGCTGGATGGGAACGCGATAGAGAACAATGCGTCGACGTTCGTGGTCAACCTTCCAACGTTCCACCACCCCGTTGACTTCAACACGAGGAGGGGTGGGTGCCACATCGAAGTGCACATCAGCCAGCTCTTCTGCCCACATGCTGCGCAGGTAATCCACGGTGTGGGCAATGGTGAGCATGAAGGTTTCGTATCGCCCACGAAGTTGGGGCAAGTGGGGACCTGTCACCGGTCCAC
>NZ_CAKZII010000102.1 GCF_936931525.1 uncultured Aurantimicrobium sp.
CGTCTTCATCGGTTGGTTTACTTCTCCTACAGGCGGGACTGCACTGAGTTCTCCATACTCCCCCAGTGGCACATCCAACATCACTCTCTATGCTCAGTGGTCTGTTGATCCCTCTGGCGGTGGAAGCTCTAGCCTCCCCAACACAGGAAGCAAAAGCTCGGAGATGATTAGATTTGCAAGCTCACTCTTGCTGAGCGGCGGAGTCTTAACTGGTTTAGCCATCCACAGGCGACGTAGAGCATAGGAATATGAGGGGCGGCGACGAAGGTCACCGCCCCTTTTCAATATCTCAAACTATTCTTGAGATATCTTCTTCCTGAATTGGAACTACTCCATGACACAGCGCTACAAGGCAACTGTCTCATCCATCATTGCCGTTCTCGGAACTGGTTCCTTGCTGTGGCTGAGTCTCGCTTTAGGGCAACAGCACAATAAAGACCTCGGCTTGTATTTCATCTACCAGCTGATCACCCTGGGTATTTCACTGCTGGTAATCCTGTCCATGTGGTTCACAACAGGAAAGAAACTTCACTTCCTGCGCCGAGGGAACATGTCTGCCCCGGCAACTCCCGTCAAGCTTCTGGGCATCAGCGCAAAAGATAACTGGAAGAGAATCGGTCTCACCTTTTTGGTTGCGATCTCTCTGGTCACTCTTGTATTTCTTCTCGTAGCTGATGGATCCGACTTAGGCTCTGTTCCCTTGGGTTCCTGGGCTTTGGCTTTCGCCGTGGCCATTCCTCTGTCAGTCGTGAATGCCTTTAACGAAGAGATCATCACTAGATGGACCATCGCTGAAGGTTTCACTGGAAAGTTTGCCCGCTATGCGCCCTGGGTTTCAGCAGTGATTTTTGGAAGTGTGCATTACTTCGGAATTCCTGGCGGTCTCATCGGTTCGCTGATGGCAGGTTTCTTGGCGTGGTTTGCCACACGGTCAATCCAAGACACACGAGGTTTAGGTTGGGCATGGCTCATTCACTTTGCTCAGGACATGTTGATCTTGACCATCACTATTGCGGTGTTTATCTAGAGAACTGTGGCTTCTTCCACACCCGTGGAAAACACAGCACAACGACACTGGCAATCATGACCAAAGTGCTGATGACAGCAGCAGGCACGCCCGCTGTGGCATCTGTAGCCGTAGAGAAGTTGAAGGCCGTGTGCCACAGGGCGACGATAAGGATCGAATAGCCGGCACCTTTATACATCCAGGTAAGCCAGATAGAACCACTGAGAAGTCCCAGTGCCCACCCAATGGTTCCGCCTATTCCGAGTTCCATAAAACTCGAGACAACCCAGAACAGTGGCACATGCCACACACCCCAGATGATCCAGACCAAGAATGCCGTTACCGCAGTGGAGTGCTTCTTCAGGAAGTAATCGGCGAGGAATCCGCGCCATCCAATTTCTTCCCCAAAACCATTGAGTACGAGGACCACCACGATGGTGAACAATCCCCACTCAGGTGCGCCCGAATATTTCAATGCTGAAGATAGATCAACTACTCCAGGAATGACGGCGCCTAAGGCAGTCACAACAATGAGGGCATACCACCACCAACGAACTCGCCATTTGGTGATGCGGCTCCAGAGGTCGATGAGCCCGGTACGTCCGTCGAAGATTCCCACCGTGCCGAAAGCACCGATGGCTGGGCCCAGTAAACCAAACAGGTGAGTTGGCCATCCCACACCTGCGTGTGTGACGGTTCCTGAAGTTGCAAGTGAAATCCACCAGCTCCATGACCAAACAAACGTGATGGCGAGATAGACGAGGACGCGTTTCATCAAGATTCCCCGTTAATCATGGAACTTCTTCCCTGAACTACAAACCAAGCGATCGCGATAGCGAACATAATCCTTTGGAAAACGCCACCAAATTCGGGAATGACTCCGACAAGTATGGGCATCGCTATTGACGTCACTACGGCAGCCCATCCCAACATCTTCACTGCCCGAGAAGCTTGCTTTTCGAACAAGATAACCAGCAATACTCCAACCCCGTAGAAAAAGCCCATGACGCTGGCGGAGACTGAGTGCAGGTTGCTCTCAAGTTCATTGAACGAAGAATCTGCGTTCCACTGTCTGGTTGAGAATGCCGCCACGGTGAGCATCAGGAAACCAAAACCGAACAACAAAAGCCCTGCAGATGTTCTCCATGCATCCCAGCGAGTAAGTGCGACAAGAATGACGCCGAGTCCGAAGGTGAGGAAACCTAAACGCGTCACCCACGCACCAGTGAGGCCTTGCGCTCCGGACTCACTGATGGAGTTACTGATCCAGCTGTAATCAGAAGGCATTGCTAATGGGGCTAACAGAAATAACACAGCAGAGCTCAGCAGGAAGATGATTCCTGCCAAAGAAGTTGATCGCCTAGATTCCATAACTATCCGATTTGAGCAATAACTTCTTCTAGCGGAAGAACAGGGATACCGAGTACACGAGCTCGTTTTGCTTTACCCGACAAAGAGTAAATATCAGCTGCCAAAACTGCTTTTGCCTTTTTTGTAACTGAAGGCCAAGAAATGATTCCTCTGGCTTCGAGCTTTTGCTCATAGTAGGACCGAGGTTGCGGCATATCACCCGTCAATACAACAACGTCCCCTGACTCAAAGTGGAAACTAATCGATTCAATACTTGAATCTTTGTTGCGTTGTCCAAGGGGCTCCGTTAGTGCCTTATCGATTTCCTCGGTTGTTTTTCCCATTAGTTTTCCGACATAACGGATACCGATTATTTCAGCAGGAATCAGGACTTCATCAGCCCAGGCAATTGTTGCAAAACCCCAAAAGTAGAGATCTCTGATTTCGTTGAATCTTTGGGCGGATATTTCAGAGGTCTTGACGTAATCCTCGACAATTCCGGCTTCTTCTTCTGTAATTTCACCGTCACTGAGAATGTCATCGAACAGCGCAAGAAGCCCAATTTCGGCATGATTCCCTTCAATTTCAGGAAGACGTGAAACAACATCTTTCACAAAAGAAGAATCTAGGGAAATTAATTCACTTCTATATTTAGGTTCGCAATTTTGAGGCTCGACTTCTGGCCAATATTCACCATCAGCTTGATCTAGTGCCTGGTCCCAGATCTGCATATTTGGCTCTTGGTTCATGTAGGCACGCAGTAGTTCAGCCGTAGCCTCTGCGTCTGCGAGAGCTGAGTGGGCTCTTGAATTATTTATGTCGTAGGCACCACAGCAAGCTTCTAGTGACCGCCCATTCCCTGGTAGGAAATCGGTCGCAAGTTGCATCGTGCACATCACCGGGATTTGCGCCCCATTGACCCAATATCCTGCCCGCTCAAATTCGGCAAAAAGGAAAGAAGTATCAAATTGTGCATTGTGGAATACAAGAACTCTTCCTGCGAGTAGAGATATTAAATCCTGAGCAATGTCTTTGAATTCAGGTGCATCAAAAACCTCTTTGGCAGTAATCCCGTGCACATGAGTCGGACCAACATCACGGTTTGGGTTAACAAGGGTGCAATAGGTGCTTTCTAACGCACCTTGAGAATCAAGAAACACGATGCCGATCTCAACGATTCGGTCATATTTTTGTGCACTGAAACCCGTAGTTTCAACATCGATTACAGCAAAGCCTTTAGACATCATTCCCCCATCATCCATTTAGCTACTGACAGCTGCTGGACCGCCCTCTAGCAATTTCCTAAATCCTTCAGCGTCCAACACTGGAATCCCAAGCTCTTCTGCTTTCGTTAGTTTTGAACCAGCGCCAGGGCCAGCAGCTACGTAGTTCGTATTCTTTGACACGGAGGATGCCGGTTTTCCGCCGGCAGCAATGATTGCCTCCTGCGCTCCGTCACGTGTGAATCCTTCTAATGAACCTGTTGCGACGATGATGAGGCCACTACAAGGGCCGTCACTGGACACTGCAGCCCCTGGCCCTGGGTGTCCAGGCACGAAAAGTTGAACTCCTGCTGCTTTCCAACGATCAACAATCTCTCGGTGCCAGTCGACACTTAGCCAGGTCTTGACCGATTCCGCAATGATTTGGCCGACACCTTCAACTGCTGCAAGCTCCTCTGCAGAAGCCTCATCTAAGGCCTCGATAGAACCAAAATGATTCGCAAGTGCTCGTGCAGCTACTGGCCCGACGTGACGAATGTTGAGGGAAACAAGCATTCGCCAGAAAGGCTTTGTTTTTGCCTTTTCCAACTCAGCAATGAGTTCAAAGGCACCCTTAGAAAGAATGTATTGCTCGTCACCATCGAAGACTTCTGCTTCAGGATCAAAGGGTGGATCCATGACAACTTTTTTGCCGATCTTTCGGATGCGACGGAATGGAAGTTCACGAAGAGGCTCTTTTGTATCTTTATCGAGCTTGATTTCACGAATTCGAATATCGGAGTAATTCCAAACCTCGAGGGGAAAGATGCCTTCCAGAGTGAGGTCAAAAAGTCCCGCTTCAGTTAGCAACGCAGGCTGAATAGGCGGAATTGGATTTGTCAATGCTTCAGCAGTTGACTCGCCTAGACCTTCGATTTCAAGACCACCGCGACTACCTATGTGTTCAACACGTCCGCGAACTTGAGCTGGACACCCCTTTGTGTTTGGACAACGAAGATCTATATCTTCTTCGCTAGCAGGCGCCAGCTTAGATCCGCATTCAGGGCATTCTTCTGGCATTACAAATGAATATTCAGTTCCATTTCGGAGTTCAAGAACTGGGCCCAAAATCTCTGGAATTACATCTCCTGCTTTTCGAATAACAATTGTGTCCCCAATAAGAACACCCTTGGCTTTGACTACATCCTGATTATGGAGAGTTGCGTATTCGACAACTGACCCAGCGACTTGAACGGGCTCAACTATTGCAAAGGGCGTTGCTCGGCCAGTGCGTCCCACACTCACCTTGATATCCACCAACTTGGTGTTGACCTGCTCAGGTGGGTACTTGTAAGCAATAGCCCACCTTGGAGCACGGCTTGTCGCACCGAGTTTCTTTTGAATAGCTAAATCGTCGACCTTGATGACGATGCCGTCAATCTCGTGGTCAATACTGTGTCGCTGAGCTCCCATTTCGGAGATAAAGTCAGCAACCGAAGAAGCGCTTGAGAGTACTTTGAAATACTTCGAAGTTGGCAGGCCCCAGGACTCGAGTAGTGCATAAACCTCCGACTGATTCGCTACTGGTACTTCGTTCCAAGCCCCAATACCGTGGACAAGTAGACGCAAAGGCCGAGCAGCGGTTTTTGCTGGATCTATTTGCCTAAGAGAACCGCTTGCAGAGTTACGGGGGTTAGAGAAAGTCTTTTCCTTTGCCTCTAACAATCGTTTGTTCAACTCTTCGAATTCAGCGGTAGGTATGTAAATCTCACCACGAACTTCCATGAGTTCAGGGAATCCACTTCCAGCCAAGCGGTGTGGAATGCCTTGAATAGTGAGCACGTTGGCGGTTACATCTTCTCCGACAACTCCGTCGCCACGAGTAGTTGCGCCGGTCAAGGTTCCGTTCTCATAGCGGAGGTTGATTGCGAGACCGTCAATCTTGAGTTCGCAGAGGTACTCAATCGCTGCCCCAGCGTCTCGTTCGGTCTTTTCAGCCCAAGAAAGAAATTGTTCTTCAGAAAAAACATTGTCAAGACTCATCATGCGTTCAAGATGAGGAACCTTTTCAAAAGTTGCTGCAGCTCGCCCACCTACGCTGAGGGTTGGGCTGTCTTGGCCCTGAAGAACCGGATACGTCTTTTCGATCTCTTCTAGCCGACGCATCGCCATGTCATATTCAGCGTCAGAAATGATGCTTTCATCACGCTCGTAATATGCGTCTGCTGCTTCGTTAATCTTCGTTGTTAGCTCAATTGCTTCAGTCTGTGCTTTTTCGAAGTCGGTTAATTCAGAAACTTGTTCAGCAGAAGGATTCGCATCTGGAACGTCTTCAATTTCGAAAAGAGCATCTTCGCTCATGCGGTGGCCACCACGTTCAGATCACTGACAGTTCTCGCAATTGTGAACTGTCCCAGGACTCTGGTGTCGACATAAATCACAGCGGTCTGGCCTGCTGCCACTGAGTT
>NZ_CAKZII010000103.1 GCF_936931525.1 uncultured Aurantimicrobium sp.
TCCCCGATAGCTCAATTGGCAGAGCAACGCACTGTTAATGCGTAGGTTCATGGTTCGAGTCCATGTCGGGGAGCGAAGCCCCTGGTCCTCCACGACCAGGGGCTTTTTACTTGCCCTGCGGACTTCGGTAGCGTGGTCATGTTCTTACTGAGGAGGCGCCGTGGCTTTATCTGCTGCTGATAAGCGCGCCCTGAGAACAGGTATCTCTGTCGGCATTGCTGTTGCCGCCTATGGTGTTTCTTTTGGAGCACTGAGCGTAGCTGCTGGTCTTGACATCTGGCAGACCTGTTTCTTGTCTTTGGTTCTGTTCTCTGGCGGTTCGCAGTTCGCCGTCATCGGCATTATTGCCTCAGGTGGGGCGGCTGCAGGAATTCCGGCTATAGCCTCCAGCACATTCTTGGCACTGCGTAATGGCATCTACTCCATGCGTGTGGCACCCATCGTGGGAGATGGGCCATGGTGGCGCAGGATCGTTGCCGCTCAGCTCACCATTGATGAATCAACCGCAGTTGCGATTGCGCAAGATGAGAAAAGTGCCCAGAAGGTTGGCTTCTGGACCACCGGTATTGCGATCTATATCGGGTGGAACCTCGCCACGTTTGCTGGTGCGTTGCTCGGCAATCTCGTGGGGGACGTCAATAAGTTCGGGCTTGATGCTGTAGCAGCCGCTGCGTTCGTGGGACTCTTGTGGCCTAGGCTCAAGCAGCTTCAGGCGGCTGCTGTAGCGATGGTTGCAGCAGTGCTGGCAACCATTCTGATTCCGTTCACACCACCAGGTGTTCCAGTATTGGCAGCGGCAGTTGTGGCACTAGTGTTTGGCCTCACGAACTGGTTACACCGTGAACCAGCAGCACAGGTTCAACCAGATGACGCATCTGAACCTTTGGATACTCCCGGGTTCCATCCAGGACACGAGGGGGCAGCATCATGACCCTCTGGATAACTGTGATCATTGCCTCGGTGCTGTCGTTCGTTGTGAAATACACCGGCTATCTCATCCCACAGAGCATGCTGGAGAAGCCTAAGTTCACGCGGGTCACCAACTTGCTCACTGTGGCCATGCTGGCAGCTTTGGTGGCGGTTCAGACGCTTGGAGCTGGTCAGGCTATCGCGCTCGATGCCCGCATCCCTGCGGTTATTGTGGCAGCAATACTCTTCACGTTCCGCGTCCCCTTTATCGTGGTCGTCGCGGTGGCAGGAATTGTCGCAGTAGTGCTTCGAAACTTGGGCTGGATGGCCTAGTCCTCGAGGTTGTCTACTCCGGGCATCCACGACTTACCAGGCTTACCCCAGCCGCGCTTGCGCTCAATCTTTGCTGCCTGCTTGTTGAACTCGTAATCCAAGCGGTCGGTGTAGAGGTAGCCGAGAAGGTGGTCGTATTCGTGTTGGAAGATGCGTGCGAACCAGCCATCGCATTCAATCTCAAACGGCTTTCCGTCAAGATCTACTGCTCGAAGTAGTGCCTTCTCTGCTCGAACAAGTGGGAACCGCTCACCGGGGAATGAAAGACATCCCTCGTCATCAGCATCTGTTGTATCTCTTATTTCGAGCGGAGAGATCAACAGGCTGGGATTGATGGCAACGCCACGTCGAGGTGTTCCATCATCTTCGGGGTAGTCATAGACAAATACTTGGATGCCCACTCCCACCTGTGGTGCGGCGAGACCGACACCTGGTGCTTCATCCATGGTGTCGTACATATCTTGAACGAGCTGGCGGAGCTCGTCGTTGAATTCAGTCACCGGCGCAGCGGGTTCGTGAAGGACAGGATCACCTGAGATAACAATGGGGCGCACGGTCATGCCTCAAGCCTATTAGCAGGTTGGCAGGGTAGCGTTCTAGATATGCTTGGCGACTTGACCGACCTTTCTCAGGTCCACTTCGAACCTTCGCAGCTCATCGGTATTCCATTTGCGCTGGTAGGTGCTGTGTTGATGTCGATTGGTGCCCAACTGCAGCACCGTGGTGTGGGAAAAGTCGGCGATGACGCTGATGAGGGAAGCTCTTCGCTGAACTTCAAGCAGCTTGTTGCGTTATTCCGTCGCCCCTCGTGGCTCACCGGTACGTTGCTCCTTGGTGGAGCGATTGTTTTCCAGTTGATTTCTTTGGGATTCTCCCCGCTTATTGTGGTTCAGCCCATTGGTGCCGTTGCTCTCGTGATGACCGCAATCCTCAACTCGCGTGTGAGTAAAACCAAGCTCAATAAAGAATCCATCTTGGCCATCACGCTCAGCGTGGGTGGCATCGGTATTTTCGTTTCAATCGCCGCATTCACGGCAGTGAACGCACCGATGACGTCGGCAGACCTTGCGGAAATTCTCATCATTTTGCTGATCGTCTTGGCAATATTTGGCGCCTTATTCCTGTTCCTTGGCAAGCACCTCTCAGCGTTGTACTACATCGTGGGTGCTGGTGTTCTTTATGGTTTTGTGGCCACCTTGGCCAAGGTTGTCATCACGAGCATTACTCACGGCGCCACTGACTGGCTTACCTGGGCCTGCCTCGCAGCGCTGCTCGCTGCGACCATTTTGGGCGCACTGTTCGTTCAGAACGCCTATTCCTCCGGCCCACCAGACCTCGTAATTGCTGGATTGACTGTTATCGATCCCATCGTGGCTGTCACCATCGGTATCGTCATCCTCGATGAGGCTTCACAGGCACCACCATGGGCGATTGTCGCTTACATCGTTGCGGGAGTTCTGGCAGTGATTGGTGTCTTCCTTTTGGCGAAATATCACCCTGATGCACACGAACCGCTTGCAGAGGCTAGTGCTGAAGCTAAAGCTGGGTTCAAGGGCGCCACTGCTGATTCAAAGGCCAAGGTCAATGCTGCGGCACACGGCGCTAAAGAGGCCATCAAGAAGGCCAAGTCCGTAAACTAAAGGCACTATGCCGAAACCTTTACGCATCCTGATTGGGTGTGACACCTTCGGTCCGAACGTTAACGGAGCAGCTAAATTTGCTGAACGTTTAGCAGCCGGCCTGGTTGAGCGTGGACACGATGTTCGTGTCATGGCTCCCGCTGCCGGACGCAAGTCGGGTACCTGGGTGGAAACCCATGAAGGTCAGCCCATGACGATGTATCGCATCAAGAGTTGGCGCTGGTATCCACACGACTGGCTTCGCTACATGCTGCCCTGGCGTGTGCGCCACAACAGTGCTCGTGTACTCGACAGTTTCAAGCCAGACGTAGTTCACTTTCAGTCTCACCTCATTGTCGGTGGCGGTCTGACAAAAGAAGCAGAGCTTCGCGGTATTCGCATCATTGGTACGAACCACTTCATGCCAGAAAACATGATGCAGTTCACCCTGCTTCCTGGCCCTACCCAGCGTGGCGTTATCCGTCTGGTGTGGAAGGCAGCAGCCCGCACCTTCGGTCGCGCAGAGGCCGTCACAACCCCCACTCGTCGTGCAGCTAACTTCCTCGAGGAATACACCCACCTCACCGATGTTCACGCGATCTCTTGTGGCATCAATGCTCACCACTACACGCCTAACTTCGATACCGATGTTGAAAACCGCATTGTTTTCGTCGGTCGCATTACAGGGGAGAAGAAGCTCGATGTTCTCCTCAAGGCTTTCCGTAAACTTCCCCCTGAGCTCAACGCGTCACTTGAGTTTGTAGGTGGGGGAGATCAGCTTCAGCACATGAAGCAACAGGTTGCTCAATTAGGTCTCAAGGACAAGGTTTTCTTCACCGGATATGTTTCTGATGATGAACTGAAAGCAGCGCTCACGCGTGCCAAGGTGTTTGCCATGCCCTCGATTGCTGAGCTCCAGTCCATTGCCACTATGGAAGCTATGGCTACTGCACTTCCCATCGTGGGAGCCAATGCTATGGCCTTGCCTCACCTCATCCACGATGGAGAGAACGGCTACCTCTTTGAGCCCAATGATGTCGATGATCTTCGCGACAAGTTGGTCAAGGTCCTCACAGCGGACAAGGATGAACTTCTTCGCTTGAAGAACAACTCGTTGAAGTTCATTCGCGGTCACGACATCACCCGCACGCTCGACACCTTTGAAGCTCTCTATCGTGGCCAAGAGGTTGTTGACCCCGACCCCGAGCTCACAGACGACTAAACTTTTACGTGTAACACCCCTAGGGGCGGTAGCTCAGCTGGTTAGAGCAGCGGACTCATAATCCGTCGGTCACGGGTTCAAGTCCCGTCCGCCCTACAGATAATCCCCGAGATCGTGGTCAATTGCGTCTGGTTTGGGAGTGGCGAGAAGTCGCCCAAGTTGGCTCAAACTAATCTATTTCTGTGACCAACTCAACGCCTGCAGCAGCTGTCCCTCAAACACCCGAAGAGGCATATGCCTACTTCCGTAGCCGCCGCCACGACATGGCTCTGTTGCCTCAAGGTTCGTTGGCGCTGGTAAACACTCAATGGTTCTATGGCGCTCCTGGGGAAACCGAGAGTGTCTGGGGTGTCAACGGACTCTGGTCTGCACTGCCGGAAGGAGAGAAGGGTGTTCAGCTCACGGCGGTTGCGTCAGACAACATCGTTGTAGACGGTGTTGTGGTTGATGGATCCGTTGTCGTCACCGGCAAAGACTCTGAGGCATCTTCCGTCATTGTCTTCGACGAAACTAAATCTGGAACCATCATCAAAGGCGAAGACGGCAAGTATGCCTTGCGGGTGTGGGACACCAACTCAGATGATCTACAAAACTTCGGCTCCATAGATGCGTTTGACTACAACCCAGACTGGGTAGTCACTGGAACCTTTACCCCTATTGACGGTGGTCGTGCTGTTGAGGTGTCACACCTCAAGGATCAGGGAGCTAGCCGCGACAAGGTCATTCCTGGTGACATTCGTTTCACCATCGAAGGCGTCGAATACGCACCTTCTGCGTTCAAAGAGGGCCGTGCTCTCATGATTGTGTTCTCGGATGCCACCTCAGGGCCTGTGAGCTATAGCGTAGGTCGATTCCTCATGGTTGCTCCCAACCCAGACGGGACAATCACACTGGACTTCAACCGTGCTTATCTGCCACCGTGTGCATTTAGCTACAACTTCAACTGCCCTATGCCTCCTGCTGAGAA
>NZ_CAKZII010000104.1 GCF_936931525.1 uncultured Aurantimicrobium sp.
CTTGGAATCCACAGCAGCACCGGTCACCAAGAAGGCAATTGACACATCTGCCGCCTGTGCGGAAGCTAAGCGGGACAACTCCACAATGCTCGGACTGCCTTCTTGCAGATGAACTCCAGAGAGTTCATCGAGAAGGCGATCACGAGAAACGGTGGACAGGGCACGGATACGAGCAGGAACTGCTCCGCGCTCTGCTCGGCGGCGTGAAGCTAGTTCTCTGGCTGCCTCTCGCAAGGCGCTCAAGCGACCTGTTGCAGCGGGCCTGGCATCTGCGCTGACCAGAACCGAAAGGTCACGGGTGTCACGAATGGCTCGAACACCTAGTGAAGCAGCTGCGCTGACGGCCAGTTCAAATTCCTCGTCGGTGGCGAATACTTCTGGTTCAGTATCGAGCGCAATCATGAGATGACTGCGACGGGTCTGCTCAAACTGACGAACCATGAATTGGCCCGTCTTGGCCGTGGACTTCCAGTGGATATTCCGGCGGTCATCTCCGGGAACATACTCACGCAAGGCATGGAAAGACAGGTCGCTGTCGGTGAGGTCTCTCGTGGGATTCCCCTCGAGGTCACGGACAAATCCGGTGCTCATGCTGAGCAAGCCAATAGTTCTGGGGTGGATAAACAGCGTGCGAACATCCCCATGAACTACTTCACGAGAAATCAGCCCCAGTGGGTCTTGTCGAATCACGCGAGCAGGGCCCACTTGAACCATGCCACGGTGCTCAGTGGGAACGGGCAAGGTGATGTCATCGTGAGCTGCCTTGCGCAGGCGACCCACCTGGGTTTCCACTTGCTGCTCCCCCACAGGAACAACGACATCCAATGAAGCCAGTGAATGACCTGTCGGGTTCGACACACTCACGACAAGTTGTGCCTCGTCACCGACGACCACGCGTTCATGCGCCAGGTGGAAGGACACATCGTGGGCATGACGGAAGAGGGCATAGAGCGTGGCAAAACCAAAGGTGAGAAGCCCAGCAACTCCTAATCCGATGAGTTCAATCCATCCCTGCGCAGCACCAACGACAAGGCTGAGCAGGGCAACAACAGCCCAGCCCCAGCCTCTCGAGGTGACAACGCGGAAATTCATTAGGCGGCAGGTGCTCCCACGGGAAGATCGATCAAGATCTTACCCACGACGTTGTTGGCGGTGACGCCATCAAACTCT
>NZ_CAKZII010000105.1 GCF_936931525.1 uncultured Aurantimicrobium sp.
TTCAAGGGACGTCCAGTTGGGCCGACTTTCACGCCGTTCTTGTACGTAACCACTCGAGTGTCCCCACTGTGAGATTGAGCAAAATATGGGCAATGAGAAACGATCGTCACTGAACTGCCGTGATGCCCATTCTAGCTAGTTCTGGGGCGGAATTTCTGTGGTTACTTCTGTGCTCGTGGGTGCGCCGTAATGTACGTCTCTCGCAGCGTATCTGCGGTCACCAGCGTGTAGATCTGTGTCGTTGCCACCGAGGCATGTCCCAGTAGTTCTTGAACCACTCGAACATCTGCCCCACCGGCTAACAAGTGGGTGGCAAAAGAGTGCCTGAACGTGTGCGGCGAGAGCTCAATATCGAGCTGTGCCCGCTCCCCTGCCTCACGAATGATGAGCCACGCCATCTGGCGGCTCACACGAGCTCCTCTAGGACCCAAGAACAAGGCAGGGGTGGACTTACCTCGAGCAGAGAACACCGGACGCACACGAACCAAATAGGCATCGAGCGCTGCTTGAGCATAGGAGCCCACTGGAACGATGCGCTGCTTTCCGCCTTTACCGCGCAGGCGAATCATGCCTTCGCTCACGGTGACATCATCCACGTTGAGCCCCACGGCCTCGGAAATACGCGCACCCGTGGCATAGAGCAGCTCCAGTAGTGCTTTATCTCTCACTCGGACTTCATCCTCACCGTCGGTGGCGGCAATCAATGCCGACATCTGTTCGACGGTGATGGCTTTGGGGAGGCGCTTAGGAAGTTTAGGAGGGTTCACATCTGCCGTGACGTTGTGCTCGACGATGTTCTCTTCCACCAGGAACTTGTGGAATCCCTTGATGGAGCTGAGGGTGCGGGACTGACTAGAAGACGTCAACGGGCTTTCGCTGCGGGTGGCCAACCACTGAACATAGGCACTCACATCGGGCAACGTAATTGCATCCGCCTCGGTCGTGCCCCGCTCCCCTAACCACGCTAAATACGCATCGATGTCGCGCGTGTAGGCAGAAACCGTGTTCTGAGAGAGTCCGCGCTCAATGGCGACATATCTCAGGTAGTTATCGCGTGCTCGTTGCAGGTTCATGGTCAGTACTGCACTGGCTTAGGCCTGCCAGGAAGCTCCCGAGCCAGAAGCATCGCGGTGTTCCCGCATTGCCCAGGGAGCATCTCCGGGACGCAGGGTGTCCCAGCCACGTGCCCGGGACGCATAGGCGTTCAGAACAGCGATCTGGAAGATCGAGTTGCTGACATTTCCTGCCAGCACGGCATCATGAGCTTCGTCCAAGCTCACCCAGCGATGTTCCATGTCGGCTTCTTCTTCACTGCGCTCAAAAGGAACGGGAGTGTTGTGGAGATCACGAGCAAGGAAGATGCGCACGATTTCATTCGAACCACCAGGTGAGGTGTAGTAATCAGAAAGAACTGACCACGAATCTGCCTGCAGATCTACCTCTTCAGCAAGTTCACGCTGTGCTGCCAGAAGAGCACTTTCACCGGCAATATCCAGCAGTCCTGCCGGAATCTCCCATTCGCGAGTGCGAATGGGGTGACGGTATTGCTGGATAGCAATGAAGCGGTCGTTATCGTCTAACGCAAGAACGGCAACTGCACCAGTGTGGTCGACGTAGTCACGAGCAATAACGTGTCCGTTGTATTCAAAACGTTCGTGCTCGATGTTCCAGACACGACCAGTGAATACCGTCTCACGTTCGGTGATTGTCACCTCGGCAGGCTGGTCAACCAGACCTTCCGCGTTGGTGTCGGACACGTTAGGCCTTTTCGATGTCGAACAGGCGAGTTGCCTTCTGGCGCTCCAGCGATGCTTCAACCAAACCTGCGAACAGGGGGTGAGCGTTGTTGGGGCGTGAACGCAGTTCTGGGTGTGCCTGGGTTGCGATGTAGTAAGGGTGAACGTCGCGAGGAAGTTCGACGAACTCCACCAGCTGACCGTCAGGTGACGTACCCGAGAAGGACAGACCAGCGTCAGCAATCTGCTGGCGGTAGGTGTTGTTCACTTCGTAACGGTGACGGTGACGTTCTTCAATGAGTTCAGAGCCGTAGACCGCTGCTGCAAGAGATCCAGGAGTCAGGGCTGCCTTGTAGAGACCCAAACGCATGGTTCCACCGAGGTCACCAGCATTGATGATGTCAATTTGCTCTGCCATGGTCGCAATTACAGGAGTCTTGGTTTCTGGGTCAAACTCAGAAGATGACGCATCTGGCAGACCAGCAAGGTTGCGTGCATATTCAATGACCATGCACTGCAGACCGAGGCAGAGGCCCAAGGTGGGGATGCCGTTCTCGCGAGCAAACTTGAGCGCACCAAGCTTGCCCTCGATACCGCGAATTCCGAAACCACCAGGGACACAAATGCCATCAAGATCAGAGAGATTCTCAGCAGCACCTTCGTGTGTTTCGCAGTCGTCGGAAGGTATCCAACGCAAGTTCACCTTGGTGCGGTGAGCGAACCCACCAGCACGCAGTGCTTCAGAAACGGAGAGGTAAGCATCAGGCAGGTCGATGTACTTTCCAACCAGACCAATGGTGACTTCGTGTGCAGGGTCGTGCACTGCTTCGAGCAGTGGCGACCAGTGCGACCAGTCAACCTCGTTACAGTCCAGACCTAGCTGCTCCACGATGTAGGCATCGAGGCCCTGGGTGTGCAGCATGGTGGGAATGTCATAGATGCTGGGAACGTCAACAGCGTTTACAACTGCGTCTTCATCAACGTCACACATCAACGCAATCTTGCGCTTGTTGCTTTCGGTGACGGGACGGTCGGAGCGAAGCACCAGAGCATCTGGCTGAATACCGATGGAGCGAAGTGCTGCAACAGAGTGCTGCGTGGGCTTGGTCTTCTGCTCACCCGAGGCACCCATGAAGGGAACAAGGGAAACGTGAACGAAGAAGACGTTCTTGCGACCGAGCTCGTGACGAACCTGACGAGCGGACTCGATGAAAGGCTGGGATTCGATGTCACCGACGGTGCCACCAATTTCGGTGATGATGACATCTGGCTGAGGGATATCCTCTGCCTGCAGGCGCATACGGCGCTTGATTTCGTCGGTGATGTGAGGAATGACCTGAACGGTGTCGCCAAGGTACTCGCCGCGGCGTTCCTTTGCGATGACCTGAGAGTAGATCTGGCCAGTGGTGACGTTGGCAGCCTGTGACAGGTTGATGTCAAGGAAGCGCTCGTAGTGACCGATGTCGAGGTCAGTCTCGGCGCCATCGTCGGTGACGAAGACTTCACCGTGCTGGAACGGGTTCATCGTTCCGGGATCCACGTTGAGATAAGGGTCGAGCTTCTGCATCACAACGCGAAGACCGCGTGCGGTGAGAAGATTGCCGAGGCTAGCCGCCGTCAGGCCTTTTCCGAGTGACGATACAACGCCCCCGGTGACAAAAATGTGCTTGGTTACGTTGTTTCCCGAAGTATTCACCACGGAATTAGAGCTTATCAGCGCTGGGCAGCTAACTGAATCAACTCGCGGGCGTGAGCCAATGCATTTTCTGAATCTGGCAATCCAGAGAGCAGACGTGCCATCTCTGCCTCGCGGTCAGCTCCGCGCAGTGTTTGCACACTACTTTCGGTCACTTCCCCCGAAGTGTCCTTGACTACACGTAGGTGATTGTTGGCAAACGCGGCTACCTGAGCCAAGTGGGTGACAACAATAACTTGAGACTTTTCTGCCAAGCGGGCAAGGCGTCGTCCGATTTCAATCGCCGACGCACCACCAACACCGGAGTCCACTTCGTCAAAGACATAGGTGGGAACAGAATCTTGCCCGGCAATGACAACTTCCAGCGCCAACATGATGCGAGAAAGCTCGCCACCGGATGCACTCTTGGAAATGGGGCGTGGATCAGAACCAGGATGTGGACGCAGTAACAACTCGACAGTGTCCGAGCCGTGGAGGGCGAGCTCGTCATTCTTTGTCACGCGCACAAACAGCTGAGCATCAGGCATAGCCAACGCAGCAAGTTCTTCTGTAACCGCTGCAGAAAGTTTCACGGCAGCTGCTTCACGGAGGTCATGCAGGGCATCTGCGCCTCGCACAACGAGCGCGTGATCAGCCGCTACCTCTTCGGCCAGCTCAGAGATGCGATCGGTGTCTCCATCGAGTTCCAGCAGGCGACGACTTCCTGTATCCAACAGCGCAATGACGTCATCGAGAGTAGGCCCGTATTTACGGATCAAGGTGTTCAGTTCAGCGCGACGGCTCTGAATGACATCAAGGTCGCGCTCTCCCTCGCCCTCGAGATTGGCAAGGTGGCTGGAAAGTTGACCTGTGACGTCGTGCAGCTGGAAAGACAACTGAGTAAGCGTTTCGGCAATTCCAGCCAGAACGGGATCAACATCTGACATCTTTTCCAGCAGACGCTTAGATGCGTCTACGCGAGCGAGAGCATCTCCCCCTTCACCTTCTTCGGAAGACAGTGCTTCGCGGGCCAGTGCTGTGGCAACACGGAGGTCTTCAGTGTGAGTGAGGCGCTCAGCAAGCGCGGTGAGTTGTTCATCTTCACCAGGCTGTGGAGCTGCAGCTTCAATTTCAGAAATAGAAAGGCGCAGTTCTTCTGCTTCGCGCGTGCGGGCATCACGCTGGGCAGTGATCTCTGCCAGCTCTGCTGCGTTGTTCTTCCAACGGCGAAACGCGTGGGCATACTCCCCCAGAACTTCAGCAAATTGTGCACCCGCAAAGCGGTCCAGTGCTTCACGCTGTGCTGAAGCGGAACGAAGACGAACCTGGTCTGACTGTCCATGTACGGCAACAAGCAGTTCTCCCAGTTCACCAAGAACAGCAACGGGTGTGCTCCGCCCCCCAACAACAGCACGGGAACGTCCTTCCACCGAAACTGAACGACCAAGTAAGAGCTCGTCTCCTTCGATGAGCCCACCGGCGTCGTTGACTGTTTCGGTGATGGCTTCTGGGTTCTTAAGGATCCAGCGACCTTCCACCCAGGCGGTGTCACTGCCGTTGCGCACTGCAGAAGAATCAGACCGCTCTCCTCGCAATAGACCTAGTGCTGTAACAACCATGGTCTTACCTGCACCAGTTTCACCGGTGATGGCCGTGAAGCCAGGACCAAGCGGAAGCACTGCCTCAGAAATCACTCCGAGGTCTCGGATGCGAATCTCTTCGATCACTGACCAGGTCCTCGCCATCCAGTGACGGGTAGGTCAAACTTCTCCACCAAACGATCCGTGAAAGCTTCAGCATGGAAGCGCGCAAGTAGAACTGGCGTGGGTGACTTCTTCACAATCACACGAGCACCTGGAGGCAGGTTGCGTGTGCGACGACCGTCGCACCACAGCACACCGTGACCACTGCGACGTTCAATGATTTCCACGGCAAAGACTGACTCAGGACCCACCACGAGAGGACGAGCAAAAAGCGCGTGAGCGGAAAGCGGGACCAAGACCATGGCGTCTACTGTGGGCCAGACCACAGGACCACCAGCAGAGAAGTTGTAGGCAGTTGAACCTGTGGGTGTGCTCATCACAACACCATCGCAACCAAAGCTGGAGAGCGGTCGGCGGTCAACCTCGATGACGACCTCGAGCATGCGCTCACGGCTTGCCTTCTCGACGGTTGCTTCATTGAGCGCCCAGGTTTCAAAGACAACCTCATTGGCCACCTTGACACGCACCGAAAGCGTGGATCGCTTTTCAACCTGGTAATCCCTGGCAAGCACACGTGCAACAGTCTGAGGAATAGAGTCACGTTCGGTTTCTGCCAAGAAACCAACGTGTCCTGTGTTCACACCCAGCATGGGGACCGATGCACCACGAAGCAGTTCTGCGGCACGAAGAATGGTTCCGTCTCCGCCGACAACAATGGCGCACTCGATCTGAGTTACAGCAACATCTTTTTCTAGCGTGACGAGAGAGGTGAGTTCTGGGGCCAACTCGAGGACAGGAGCTACTTCGAGCTCACGCAACACTGGAACGGCACCCTGAGATTGAATCTGCTGGCAGACTTCAACGGCTGCCTCAAGGGTTGCCTGCTGGGCAGCGTGAGAGACAACAAGAATGAAGCGTTGTTCTGCGCTCATTGTCATGCTCCTGCCAGTTGATGAACCTGTTGAGTCCATTCTGACGGATTCGACTGACTATCCGCGCGGAGCCAGAGCACATACTCGTGATTACCTGCTCCTCCGAGGATTGGGGAGGACAAGATGCCACAGACACCCAAGCCATTATCAAAGGCCGACCACAGCACCGCCATGACTGCATCTTCACGCAGTGCAGGGTTGGTCACGATGCCTTCTTTGACACCGGTGCGTCCGACTTCAAACTGTGGCTTGACCAACAGCACGTAGTCCGCGGTGGGCGTGGCACACGCTTTGAGCGCAGCCATGACATGTGTCAGGGAGATGAAAGAAAGATCAGCAACAACAATGTCAGCTGTGAAGTCGCGCTTCACTAAGCCAGAGAGTTGGCTCTGGTCAAGGTTCTTTGCATTGACCCCTTCAACAACAAGCACCCGCTCATCCGAGCGAATACGCGGTGAGAGCTGACCGTGGCCCACATCTAGCGCCACAACGAGCTCTGCTCCGCGCTCGAGAAGAACTTGAGTGAATCCACCTGTGCTGGCACCCACATCAAAGGCAGCCCGGCCTTTCACATCAATACTGAAGCCATCTAGGCCGGCAATGAGTTTGTGGGCGGCGCGAGAAACATAGTGATCTGCACCATCAATGCTGAGTTCAACCGTGTCGTCAACTTTGGTCGAAGCTTTATTCACGACTTTGCCACCCACGCGAACAAAACCTTCAGCGATGAGGGTTGCTGCGTGTGTGCGCGAACGCGCTAGGCCACGCTCAGCGAGGGCGGCGTCCAGACGTTGACTAGTCACGGGCAGGAATGTCGCCGCCTTCGAGCTGAGCACGCAAGTCGTCATAGAGCTTGGCGTAACCCTCGGCTCGGGTTTCCAGAGGTTGTCCTTCAACAACAGAGAGAGCGGAGACGAGTTCGCCGTCTGCGGGGCTCTGGGTGTGATCAGGAGTACTCATAGTTCAAGGTTATCGCACGCTAAAGATAAGAAAACCTTGCGGGAGAGACGATCCCGCAAGGTTCTACTTATTTCCTCTGATGGTGCTTAGAGGTGACGCTCATCCACACCGTTGTAGGCCGACAACGGGCGGATAAGGGCGTTTGCTTGGAGCTGCTCCATGATGTGAGCAGTCCAACCAGTGATTCGTGCTGCCACGAAAATGGGGGTGAAGGTCAGGGTGTCAAAACCCATCAAGTGATACGCAGGACCGGAGGGGTAATCCAGGTTTGGCAGGATTCCTTTACGCTCGGTCATCGCAGCTTCAAGACCTTCATAGAGGTCAAGAACATCAGGACGGTTGTAGTACTCGATGAGTTCAACCATGGACTTACGCATGGTGGGAACGCGCGAGTCGCCCTTTTTGTAGACGCGGTGTCCGAAGCCCATGATCTTGCGCTTCTCTACCAAAGCCTGTTCTAGCCATGCTTCTGAGCGCGCTGCGGAGTCAGGTCCGAAACCAATCTCGTTGAAGATGTGCAGCACTGCTTCGTTTGCACCACCGTGAAGTGGGCCCTTGAGAGCGCCAATTGCGCCGGTTACTGCCGAGTAGAGATCAGACAGTGTCGAGGTGATCACACGAGCGGTGAAGGTAGAGGCGTTGAAGGAGTGCTCTGCATACAAGATCAGGGAGACGCGGAACGCATCCACAACAATGTCATCGGGGATCTCGCCGAAGCTCATCCAGAGGAAGTTTGCTGAGTAGTCGAGGTCTTCACGAGGCTCGATGACACCTTCTCCGCGGCGACGGCGCTGGTCATAGGACACAATCGCAGGAAGCTTGGCAAACAAGGTGATGCTCTTGGCGAGGTTGCCCTCTGGGGAAGAATCATCCGTGTTGGGGTCAGAAGCACCAATCACGCTCACTGCGGTGCGAACGACATCCATGGGGTGTGCAGTCAAGGGAAGTTCGTCGATCACGCGCTTCACATTGGCATCGAGTGCGCGCTGTGCACGCTCCGACTTCTGGAACCCTGCCAGCTCTGCAGCGGTAGGAAGCTCACCATGCCAGAGCAGCCATGCGACTTCTTCAAAGCTCTTGCTAGCAGCAAGTTCCTGGACGGGGTATCCGCGGTAGAGCAGCGAGTTGGTCTCAGGGTTCACCTTGGAAACAGCGGTGGCGTCAACGACGACTCCGGCAAGGCCTTTGAAGATCTGGGGCTGTTCAGTCATTGCTTTTCCTCACAGGTAATGGCTTGTGGCCGAGGTGGAGTTGGTGGATTAGTGCTTTGTGTGGGTGCTCAGGTCGAAGTTGAAAATCCCTGAGTCGAAGTGGTTGTATTCCTCGTAGTCGAGAGTTTCGTAGAGATCTGCACGGGTCTGCATTTCAGAAACAGAAGCCTGGAATGATCCAGTTTCGTTGAGAGAATCAAGACCTCGAACAGCGGATCCCATAGCCAAACGCAGCAACGAGACCGGGTAAATCACGATGTTCACACCAATGTCAGAGAGCTGCTGTTTCGTGAAAAGTTCGCTCTTGCCAAATTCGGTCATGTTCGCCAGCATCGGAACGTCAATTGCTGCGCGCATGGCCTCGAATTCACTGAGGTCCTTCATGGCTTCAGGGAAGATCGCGTCAGCACCAGCATCGATGAGCATCTTGGCACGGTCGATTGCTGCATCTAGACCTTCAGCGGCACGGATGTCGGTGCGAGCCATGATGAGAAGGTTCTCATCACGGCGAGCATCTACTGCTGACTTAATGCGCTTGACGGCGGTGTCATTGTCCACGACTGCTTTGCCGTCGAGGTGACCGCAGCGCTTGGGGTTGACCTGGTCTTCGATGTGAAGACCAGCAACACCAGCGTCTTCGAGTGTCTGCACGGTGCGAGCCAGGTTGAGGGGTTCACCAAAACCAGTGTCTGCATCGATCAGAGCAGGAAGATCAGTCATGCGAGCAATCTGCTGACCGCGACCTGCAACCTCAGTCAGTGTGGTCAACCCAATGTCAGGCAGACCAAGGTCTGCTGCCAAGACAGCACCAGAGATATACACGCCATCGAATCCCTTGCTCTGAATGAGCTTGGCCGAGAGCGGGTTAAAAGCTCCAGGGAACTGCAGGAGTTCACCGGTTGCTAAACGCTCACGGAAAAGACGACGCTTCTCTGCAGGTGTTGTCTTGGCATACAGCATTAGAACAGACCCTTGGGAAGTGGTGCGGAAGCGAGAACGCCAGCCTTAGCGGTAACGGTCAGGCCACCGATCTCTTCAGCGGTGAGTTCTGGCAGGCGCTGAACGAGAGCCAAGAAGCGCTCAACTTCAGCATCTTCGATAACACCGTCAGCGAGAATGCGGAACTTGTTGATGTACTGCTCACGAGCGAAGGGACGCGCACCGAGTGGGTGAGCATCTGCAACTGCGAGCTCGTCCACGATGACTGTTCCATCGTTGAGGGTGATCTCCACGCGGCCACCGAATGCCTTCACTGCAGGGTCTTCGGAGTGGTAACGACGAGTCCACTCAGCGTCTTCCAACGTGGTGGTCTTGTTCCACAGCGCAACAGTGTCCGCACGACCTGCGCGAGCAGGTGCGTAGCTGTCAACGTGGTGCCATGCACCATCCTGCAGAGCAACGGTGAAGATGTAAGGAATCGAGTGATCCAACGTCTCACGGCTTGCAGTGGGGTCATACTTCTGTGGGTCGTTTGCGCCCGAGCCGATGACGTAGTGAGTGTGGTGTGAGGTGTGGATCACAACAGACTTGACGTTCTCGGGGTTGGTTGCCTCAGGGTGCTCGTTGTGGAGCTTGCGTGCAAGGTCAATCAGAGCCTGTGCCTGATATTCAGCAGAGTGTTCCTTGGTGTAGGTGTCAAGGATTCCGCGCTTGGCCTCGCCCTTTTCGGGCAGTGGCACTTCGTAGGAAGCAGAAGGACCATCAAGCATCCACGCGATGACACCATCTTCACCTTCATAGATAGGAGTGGGGCTGGTCTCGCCGCGCATTGCGCGGTCGACAGCTTCAACAGCCATCTTTCCTGCGAATGCTGGAGCGTGTGCCTTCCAGGAAGAAATTTCACCCTTACGTGACTGGCGCGTTGCAGTGGTGGTGTGCAGTGCCTGGCCGACAGCTTGGTAAATAGTCTCGGTGGGAAGACCGAGCATGGTTCCGATACCAGCCGCAGCCGAGGGGCCGAGGTGAGCAACGTGGTCAATCTTGTGCTTGTGCAGGCAGATTGCCTTCACCAGGTCTACCTGGATTTCGTATCCGGTTGCGATACCTCGAACGAGGTCAGCACCAGAAACACCCACGTGCTGAGCAACAGCGAGGATGGGAGGAATGTTGTCACCAGGGTGAGAGTACTCAGCAGCAAGGAAGGTGTCGTGGTAGTCGAGTTCACGAACAGCAACACCGTTTGCCCAGGCAGCCCACTCAGGTGAGACGCGCACATCCTGTGGCTCACCAAACAGGTTGGCACCATTGCCGCCGTTTGATGTGGGGTGCGAGAGTGCCTGCGAACGCGCTGCCACAACGGGCTTGCGAGTGAGGGACGCAACAGCAACAGACGCGTTGTCAATGATGCGGTTGATCACCATCTCGGTTACTTCAGCCGAAACAGCAACGGGGTCAGAAGCTACTTCAGCAATCTTCCACGCGAGTTGATCTTTGCGCTCAAGGGTTTCTTCACTCTTATAAACGCGGACATTGTGGAGCTTCATAGGGTTTCCCTTCTGGGCGTCGAGAGGCTTAGGCCACGTCGACTGATTTGAGGTGCCCCTTAACAGAGGCGCGAATGTTGGTCAAAGACTTGTGCAAGTGAACGTGCATTGCGTGTGCAGCCAGCGCTGCGTCACCATCGATGATGGCTTCAATGATGAGAAGAGTTTCTCGAGCACTTTCATGGAGTCGTGCAGGATTACCTTTCGCAATTCGACGAATACGAGAAAGGTGAACACGAGAGTTCTGTAAAGCTGAAACAAGGTATGCGTTGTTGATAGCAGCATCGATTGCTTCATCAAATTTTTCGTTGAGCTCGTAGTAATGACGGACTCCAACTTCGCCGGATTCAATCATCTGATCAGCATGAGCAAATTCATCAGCAATTTTCATGAACACTTTGGGATCACGACGCTGTGCTGCCAGACGTGCAGCCTGCTCTTCCAGCGCTTCACGAACTTCGTAAAGCTCTGTGATGTTCTCCAGCGAGATTTCTGTGACGACAACGCCACGACCTGGAGCGGACTCAACGAGGCCATCTGACATCAGGCGAGAAAGCGCTTCACGAAGTGGAGTGCGAGAAACACCAAGACGGGTGGACTGTTCTACTTCAGCTAAGACAGTTCCGGGAGCAATATCGCCATCGACAATCTCGTGGAACAGCTTGATATACGCCTTATCGCTAGCTCTCACGATGTCTCCTTTGACGTTGACGGTTGAGGTAATTGTATACAGACAACCTCCTCTATGTATACACACAGGTGTTTCAACACGCAATAGTGAAGAAATATTGGACGTTTTTGCATTTTGTGTATACAGTCGTGTCTAACGTTCCAATTCCTAGGGACATTTGTATCTAGGGATGAAGAACAGCAGCACAACTCAACAGATCACAACGGTGTGGTCTGAACTCAAAGGGGAGGCGAGAAATGACTGCAGCAACAGGTGCCTACCGCGCAGCTTATGAAGCAAGCGCCGCTAACCCTGAACAGTTCTGGATGGACGCCGCTCAGGCCGTCGACTGGATTACTCCCCCCACTTCTGCACTGGACTCTTCCGGTGCTCCTGTCTACCGCTGGTTCCCCGATGCAGAACTCAACACCTGCTTCAATGCTGTGGACCGTCACGTACTTGCCGGTCGCGGAGAACAAACCGCAGTGATCTACGACTCAGCCATGACAGGCGTCAAGGATCGCTTCACTTACAACCAGCTTCTCGAAGAAGTACAAGCCTTCGCAGGAGTACTGAAAGACCAAGGCGTCACCAAAGGTGACCGCGTCATCATTTACCTGCCCATGATTCCCCAGGCCATCATTGCCATGCTCGCCTGTGCTCGTATTGGTGCAGTCCACTCGGTCGTGTTCGGTGGCTTCGCTGCAAACGAGTTGGCTGTGCGTATCGATGACGCAACCCCCACCGTACTTGTCACTGCTTCTGGCGGTCTTGAGCCAGGTCGCACCGTGGAATACCTCCCCATGGTTGCTGAGGCTCTTTCGCTTTCCAAGGGATCTATTCACACTGTGATCGTGAAGGAACGTCGCAATGTTCCTGGCACCATCAAGACATACAACGGTGTTGACGGCGTTACCTGGCTCGACTGGGATGACGCAGCAGCCAAGGCAACACCTGCCGAGTGTGTTCCCGTTCTTGCGACCGACCCGCTCTACGTTCTTTACACTTCCGGCACCACCGGAAACCCCAAGGGCATCATGCGAGACAATGGCGGTCACGCAGTAGCACTGACCTGGTCAATGGCCAACATTTACAACATCAAGCCTGGCGAGGTCATGTGGGCTGCGTCTGACGTGGGTTGGGTAGTAGGCCACTCCTACATCGTTTACGCACCGCTCTTCGCTGGTGCGACCACCGTCATTTACGAAGGAAAGCCAGTCGGAACCCCAGATGCCGGCGCTTTCTGGCGCATTGTGGACGAATACAAGGTTCGCGCACTGTTCACGGCTCCCACTGCACTTCGCGCTATTCGCCGCGTAGATCCAGAACTTAAAGAACTTGCTCGTTACGACGTGACCAGCATGCACACCCTGTTCATGGCTGGTGAACGTCTTGACACTGAAACCCTCGAGTGGGCTTCTGAAGGTCTCAAGATTCCAGTTGTTGACCACTGGTGGCAGACAGAAACCGGATGGGCGATCACCGCCAACCTCCGTGGAATCGAAACACTTCCCATCAAGCCTGGTTCGTCAACCGTTCCTGTTCCTGGATACAAGGTTGAAGTTGTCGACGGCAAGGGCAACCACGTTGCTGCCGGCGAAGAAGGCAACATCGTGATCAAGCTTCCTATGCCTCCCGGAACACTTGCTGGCCTCTGGGGCCGCGCAGACGGTTACCAAAAGGCTTACCTCGAAGCATTCCCTGGCTACTACGCCACCGGCGACTCCGGCTACCTGGACGAAGATGGCTACGTCTTTGTTATGGGACGCACCGATGACGTCATCAACGTGGCAGGCCACCGTCTGTCCACCGGACAGCTTGAAGAAGCTCTCGCTCACCACCCCGATGTTGCTGAATGTGCAGTTATCGGCGTGAAGGATGAGCTCAAGGGTCAGCGAGCAAGTGGGTTTGTCACCCTCAAGGCTGGCGTGGATCGTAACCACGATGAGATTTGTACTGAACTGGTCAAGCTGGTGCGCGACAAGGTCGGCCCCGTCGCCGCCTTCCGCGATGTGCTCGTACTCGAGCGACTCCCCAAGACCCGTTCAGGAAAGATTCTGCGCAAAACCATGCGTCAGATAGTGGATGGCGAAGACTTCGTCGTCCCACCAACCATTGAGGACATCAGTGTTCTCGAAGACCTCACGGTGGCCTTAGTTGGTCACCCTGAACCGATGAAACCGGCTTGATAACCGGTTGCATCACAGCAATACCCCTTATCCACATTTCGGCAAGGAGGCCGTGTGAGTAATGAAGAGACCGAGAAGGGTCATCACAGGATTGACTATCCTGCCTTCGAAGAAACCCCTAAGTACAAGGAGCTCCGCAAGCGTCAACGCGGATTCGTAATCCCTGTACTCATTGCAGCTATGGCTTGGTACTTCCTGTACGTAGCACTCGCTGTGTTCGCATCCAGCTGGATGGCAACACCTGTAATCGGTGTTATCAACATTGGTCTGATTTTCGGACTTCTTCAGTTCGTTTCGACCTTCGGAATCACCATGTGGTACGTCAGCTTCGCTAACAAGCGTCTTGACCCACTGGCAACCGAACTTCGTCACGAGCTCGAAGCTAAGCAGAAGGCAGGTGTCGCATGAGTAACGCACTAGTACTCGCTGCAGATACAGCAAACGCAGGAGCGAGCGATCCCGTCCTCAACATGAGCATCTTCGGTGCTTTCGTTATTGTGACCATGATCATCGTTATCCGTGCTGGTCGTAACAACAAGTCGGCTAACGACTTCTACGCTGGTGGCCGCTCATTCAGCGGAACCCAGAACGGTATGGCTATCGCAGGTGACTACCTGTCGGCAGCTTCCTTCCTCGGTATTACCGGTGCTATCGCACTGGCTGGATACGACGGATTCCTCTACTCCATCGGCTTCTTGGTGGCATGGCTTGTAGCTCTGCTTCTGGTTGCTGAACTTATGCGTAACACCGGTAAGTTCACGATGGCTGACGTTCTGTCATTCCGCCTCCACCAGCGCCCCGTGCGTCTGGCTGCAGCAATCTCAACTCTGGTTGTCTGCTTCTTCTACCTCCTCGCACAGATGGCTGGCGCCGGTGGACTCGTTTCACTGCTCTTGGGCATCAACGACCAGGTTGGTCAGTCGCTGGTAGTTGGCGTCGTCGGTATCCTCATGGTGATCTACGTTCTCGTAGGTGGCATGAAGGGTACTACCTGGGTTCAGATCATCAAGGCAGGCCTGCTCATCGCAGGTGCAGCAATCATGACCGTCTGGGTGCTCGCACTCAACGGTTTCGACCTGTCTGCACTCCTGTCTAAGGGTGTTGAGGTTTCTCAGGCACTCGAGGCTCCATTCGACCCACTGCAGCCTGGTCTGAAGTACGGCAAGAACCCCATTGACTTCATCTCGCTGTCAATGGCTCTCGTACTCGGTACCGCAGGTCTCCCTCACGTTCTCATGCGTTTCTACACGGTTCCTACCGCTAAGGAAGCTCGTAAGTCCGTTGTGTGGGCGATTTGGCTCATCGGTGCGTTCTACCTCTTCACCTTGGTACTCGGCTTCGGCGCAATGACCCTCGTTGGTCCTGCTGTCATCGCTGCTGCACCTGGTGCTGCTAACTCTGCTGCTCCTCTGCTTGCAGCAGCTCTCGGTGGCCCCGTACTGCTCGGTATCGTTTCGGCGATTGCGTTTGCAACGATTCTTGCTGTGGTTGCTGGTCTGACCATCACCGCTGCTACTTCGTTCGCACACGACATCTACGCAAACGTCATCAAGCGCGGTGAAGTTCGCCCTAACGCTGAGGTCAAGATTGCTCGCATCACCATTGTTGTGATCGGTGCTCTCGCTATCCTCGGTGGTATCGGTGTTCAGGGACAGAACATTGCGTTCTTGGTTGCTCTTGCTTTCGCAGTTGCAGCTTCCGCAAACCTTCCAACCATCATCTACTCGCTCTACTGGCGCCGCTTCAACACTCGTGGTGCACTGTGGTCGATGTACGGTGGTTTGATTTCCTCTGTCGTACTGATTGCATTCTCCCCCGTGGTTTCCGGCAAGGTTGACCCCAAGACCATGGAGCTCACCGCTTCCATGATCAAGGGTGTGGACTTCCACTGGTTCCCACTGGACAACCCAGGTATCGTTTCGATTCCTCTCGCATTCCTGCTCGGTATCCTCGGTACCTACTCAGGTGGCAAGAAGGAGAACTCCTGGATTGCAGCTGAAATGGAAGTTCGTTCACTCACCGGTCACGGTGCAGAGAAGGAAGTTCACCACTAAGCACAACCGTACAAACAAGAACGCCCCTGGTTTTCCAGGGGCGTTCTTGCGTTAAGTCTTAGGAATAGAGTTCTTCCGGAACTGTGAAGCCAAAGATGGCAAGGCCGCTATCCCAGATGACCTGGCATGCTGCCCGAAGGAGGTCGATTTTGTCTTCTCCCCTATTCACAATGACTAGGTCCATGCCGTCCTTTCGCACGGTAGCACCGCGCACAGTGACAGAACCGTCCTTATTCGTAATCACAGTGGGATAGGGCAGAGATAACTCACGCAGATCGCCCAGGATGTAATCAGGACGTGAACCAGCAGGTGCCGCCAGAAGTTGCTTGGCTTGGTCAATGCCCGTCAGTACGAGCACTGTTTTCATCCCTGCACGATTACCACCCATCACATCTGTGTCGAGACGGTCACCGATAAACAGGGCAGTCTCTGGAGCGGCGGCCGTGCCGAAGCGACGGGCTGCCTCTTCGAAGATGGGAAGTTCTGGTTTACCTGCGACAACAGGAAGTCGTCCCACTGCGGTGTGCACGGCAGAAACTAATGTTCCATTACCTGGTGCCACTCCGCGGGCAACAGGAATAGTCCAGTCCATATTGGTGGCAACCCAGGGAATACCTGCGCTTTCACCAGCACCCGTGACTGTGCCACCAAAAGCATCCGCAGAAGGACGTGCATTCAGAGCAAAGGAGGCTTCTGCGAGCTGTTTCCAGCCCAGATCAGGAGAGAAACCCTGGATCACGGCAGCAGGATTGTCCTCAGCAGAAAACGTGACCGCATATCCGTTCTTCTCGAGCTCATAGGTCAAGCCTTCGCCACCAACCACCAATATGGTAGCTCCTGGCTCCACGAGATCAGCCAGCAAGTGCATGGCTGCTTGAGGTGAAGACACAATGTCGTCATCAGAACAACTCAGTCCCAATTCGCGCAGATGTCCTGCGACACTTGCTGCAGTTCTCGAAGCATTGTTGGTGATGTATCCAACACGAATGTGCTCAGCAACAGCATTGAGGGACTCCACAGCATGTGGAATCGCTCCAGGCCCTGCATAGACAACACCATCAAGGTCTGCCAGAACGACTGCCTTGCCCTCAATGGGACTCGGACCTAATTCCGGTTGCTTCTTGGAGAAGAGGCTCACGCCTTGTCTCCCTCGGCATCCAGATGAGCGGTCTCGATCAGGATTTGGCGAACATCATCTTCGAGAAGGTCATCAGGGCTGATTCCTTCAGCAATAAGAGCATCCTCTTCTTCTGGACTCAGCTCGGCTGAGGAATCAGCCTCTGCGTCATCTGAATCTTCAAAAGCGCCTGAACTAATGACATCTGCCAGTGCAACACCTTCGGAGTCAGTGATGTCCTCATTGTCGAGTTCGTAGTCATCTTCTTCGAGTTCCTCTTCGAACACGACAATGTCCTGTTCGTCTTCATCCGAAGAATCCATCAAATCAGCAGCAACGAGAGCCTTCTCTGCAACCTCAGCACACGTCGTCCATTCAGCTGCTTCTTGGTGACGCCCAAGTTCTTCAAGGACTTCAGCATAAGCACTGAAAAGTGCTGGGCTATAGGTAAATGCTTTGGAAGGATCTAGCTGAGGAATCTCCAGCTCGGCAAGAGCCAGGTCAACCTGATCTTGATCAAGACGAGCACCAGACATGGCAATAGACAGTGCAACCTGAGTTGATTCACTCAAACTGGAACGTTCAACAGAACGGCCAAGCTCCAACGCCTTGTCTGGGCGGCCAACACCACGCTCTGCATCCACCATGAGGGCAATTTGCTCATTAGAGCCAGAAATACGTCGGTAGGTGCGGAGTTCGCGAAGTGCCAGAGCAAAGTCTCCAATTGCATAAGCCGTAATTCCGAGGGTCTCGCGAACAATCGCAATTCGACCAGCTCGACGAGCTGCAGACAGCACGTGCTGGTGGGCAAGTTCAGGATTCTCATCCATCAGGCGAACGGCCATGACGAGGTGCTTGGCAACTCGTTCTGCGTTCTCCTTGGTGAGCGTCTTCAGTTCGTTGCGGGCAACCTTGTCCAGCTCATCACCGGTGACATCGTCATCAATCCAGGGATCATCGTGGTGAGGGCGAACCATACGAAGTTCGCGCGCCATGCGCTGCTCTTCGGTAAGTTCTGGCTCTTCCCAACGAGAAGTGCGGTCATCACGACCACCAGAATCACGACCCCCGGTGCGTGGAGCACCAGCACGGTCGGGACGTCCACCGCGATCTCCGAAGCGTGGTCGCTCTGAACGGTCGCCATAGGAAGGACGTTCACCCCCACGATCTGGGCGTGGACCTCTGTCACCATATGAGGGACGGTCTCCACGTTGTGGGCGATCACCGTAGGCAGGACGCTCAGAGCGTTCCGGGCGAGGTCCACGGTCGCCATAGGAAGGACGCTCTCCCCCACGGTCTGGACGAGGACCACGATCACCATAGCTGGGACGATCACCTCGAGGTGCTCCGTCGCGGTTTCCGTAAGAAGGACGATCTCCTCGTTGCGGACGATCACCGTAGGAAGGACGTTCTGAACGTTCGGGCCGTGGACCACGATCACCATAGGAAGGACGATCTCCGCGCTGCGGACGGTCACCGTAAGAAGGACGCTCGGAACGTTCTGGACGACCATTGCGGTCGCCGAAAGAGGGCTTGCCACCCCGATCTCCACCAGGACGCTCACCACGCGGTGCTCCGCTAGAGCCACCACGACCGAAGCCTCCGCGTTCCGGACGCGCGTTCCGGTCACCACGGTCGCCATATGCGGGTCGATCACCCGATGGGCGGTATGGACGGTCCCCTCGAGGGTCGCCATCGCGGTTACCATATGCGGGACGCTCACCTCGTGGAGCACCGTCACGGTCTCCGTAACGGGGGCGATCTCCACGGGGAGCAGCATCACGGTCTCCGTAACGTGGTCGCTCTCCCCTGTCTGGACGATCACCATAGGAAGGTCTGTCGCTGCGTTGGGGGCGATCTCCATACGAAGGACGTTCTCCACGCTGTGGACGGTCACCATACGAAGGACGTTCTCCTCGCTGACCACGATCTGCATATCCTGGACGATCGGAACGATCAGGACGTGATGCACGGTCGCCGTAAGTGGGACGATCCCCACGACCGGCGGCGGGACGTTCTCCACGCTGTGGACGTGACTGTCCATCACGGGGAACACCGTAGCGGTTAGGACGTTCTTCTCGAGAACCCTCTGAGCGGTTGTTGCGGGGACCCTGGCCATCGCGGCGGGGTCGGTCAGCACGATCAGGCGTGCCGAAATCTTCGTTTTTATCGCTCATAAGAGAGTCCTCTGTGTAGTTTGATCGCATCTGTGGCGTTGCCAACAGGTGCAAGGTCTAGCTTAACGCAAAATAGCCACCCGTAAAAACGGGTGGCTATTTTACAAATAAGTCCGGCGGTGTCCTACTCTCCCACAGGGTCCCCCCTGCAGTACCATCGGCGCAGAGAGTCTTAGCTTCCGGGTTCGGAATGTAACCGGGCGTTTCCCTCTCGCTATGGCCGCCGAAACACTATTGATGTATATCAAAGTGAAACGAGCACATACGAAATGTGCAGGTTCTCGACCGTACATCGAGAACCACTCAGTGGACGCGAACATCAGGCCACAAAACCCAGCCTTACAACGGGTTATGTGTAGTGATTATCAAATTATTGGCTTATTAGTACCGGTCAGCTCCATGGGTCTTTAGTCCCCACTTCCACATCCGGCCTATCAACGCAGTAGTCTAGCTGCGAGCCTCTCCCCCGAAGGGATGGAAATCTCATCTTGAGGCCGGCTTCCCGCTTAGATGCTTTCAGCGGTTATCCATTCCCAACGTAGCTAATCAGCGGTGCTCCTGGCGGAACAACTGACACACCAGAGGTTGGTCCGTCCCGGTCCTCTCGTACTAAGGACAGATCCTCTCAAATTTCCTGCGCGCGCAGAGGATAGGGACCGAACTGTCTCACGACGTTCTAAACCCAGCTCGCGTACCGCTTTAATGGGCGAACAGCCCAACCCTTGGGACCTACTCCAGCCCCAGGATGCGACGAGCCGACATCGAGGTGCC
>NZ_CAKZII010000106.1 GCF_936931525.1 uncultured Aurantimicrobium sp.
ATGACTGAACACAACCTCACTAAGCCAGAAATCGACGCACCCATGGGTGACGCTCCTTCTGAGCTCACCATTACAGACATCGTTGTTGGCGACGGCGCAGAAGCAACCGCTGGTGCAACCGTAGACGTGCACTACGTCGGTGTTGAATACGAAACCGGCGAAGAATTCGATGCTTCCTGGAACCGTGGCGAATCCATCAACTTCCCTCTCCAGGCCCTCATCTCCGGATGGCAAGAAGGTATCCCCGGAATGAAGGTTGGCGGACGCCGCATGCTCGTATGTCCTCCTGCGAAGGCATACGGTCCAGCTGGTGGCGGTCACCGTCTCTCCGGCAAGACCCTTATCTTCGTTATCGACCTGCTGGGCGTTAGCTAAGCATGACCTTTCCTGCCATCGACAGCGCCGCTGTGCGGTGGTCAGTACCACGAGAGAGTGTCGCCACCGTTCTAGCCGAACGCCCCCTGCTCATCATGATGCATGGCTACGGCTCGAACGAGGGCGACCTCTTCTCGTTAGGGCAGTACTTGCCCGAAGAATTCGTTATTGCCTCGCTGCGGGCACCGCTCACTGCAGGACCAGGCAATGCTTGGTTCGCCATTGACTATGACGCAGAGAATGACACTCTGCGCCGTGACATCAACGAAGTCACTGCCTCCACCCACAGTCTGATCGCATGGATCGATGAACTCGACGCTGAAGTCGGTGGACTAGGTGATGTTGCGCTCTTGGGCTTCTCTCAAGGGGGAGTCATGCTCACGCAGCTCTTCCGTCACCAGCCTGAGCGCTTTATTGCCGGCGTCTTCTTTGCCAGCTTTGCTGTGCAGGACACGACCGAAGGTGCAGCAGAGCGCGACCAAGCGCTCGCCGATGTGATGCCTCCGCTGTTTTGGGGGCGTGACCCTCAAGATCCTGTCATTACGCAAGTTCTTATTGACTTCACGCGTCGCTGGTTGCCTGAACACTTCGATGTGGAAGCCAAACTCTATGCCCACGTTGGTCACAGCTTGTCACTGGAAGAAATCGAGGACGCTGCTTCGTTCCTGCGAAAGAACGTGACGGGTTAGTCGTCGATTTCGATCTGTTTGATGCGCGCGGTGTGACCGCGTACAACTCTTACCTTCGACTTTGCCACACCAAAGTGTTCGGCCAGAAGCTTGGTCACTCCTTCATTGGCGCCGCCATCAATGGCTTTCTCGCGCACGAAAACAACTAGACCTTCCTCGTCAGATTCGACGAGTGGCCCTTTAGAGCTTCCGGGTTTCACTCGAACGACAACGCGCATAAACAAAAGCTAGCGCGAAGCGCTGTTACTTTCCGAGGTATTGAACGCCGTACTTGTTGGATCCTGCCTGGCTGGGCTGCAGCATGAAGATAATCTCCAGCAGGCCACCGATAACGGGCACGACGCCAATGAAGAACATCCAACCTGACATGCCCTGGTCGTGGTAACGACGCACGGTCACAGTGATACGCGTAATCCACAGGAATACCCAGATGGACCCGGCAGCAATGAGGAAAGGAAGAATTGCCCAGACGTCGCGCTGAGGAATCATCATGGCAACAAGAATCACGGGCACGATGGTGAGCATCTGCACGATGAAGGTGAAGAGAACCCAGTACCAGTATTCGGAGCGAGGAGCACGGCCCTCAAGCTTCGTTGCTTTGGAGAAGACGGACTGGATTGCCTGAGAAAAAGTCATAATCACCATCTTGGCTTAAACAGGGAATACTCCCGAATTGAAAACTGCCTCCTGTGAATAAACACAGGAGGCAGTTGTTCTTTGCTCAGTTGTTATGCACCCTTGGGGTTTGCACCGAAGCGGTTGGTGCCAGGCTCGCTGTCCTTGACATACCAAACCAGCAGGAAGATCCAGCCAACGAGCGGGATCAGTGCGAACAGAATGAACCAGCCGGACTTGTCGATGTCGTGGAGGCGACGCACGGCGTAGGCAAGGCTAGGAAGCAGAAGTGCCAAACTTGCGATGGTTCCGAGGATTCCAAAGAAGTTGTCTGTCTTTCCGCCTGCAAGGACGTTGAACATAAAGGTGACCAGTGCGTTAAACAGCGCCCAGTACCAGTAGCCAGAGCGACGAGAGCGTCCCTGGAAGTTTGCGTAGTTGCTGAAGCCGAACTTGATTGCTTCACCGAAATTCATGATTACTCCTGACTTAAGTGAGGCGCTGAATTCTTGTGCCTCGTTTTTAGGCTACTCCCGAGGGGTGAACGAGAGATGGACATGTGGTTTCTGGCGCGCCTTAAGCTCTGATAACCTTGTGAGGTTGCCGTCTAACGGCCGCGGATTAAGAGAGCTCAGACATAAGGTCATGGGCGCCGCGCAACGAGGTACTAAGAAAGGGGATCCCAACATGGCACTAGAAGCAGATGTCAAGAAGGCGATCATCGACGAATACGCAACTCACCCCGGTGACACTGGATCTCCTGAGGTTCAGGTTGCACTTCTCACCAAGCGCATCAAGGACCTGACCGAGCACCTCAAGGAGCACAAGCACGACCACCACTCACGTCGTGGACTGCTGTTGCTCGTTGGTCAGCGTCGCCGTCTTCTCGGCTACCTGTCCGATGTCGACATCACTCGCTACCGTCAGCTCATTGAGCGCCTCGGTCTGCGTCGCTAGTCGAATACAGACACTTCACCAAGAGCCACCCTTCGGGGTGGCTCTTGTGATTTAACCTGACATTCATCTTCGAATATCAGCCTTCATGGGCTTATTGAGGGTTTTGAGGTACTCTTAGAGAAGAGCAGGCAGACAGTTCGCTGGTCTTCGGTGGTGGTTTACCAACAGATGTTGGTGGATTTCTACTGGTGGCCAGCACGAAGTCTGATACTCGTGCGATGTATGTGCGTTGATAACGCCTTCGTTCTGTCTTGTTCTGCTTTCGAACGTATGAGTCGAATCCCACACGGGGAATCGACGTAAAACAAAGGAGAAACCTTCAATGGAAGGTCCAGAAATCAAATTCGCCGAAGCCGTTATCGATAACGGTAAGTTCGGCAAGCGCGTCGTCCGCTTTGAAACCGGTCGTCTCGCACAGCAGGCTCAGGGCGCAGTTGCGGCCTACCTGGATGAAGAAACCATGTTGCTCTCTGCTACTTCGGTCAGCAAGCAGCCTAAGGATAACTTCGACTTCTTCCCTCTGACCGTAGACGTTGAAGAGCGCTCCTACGCAGCAGGCAAGATCCCCGGTTCGTTCTTCCGTCGTGAAGGCCGTCCCTCGACTGAGGCCATCCTGGTCTGCCGTCTGATCGACCGCCCATTGCGCCCATCCTTCGTTGATGGTCTGCGTAACGAGGTTCAGATCGTGATCACCGTGCTCTCTATTGCTCCTGGTGAGTTCTATGACGCACTGGCAATCAACGCGTCGTCTGCATCTACCCAGATCTCCGGTCTGCCTTTCTCTGGTCCTATCGGTGGTATCCGTATGGCCCTGATTGACGGCCAGTGGGTTGCATTCCCCAACGTTGACCAGCTCAAGGACGCGGTCTTCGACCTCGTTGTTGCAGGTCGCCTCGTTGTGGACAAGGACGGCAAGGAAGACATCGCCATCATGATGGTTGAGGCAGAAGCTACCGAAGGTAGCTGGGACCTCATCAAGGCTGGCGGCATCAAGCCTGACGAGGCAATCGTCTCTCAGGGTCTTGAAGCATCTAAGCCTTTCCTCACCTCGCTGATCAAGGCTCAGGTTGAGCTCGCACGTCAGGCAGCTAAGGAAGTTCAGGACTACCCCGTATTCCTTCCTTACTCTGACGAGCTCTACGCAGCAGTGAGCGACCTCGCTCTTGCTGACCTCGAGAAGGTTTACCTCATCGCAGACAAGATCGAGCGTCAGAATGCTGACGACGAGGTCAAGGCTCGCGTGAAGGAAGCTATCGCTGCACAGGTTGCCGAAGGCAAGCTCGAAGAGATTGCTCTCAACCAGTTCGGTGCTGCATACAAGTCAGTAACCAAGAAGGTTGTTCGCGGACGTATCCTCACCGAGGGTGTTCGTATGGACGGCCGTGGTCTGCGCGACATCCGTGCACTGGATGCTGAAGTTCAGGTCATCCCTCGCGTTCACGGTTCAGCTATCTTCCAGCGTGGAGAGACCCAGATCATGGGTATCACCACCTTGAACATGCTGAAGATGGAACAGCAGATTGACTCGCTGTCTCCGATCACTTCGAAGCGCTACATGCACCACTACAACTTCCCTCCATATTCCACCGGTGAAACCGGTCGTGTGGGAACGCCTAAGCGCCGCGAAATCGGTCACGGCTTCCTGGCAGAGCGTGCTCTCGTTCCCGTGCTTCCTGCACGTGAAGAGTTCCCTTACGCAATCCGTCAGGTATCTGAGGCTCTGGGCTCCAACGGTTCGACCTCGATGGGTTCGGTCTGTGCATCGACTCTGTCGCTGCTCAACGCTGGTGTTCCTCTGCGCGCTCCTGTTGCAGGTATCGCTATGGGTCTCGTCTCTGACGAGGTCAACGGTGAGACCCGCTACGCAGCTCTGACCGACATCCTCGGTGCAGAAGA
>NZ_CAKZII010000107.1 GCF_936931525.1 uncultured Aurantimicrobium sp.
AGCCCTACTTTTGGTAGCTCAAACACCTCAATCTCAATGAGGCTCCCCTCAACGTTCTTAGTCTGAAATCACAGCTGAGCGTGCAGGGAGAACTCAAATGGCACAGAAACCTCGACTACTCGTTGCCTATATTTCTTTAATAACGCTTGTGTTCGGAGGTCTCTTCGCTGCGGCGCCTGCACAAGCGCTTGCCCAAGGCGAGTGTGACCCGAACGACACCACACAGTTCACACTCGAATTCACTCCCACTTCGGCAGATCCTGAATACGTTCTTCCACTTGACGGGTTCACGGGAACCATTGACTGGGGCGATGGGGACATCAATTCCTATATAAGTACCGCTTCACCATTACATGGCTACACCTTGAACAACAGTCAGCCAATCCTGGTGTGTATTACCGGATCAGCATCAAGGTTTGGCGCGTATGGCGGGTCGTGGTGGAACGGCACGGCCAACACCAACGGCTGGCATGGTTCAGAAGATTTAACTTCAGTAGTTCAATGGGGTGATTTAGGCACTGGTTTTACCAGTCTTGAGTATGCATTCCTTGGTGCTTCACGACTCGTTTCGGTTCCCTCCAGCTTTCCCTTAACTGTCCAATCGACTTTGGGGATGTTTCGTGACGCAACTATTTTCAACGACTCGAATGTAATGGGATGGAACACAAGCAACGTTGTTGACATGACAGGAATGTTTCATGGTGCTTCGGCTTTCAACCAAAATATTGGTTCGTGGAATACCTCTCTTGTAACCGATATGAACCATATGTTCGCTGGCGCTTCCAACTTCAATCGAAACATCACACGAAATGGATCTTCGTGGAACACCAGCAATGTGACTAACATGTCAGGAATGTTCGCAGCGGCCACAGATTTCAATGGTGACATTTCTAACTGGGATACATCCAATGTCGTTGTCATGTCAGGAATGTTCGCTAATAACTATGACGATGACGGGGAATTTTTCACTGGCGACATGGCCTTCAACCAAGACATCAGTGCATGGAACACAAGCCAGGTTACATACATGTCTTACATGTTCTATGGCGCTAATCGCTTCAACCAAGACATCAGTGGCTGGAGCACAGACAGTGTGTCCTTCATGGACCACATGTTTGATGGCGCGGTGGCATTTGATCAGGACATCGGGAACTGGGATACCGGTGCAGTGTTAGACATGAATTCTATGTTCAGAGGAGCATATTTCTTCAATCCGCTATACCCCAACGACAACACTCTTGATGAATCGTTACTTGCAATTTCTCAGTTCGACCAAGACATCAGCTCGTGGAACACCCACAATGTCACGGACATGAGCATGATGTTTGCTTACAGCCGTTTCGACCACGACCTCAACCCGATTCACGTCACTACGGACCCACAGTTTCCATATGACTCCTGGGATACCAGCCGAGTGACGAGTATGAACAGCATGTTTGGTGACGCAACGCTATTCAATGGCGACATCACCGGGTGGGATACTTCCTCGGTGGTACATATGGAATCTATGTTTGAGGGCGCCTCTTCGTTTAACCAAAATATTCAATACGTGCCAGCAACAGGCTCTTCACCATCTTCATGGGATACGAGTCATGTCCAATTCATGAGCGGTATGTTCAACGGTGCGACTCTCTTCAACGGAGACATCAGCGGGTGGAGGACAGATTCGCTTGATTCAACTGACGCCATGTTCTTAGATGCCCATGCGTTCAACCAGGACATTTCAAATTGGGATGTCAGTCGAGTTATGAGCTTCTGGTACATGTTCCAAAATGCCACTTCCTTCAATCAGCCCATTGGCCGCTGGCAAACTTCTCAGGCTGAAGGTCTCCAATATATGTTTAACGGGGCAACCTCCTTCAACCAAGACATTTCCAGTTGGTATTGGGGGAATGTAGAAAATGCCTCGAACATGTTGGACGGCTCAGGCATGTCGGCTCTCAACTACAGCCGCATGCTCCGGGCCTGGGCAAATGGGCCACATCAGCCGGGTGGAGCAATTGGCGCTTCGAATATCCACTACTTCAACTTGGTAGAAACTCAGCGACAGACCCTTGTCGATCATGGGTGGGCCATAAGTGATGCAGGGGCTCAACCAGTTACCCCTACCGCGCCAATAATTCTTGGTCTTCCGAATGCAAGTCAGATCACTGACGGGCAAAGTCTGAGTTCTTCGACCCTTTCAGGGGGGATAGCAAGTGTGCCTGGGACGTTTACTTTCACAGACCCCTCTTTCGCCCCTGTTCTGGGCACGCGTCAGGTCAGCATCACTTTCACGCCTGATGACGACTTCAGTTTCACGACTGAGACCAGTCAGGTTTCTGTTGAAGTAGTTGCTGCTCCCCCAGCCCCGACACCTCCAACACCACCAAGCCCACAAACTCCGGCTCCTACCTCAACATTAGAGACTGCAGCACTCGTTCACACGGGCAGTGACCTCCAGGGACAGACGTCACTGGGGTGGATGTTGATTGTTGGTGGGCTCGTAGCTCTGGTAACTTCCAGAGTCTTTGCTCGCAGAAGAGCACGCGTTCAGCAGAGGTAATTTCCCTGCAGTTCCTGAACTTAGTGAGCAGCCAGCTCCGCTGCCTTGACCACATTGGCCAAGAGCATCGCGCGCGTCATGGGGCCCACTCCACCAGGATTCGGTGAGAAGTAACCTGCAACTTCAACAACAGCAGGGTCCACGTCACCGGTGAGCTTTGCCTTGCCGGTCACTGAATCAATCAACTGGAAAATCATTTAGGTTTATGTAGGGCTAGCCCCATGTTTTGGTTTGAGGCGAACACGTTCTCCTAGGCGATACTTGAGCCATGGGTCCTGATGTGCTGGTCATAGAAGATGACGACTTCACCCGCATGATGCTCGTCACAAGCTTGTCCACCATTGGCCTGGGCAAAATCTACTCCTCTGCTACTGCTGCTGGAGCTCTCCAGTTGGCCCACAAACATATGCCCTCCGTCGCGTTGATCGATTTACACCTTGGTGAGGGCCCGACTGGCCTGGATGTGGCGAGACAATTGAGGGCACACAATTCTCATATTGAGCTCGTCATTCTGACCAGTTATGAAGATCCGAGACTCTTAGGTGAGAACGTCGAATTTATTCCTGCCGGTGTGAGATATCTGATGAAAAAAGATATTTCAGATGTGTCTGTGTTAGCCCATGCACTGGTGGCATCCCCTCGCTCAAATCTTTCGGGAAGTGGAGCTCACCCAGGAGTTGTTGGCAAGACGCTCAGTAGTAATCAACTCGCCATACTCAAACTTGTTGCAGAAGGTCATTCCAATCTGGAAATTGCTAAACGCCAAGGAGTGACAGAGAAAGCTATCGAAGGCACTATCACTCGATTAAGCGCAAAGCTCTCTTTGGAACCCCAACCTTCGATCAACCAACGAGTGCACATTGCGCGGGTTTACTTTAGGGCGTTAGGGCTGGACATCGGTAATGATCACTCGATTTCGTGAACTTCAACAGACTGTTGGAAGCAAGTGGCTCGTCTATAGCCCTGCTTATGCCTGGTTCATCCTCCTGTGGCTCATCGGCTCGATTGTTGGAACTCCTACTGAGGGTGGCATTCTCAACCTTCTTGGCTTGCTCAGTATCAACATCATTGCACTCGGTGTGTGCTGTCTAGAGTTCATTGTGCTCAAATACACGATGTGGAGAAAAGCTGTTCAGGACAACAATGACCCTGTTCCACTCGGTCTTGTTCTCGCCGGTGGTGCAGCACTAGGAACAACAAAAACCCTCCTGGGAGTGTACCTTTCGGATGCATTTCTCGGACAAGACGTTGAGGTCAACTTCCCGCGCGTTTTCATTGGAACTATTTTGGGCATGGCGATGGTATTCGTCATTCCCATTGTTCTCACTCAGCTAGATTTCTACCGGGCACAAAGGGCGGAACTTATTGCTGAAATTGTGCGTCACGAACAACCACTCTTTCCTCAAGGTCCACTGAACATCGCCCAAGAAAGCAGTTCATCCTCCCTAGCAGAATTCAAGAAAAGGGCTCTCGCAGCATTGGAATCTGTGGAAAATCATCCAGAGAACCTTCCTGATGTCTTAGATAACTTACGCACTGCAGATATCAGGCCCTGGAGCCACAATGTGTGGCTCCAGGAGACCCGCAGAATCACGGACTTCACTCTGGGTTCCCTCTTGGGGATCAGTATGAGCAGACTAAATTTTGTCGTCCTGCCGGTTCTGATTAGCTTCGTTGTGATTCTCGGCCCCTCGGCTATTTCGTCCTATGGAGTGGTTAACGGCCTCATGGCAATCGGTCTCGAAGTACTCATTATTTTTCTGTTTCTCAGTATCGCTCGACACCTACCTCAGAGGGGTATTGCCTGGGGAGTGAGTGTGTATGTCACAACCTGTGCTGCCATGACGGCAGTTATCGGTATTCTCATTACTGCTTTCCTCGGGCCCGTTCCCTCCCTTTCTCCACTCCAGTCGTATTTATCCCTGTTCCTCGTGATCTCTCTCCTCGTGATTTTTACCAGTGTGTTCAATGTTGCCGACAAAATGCGCAAGCTAGTGCAACACGACCTCACGGAGGTAAAGACAGCGGGCGGCTACACAGAATTACAGCGAGTTCAAAACATCAAAGCGGACCGGGATCTTGCTCAGTTGCTTCACTCGCAAGTGCAGAACACATTTCTTGCGCGGTCCATCGACGTGCGCGCACAATTAACAGCTGGCCTGCTGAATGAGCAGGAACAGTCAGTCCTTCTTGCTCACAGCATGTCTCAACTCAAAAGTTATATCGAGTCCTTGGGAGAAAACCAGGCCCGAGAACACATCACACTCGGGGACGCCCTCAGCCAGCTCCAGAGTATGTGGGAGTTAACGCTCGACGTGAGTGTTTGTATTTCGCCTTCGGCTGAGGATCATGTTTATATTCCGCATGCTCAGTACATCAATCTCGTCCTCGCAGAAGCTCTAACCAATTCGGTCAAGCATGGTTTCGCCCGCAAGGCCATCATCACCATTACAGCGAATGAACATTCGCTGTCCATCGACGTAGAAGATGACGGCTTGGGGCCCCGAAATGGGTCACCTGGCCTGGGAACACACCTCTATATGTCGATGCCGAGTGCTACCTGGTCTTTGCTGCGTTCTGAATCGCTGGGCGGAGCACAACTGCACGTCGAATTTCCTCAAAAACAATAGGGTCAGTCCTTCCCTCGGGCTAGCCCTAGGTTTTTGACGATGTGTCACTTCCCCGCAACTACGGGATGTTTTTGCTTCTTAGAGTGAAAACAATCAGCATCGTGGAGGGAACCCGTCATGCGCAATGTCAAGCTTGTTGGCGTCACAATTGTTATTGCTCTGGTAGCAAGTTTGGGAGCGACCTTCGGTTCTCCCTCTTCCTCTCAGGCAGTGCCTTATGACGATTATTTCACGTCGACTGTCGGGATAAATCCGGGCGCGGTTGCGGTGTCACCAGACGGAACAAAGACATTCGTTGCAAACAAGGGCAACAGCTCAGTGAGTGAAGTGAATGCCGTCACGGGAGATCTTCTCCGAACATTTTCTGTAGGCGCTTCCCCGCATGCATTGGCTGTTACAGCTGATGGCACAGAAGTTTTTGTCGTCAACTATATGGGAAATTCCGTCACTGAAATCAGGCTGTCAGACGGAGAAACCAACACTTTTTTGGTCGGACACTGGCCGACTTCTATCGCTATCTCACCTGACAACACCGTGGCATATGTGACTAACAGCGACAGTGACACTATCAGCGTGATCAACATCACATCCGACCCAGAAAGCAGCTGGTCAAACTTAGGTGCAAATGTGGCAGTCGATGGCGGGCCCACCGCAATCGCGTTAAGCCCCGACGGGTACACCGGCTACGTAACGTTAGAGCAATCAGACGAACTCGTGAGTATTGACTTGACAGGTCCAACTTTCCCTATTGAAAAACGAATCAACGTTGGGTCAAACCCCACCGCGGTGGTTGTTAGCTCTGACGCCCAAGGGGCATTTGTGGCAAACGAATTGGATAATACGGTCAGTGCGGTGTGGCTAAATCAAAGTATTACTGACCCATTAGACCCGGATTTTGAGATGCGAATCGACGGGACAACACCCCTAGGTACAGCGCCAAACTCTCTAGCTTTTTCTCCAGATATGGGCCACCTCTACGTCACAAATTTCTTTGATGGAACCGTATCCATCATGAACACTAGCTCCCTTCTAATTGAAGAGACTCTCAACGTGGGTACCTATGTCGGAGGTGTTGCAGCCTCCCCAGATGGAACTAAGATTTTCGTCACGGCGATGCCTGACTATTCAAGTCCTGGAACACTCAAGGCCATAAATGTCGCCAGCCCAATGGCTCTTACGCTGCATGTCACTGATACGAGTGCTCCATATACCCTCCCCATCCAGGATTTGTGGGGAACCATTGCCTGGGGTGACGGAACGTTTACAAGCCACTGGGGAATGAGCAATATCTCTCATACTTATGCGTCAACAGGTAACTATCTACTCACCATTACCGGTGGGGCGACGGGTTACGGTGACGCCATCTTTGCCAAAAAAGGCAAAGTAACAAGTGTTGCGAGTTGGGGAGATTTTGCCTCAGACCCGTATTTCACCACGTTAGATTATGCATTTTCCCTCGAGCCGGAGTTGACAGCACTTCCAGCAGACTTTCCCGCTTCCGTTATCTCGGCAGAATATATGTTTACCGGGGCAGATCGTTTCAACCAGGACATCAGCACCTGGGACGTTAGCAACCTAGTGAACATGCGAGGAATGTTCTTCGGCACTCAGACGTTCGACGCCCCTATCGGCAACTGGGACATCAGCAACGCCACTGACGTCACCAATATGTTCAAGGAGGCTTACGCATTCAATCAAGACCTGAGCAACTGGCACACCAACCAGCTATTTTATTTTGACGGAATGTTCGAAGACGCAGAAAGCTTCAACCAAGATCTCAGTAGCTGGTCTATTCAAAGTTTGACCTCAGCTACAAATTTCCTCGACGGCACAGCAATGTCTTCGCTTAATTACAGCAAACTTCTGCGGGCGTGGTCTCAGCAGGAGGTTAATCCGGATGTTCATCTTGATGCACATAACACGATGTATTACTCATCTATTGACTATTTCAGAGATCATCTCATCGACGAATTTGATTGGGTCATTGAAGATGATGGCCCGACATCCATCCCACCCGCAACGCTGATTTCTGCTCCTACTCCGAGCACCATCAATTCAGGTCAACGAACACAAGAGAGCAGTTTGACCGGCGGCGCAGCTTCTCAGCCTGGCACTTTCTCTTTCACTGAACCCAGTGCTGTACTTTCCAGCGGTATCCACAATGTGGGTGTCACGTTTACTCCAGATGATCCTATTTTGTTCGCTCCGTTTACAACTACTGTGAGCCTCAACGTACGATCAGCGCCTGTTTCTGCTTCCCCTGAACCTGGGAACTTGGTGGGGCAGGATGAAACACCGATCCTTGCTCAGTTTCCTGAGGAGATAGTTCTTGCAGAATCATTCCGTTCCCCCAGCCCCCAAGCCTCTAATATGGCTCCATCTAAAGCTGGCAGCCAAACAGAGGAAGAGGCACTTCCGAGTTCGGCCTCCGCTCCTGCTCCAGCTGGTCAGTCTCCGTTGCTGTGGCTTTTCGCTGGTGCTGGCTTCACACTTCTCTTAGCAACGGGCATTTTCATTCGCATGAGAATCCGAGCAAAGTTCTAAGTGAGCAGGGACAGTGGTTTGAGCCTTTCGACTTATCAAAAACGTCGGAAAAATCTAGACTGATTGCTATTTTCGTATTACAATATTCGTATGTTGAAAAACGAATCGATCAATGGGGTTCCTGTCACCGAAGAGGACATCTCTGCATGGGTTGCTGAAGCTGAAGCAGGCATTGATGTCCCTACCCTCAAGAAGAGGGGACGAGGAAGGCCTGGGAGAGGTGCGGTCGCTTCTCAAACCATTGCAGTCCGTTTGACTGCCGAGGAACTTGCGCGTCTAGATGAGCAGGCGCAGCGAAACCACTCCAGTCGATCAGACTTTATCCGAAGTGCGCTTTTGCAATACTCTGCATGAATATTCACCCTTCCGCCCTCAAACACGGAATCAGTGCAGAAGACATTATCCAAGTGGCTTCGTGGCCGTTGTGGGTTGATTATCTGGACGCCAAATCTCCATCGCGTCAACTGCGATTAGGTTTTGATACCCAAGGGCGAATGCTTGAAACAGTTGTTCTCGTGTTTGATAGCGGTAACGAACTCATCATCCACGCGATGAAGGCACGTCCCCATCTTCTGGATTTACTTGATCAGTAAGTAAATCCAGAGCACTGATTAGCGCGTAGCGAGCTCCGCTGCCTTGACCACATTGGCCAAGAGCATCGCACGCGTCATGGGGCCCACTCCACCAGGATTCGGTGAGAAGTAGCCCGCGACCTCAGCAACAGTAGGGTCCACGTCACCGGTCAGCTTGGCCTTGCCCGTCTCTGGGTTCTCAACGCGGGTAATACCCACGTCCAGAACAGCAGCACCAGGCTTGACCCATTCAGGCTTGATGAAGTGGGGAACACCCACAGCAGCAACAACCACATCAGCGCGACGAATCTCGTCTTCGATGTTGACGGTGCGAGAGTGTGTCAGTGTCACCGTTGAGTCGATGCCCTTGCGGGTGAGCAAAAGACCCAGAGGGCGACCCACGGTAAGCCCACGGCCGACCACGGTGACATGCTTGCCAGAAAGAGGAACGTCGTAGCGCTGGAGCAGCTCCACAATTCCTGCAGGAGTGCAGGGAAGTGGCGAAGCCAGTTCTCCTTCAATGCCCATGACCAGACGTCCCAAGTTCATGGGATGAAGGCCATCAGCATCCTTGGCAGGATCAATGAGCTCCAGTGCTGCGTGCTCGTCTAGGCCCTTGGGCAAAGGAAGCTGCACGATGTAACCGGTCACAGCAGGGTCAGCGTTGAGCTTCTTTATCGCTTCTTCAACATCTGCCTGAGTTGCTGTGGCAGGCAGATCAACTCGGATCGAGTTGATGCCTACCTCTGCACAGTCGCGGTGCTTGCCCGCGACATACGAACGCGATCCAGGGTCGTCGCCCACCAACAGCGTGCCCAAACCAGGGGTGATTCCCTTGGCCTTGAGCGCTGCAATACGGTCAGCGAGTTCACCCTTGACGGCAGACGCAGTTGCGATGCCGTCGAGAGTGATTGCTACCACTGCTCGAGACCTGGGTACAGGGGGAACTTCTCGGTCAATACCTTGACACGAGCCTTGAGAGAAGAAACATCAGCACCAGGCTTGAGAGCCTCAGCAATGACATCTGCAACCTCGGTGAACTCAGCATCGCCGAAGCCACGTGTTGCGAGGGCAGGAGTACCAATACGCAGACCCGAGGTGACCATGGGTGGACGTGGGTCGAACGGTACCGAGTTACGGTTCACGGTGATGCCGGAAGCGTGAAGCACATCTTCTGCCTGCTGACCATCCAAAGGAGAGTTGCGCAGGTCAACGAGAACCAGGTGAACTTCAGTTCCGCCGGTGAGCACGTCAACGCCCGCAGCCTTCATGTCGGGCTGGGTCAGACGGTCAGCAATGATCTGAGCACCGCGCAGGGTGCGCTGCTGACGATCCTTGAACTCAGGCTCCATCGCGAGCTTGAAGGCAGTTGCCTTCGCTGCGATGACATGCATGAGGGGACCACCCTGCTGTCCAGGGAACACAGCCGAGTTGAGCTTCTTGGCCAGTTCTTCGTCACGGCTGAGGATCAGACCGGATCTGGGACCTGCCAAGGTCTTGTGAACGGTTGTGGAAACAACGTCAGCGAAAGGTACGGGGTTGGGGTGCAGACCAGCTGCAACGAGACCTGCGAAGTGAGCCATGTCGACCCAGAGCTTGGCGCCTACTTCATCAGCGATCTTGCGGAACTCAGCAAAGTCGAGCTGACGAGGATATGCCGACCAACCAGCGATGATGACGGCAGGCTTGTGCTCGTGAGCCAGCTTGCGGACAACATCCATGTCCACGAGGAAAGTTTCAGGGTCAACACCGTAGGCAACGGGGTTATAGACCTTGCCGGAGAAGTTCAACTTCATACCGTGGGTGAGGTGACCACCGTGTGCGAGTTCAAGACCGAGGATAGTGTCGCCAGGCTGAGCAATCGCGTGGAGGACAGCAGCGTTCGCAGTTGCACCGGAGTGAGGCTGAACGTTGGCATATGCAGCACCAAAGAGCTTCTTGGCACGCTCGATGGCGAGGCTTTCAGCCACGTCAACGAATTCGCAACCACCGTAGTAACGCTTGCCGGGGTAACCCTCTGCGTACTTGTTGGTGAGGACCGAACCCTGAGATTCGAGCACGGCACGAGGAACGAAGTTCTCGGAAGCAATCATCTCGAGGAAGTCGCGCTGGCGACCGAGTTCGTTCTGCAGTACTGCAGCAATCTCGGGGTCAACCTCGGAGAGAGGGGCGTTGAAGGTGTTATCTGAAGACACAGTGGGCTCCTAGGGATAGACCGGGACAAACCCGGAACAGGTTTTGTCGTTCATAGCCCAGGCGTTCGGCTAGATCCGCTCATTAATCGCTCCCTGATGGATACCCATCTCAACGCCAGTTGCGACTGTGTCAGTCTACCAAGCTTGAAGGCAATATTCTTGATGAATGACTGACGCAACCCACTGGGTACTCACCTTTGTTTGTGCCGATAAGCCTGGCATTGTGCATGCCGTCAGTGGAGCCATTGTTGCAGCCAACGGAAACATCACCGAGAGCCAGCAGTTCTCCAGTGATGACACCGGAACCTTCTTCATGCGCCTCCAGGTGGAGACGACCGCCAGCCGCGAAGAATTCGAGCTTGCTCTGCAGCCCGTCACCTCGAACTACAACATGCAGTGGCGTCTCGACGTTGTCGGACGCCCCCTGCGCACCCTGGTCCTCGCAACCAAGGCAGCTCACTGCCTCAACGACATCTTGTTCCGCCAGCGTGCAGGGCAACTGCCAGTGGAGATCCCTCTGGTGCTCTCCAATCATGATGAGCTCAGCTCCCTTGCTGGCTTCTATGGCATTCCGTTTGAATCTATGGCTGTCACTACTCCCGAGCAAAAGGCTGCTTTTGAGAAGCGCCTGCTCGAGGTTGTTGAAGAGAACGACATTGAGCTTGTTGTCCTTGCCCGCTACATGCAGGTGCTCTCACCTGAGCTCTGCAAGAAGCTCGAAGGCAAAATCATCAATATTCACCACAGCTTCCTGCCTGGTTTCAAGGGCGCTAATCCCTACAAGCAGGCACACTCACGTGGTGTGAAGCTCATCGGTGCCACCGCACACTTTGTCACCAGCGACCTGGATGAAGGTCCGATCATTGAGCAGAACGTGGTGCGCGTTGACCACTCGCGCTCTCCCGAAGAACTGGTGGCCATTGGCCAGGACGAGGAAAGCCGCACCCTGACCCAGGCCGTCAAGTGGTTTGCTGAAGATCGCATCCTGCGCGATGGTCAGCGCACGATTATTTTCAAGTAATCCTGCGGAATAAATCAGAGCGCGTGCGCATTCTCTCTAAAGAACCAACGTCACTGGTTCACCAAGGGGAAAACAATGAGTGAGACCACGCAGCCCGTGCTGTTTATGAGCCACGGTGCTCCCATGCTGGTCGATGACGCTCGCTGGTCCAGTGAACTCGCTGGGTGGGGTCAGGCACTTGAGAAGCCTAAGCAGATCCTCATGGTCTCTGCGCACTGGGAAGAAGCACCTGCCACCATCAGCTCCACCCGTGAAGACACGGGGCTGGTCTATGACTTCTATGGCTTCCCCAGCAAGTACTACGAGATGACCTACAACACCCCTGCCGCAACAGAGCTTGCTGCAGATGTGCTGGGCGTGCTGGGCACAGATGTTCAACAAGATCAGGGCCGTGGTTTGGACCACGGCGCCTATGTGCCCCTGACCCAGATGTATCCCGATGCAGATGTTCCGGTGCTGCAACTGTCTCTGCCAAGCCTGAACCCCGTTGACCTTTTCGAGATGGGTCGCAAACTTGCTCCCCTAAGGGACTCAGGAACATTGATTGTGGGCTCTGGTTTCACTACCCACAACCTGCGTTGGTTCAACCCCGGTGCTGGTCCTGATGGCACACCCCCTCAGGCATCTGCTGAGTTCGACCACTGGGCTGCGGAAGCTCTGGAGAACAAAGACATTGACGCTTTGTTGAACTTCTGGGACCAGGCTCCTGCTGCTCACGAAGCCCACCCTCGGATTGAACACTGGGCCCCGTTGTATGTGGCATTGGGTGCTGCTTTGGAGACTGGTTTGGATAATTCCAGTGCAATTGAGGGCTTTTGGTATGGCCTGTCCAAGCGATCGTGGCAGTTCGCCTAAATTCTTTCTACAAAGCGTAGAATTAGGTTCATAAGTAATTCATAGGTTGGTCATAGGGTTCCCCCAGACTGACCTGACAGATTTATCTCATGACCATGACCGCGCCATACAAAACCCCTCAGCCCGCACGCCGCGGCAGCGCTACTTCTGAGCGCGCCACGGCTATCAAGCGCGGCTATAAGGCACGTCTGCGTCGTGGGGATCTGCTCGAGACCATTGTGTACTTTTCGGTGGCCATCGTTCTCGCTCTCTTCCTGGCTGACGGCGGAGCCACCTATTTCCTCAAGATCAACGAAGCCGTCACTGGCCTCGGTATCGTCACCGGCTTGATTGGTTCCGACCTGCTCTTGGTCATGCTTGTGCTTGCTGCACGCATCCCCGCAATTGATCGCACCTTCGGTCACGACAAGGCATTGGCTTTGCACCGCAAGTTGGGCAAGCCCGTTCTGTATTTGATCTTGGCTCACATGCTGTTGCTCATGATTGGCTATGGCATTACCCAGGGACTCAACCCTGTGGCCGAAGCCATCGACATGATTGTCAACCAGCAAGACATGTCCATCGCTTTCATCGCGACCGGTCTACTGATCCTGGTTGTGGTGACCTCACTGGTTATCGTGCGCAAGAAGCTCTCCTATGAGTTCTGGTACATCGTGCACCTGCTCTCCTACGCAGCAATCCTGCTGGCTCTGCCTCACCAGTTCACTCAGGGCATGATGTTCGCTGACGGAACCTGGGCTCGCTGGTACTGGATGGCGCTCTATGTTGGATCGCTTGCCGCCATCACCATCTTCCGCGTCATCATCCCCGTGGCCAGCTCGCTGCGTCACGACCTTCGCGAGATCCAGGTTGTTGTGGAGCCTACCGGTGATGTTTCCGTAACGATGAGTGGCCGCGACCAGGATGC
>NZ_CAKZII010000108.1 GCF_936931525.1 uncultured Aurantimicrobium sp.
AGGATTCGCCTAGTGGCCTATGGCGCACGCTTGGAAAGCGTGTTGGGTTAACGCCCTCGGGGGTTCGAATCCCCCATCTTCCGCCAAAGAAAACCCCCGTAATCACTGAGAAATCAGATGGTTTCGGGGGTTCTTTGTTGCTCCATGTGCAGTTCCTTGTGCGGTTCGCCGTAAATTTCGAGTTTTAATTGTTCAATTTAGGCGTGGCTCCACGCAGTGGCTCACTCGGTCATAAGGCCAGTGAGCATGAGGTCCAGCCAGCGGTCGCGGACAGATGTTGGTTGTCCGTAGGGCGCAGTAGCCAACAGCATGTAGACATCTTCCACCGTGACGTGACTAGGAACTGACGAACTTTTGTGACCGAGTTCAATAAGTCGAGTTATAGCTGTTGTAGCTCGTGCCTCAGCCGAATCAGTTCCCTTCGAGGCACCAATTGCCTCCATTGCTGCCAGGACTGCTTGGTTTTCGGCTGACAGTGTGATCAATGCTTCGATGAAAGCAACCAACTGAACACGAGCTGGCTCTCCGGCCTCGCATAATGCAAGACGACGTTCGGCATCATCGGCAACTTGTTCCATGGACTCGCCCACAATTGCTGTGACCAAAGCCTCTTTGGTCGGGAAATGTCGATAAAGGGTACCCACCGCAACCTCAGCACGACTGGCAATCTCGTCCATTCCAACTTCGGGACCGCGTTCGGCAATCTCCTGACGGGCGGCGGCGAGAATCAGTCCACGATTGCGCACCGAGTCAACCCTGGGCTTTCGCACCACGTCTCTCCCTAATTTGACAAAAAGTGAACTATAGTTCAGGATAATAAACGGAACCTGAGTTCATCTTAACGAAAGGCCAGCCATGGAGTCAAACAACAAGGTCGCAATCATCACGGGGGCTTCCTCGGGAATCGGTTCGGCAGCGGCGCTTAGCCTGCTATCTCAAGGATTCACCGTCTACGGGGCTGCTCGTCGAATAGACCGCCTCGAGGCCCTCGCCTCCCAGGGAGTCAAGCCACTTGCTCTAGATGTCACCGATGCCAAGTCGATGCAGGACGGAATCGCCAATGTTCTGGCTAGCTCCGGTCGCATAGATGTCCTCGTGAATAACGCTGGCTATGGATCCTACGGTGCAATCGAGGATGTCTCGCAGGAAGAAGCAAAGCGTCAGTTCGATGTGAACGTCTTCGGAGCGATGGAGCTCACAAAGCTCGTCCTCCCACAAATGAGGAAACAGGGAAGTGGAAGAATCATCAACATCTCATCCGTTGGAGGACGTGCAGTTGGTCCTTTCGGTGGTTGGTACCACGGCACTAAATTCGCGCTCGAGGCACTAAGCGACAGCCTTCGCATGGAGCTGAAACCTTTCGGGATAGATGTAGTCGTTGTCGAGCCAGGAGGTATCAAATCCGAATTCTTAGACATTGCCGCCTCAGGACTACAGGCAACATCGGGCAATGGGCCCTACGCAGATCGAGTGAAGTCAATGTTGGCTTCCTTCACCAATCCGAGGATGATGAGCATGCAGTCGCCACCGCAAGTTATCGCTGATGTCATTGCCAGGGCAGCAACAGTAAAGCAGCCAAAGACTAGATATGTGGCTGGCTTTGGAGCGCGTCCACTTGTCACTCTGAGGCGGTTGCTATCTGATCGAGCATTTGATTCACTTATCTCTCGTGTTAGCGGAACTCCAACAAAAAAATCGTGAGCAAAGGGCTGTTCGAATCCCCCATCTTCCGCCAAAGAAAAAGACCGCCCACAGTGGCGGTCTTTTTCGTTAAGCAGTCTTCAGAATGAGATCAACAAATCTGTTCACATCATCTTCTGGAGTTACCTGCCAGGGCATGCCTGTTTTGTGTGTTCTGAGCGTGACAACGCCATGCATGTACACCCACAGTTGTGTCGCTTGCTCAACGTGAGGTTCTTCTGAGTCAAAGTGCTCGGCGACAAGCATTGCCAATTGCTGAATGAGATCAAGCCCCGGCCTATTTGCTTCTTGATACGACACAGGATCATCTGTTGTCTCGAACAAGAGTTGATAACACCCTGGATTGGCGATACCCCACTGAACATACGCCAGAGAGATTGCACGAATCTTGCCGTCTGCATCGTTACGTTCTTCAGCGGCGCTGAGGAGTGCCTGTTCCAGCCTGGCAAAGAGTTCAGCGACAACGGCAATGAGCAACTCGAGCTGAGAATCAAAGTGTCGATATGCGGCTCCTGGAGCGACTCCGGCACTCTGTGCAATTTCACGCATAGTGGGAAATCGAATTTCTCGAGGTTCCAACAAGAGTTCGATTGTCACTTCAACAAGCTGTTGCTTCAATTTTCCTTCACGACGAACGCCGCTCCCCGGAGCGGGTGTGGGTGCTGAAGTTGCAGTTGTTGACATTGTGAACAACTGTATACTAAATTGTGTGAACACTTGTTCACTACTTTTGAACGGACTCCCATGAGCCCCCGCATGTCATTGATCGTCTTAGGTTTAGCCTCTGTCGTGACGCTTGTTGGGTGTAGCTCGACTACTAGTTCGAGCTCGTCATCTTCATCGAGCTCGACAGCAGATGACGTAGTGGACATTAAAAACGTGGTGCTCACCAACTTGAGCGGTGATTGTGCGGAGTACTCCGCGACCTATCAAGCGAACGTCACTGACATCACGCGAGACATGGACTTTGTCTCTACATTCGACGTGTCTGAAGACGGCCAATCCTGCACGGTCAGCGCTAACGCAATACCGAACTACGACTTCAACGACAGCAGTGCACACTTTGCAGAACCTGTCGCTGAACAACAGATTTCACTGAGTATTCCTCGCACACCCCAAGCTGCAACAACTCCAACCGCGTTGAGCATGCAGAGCTATAACGCCATCATGCTCAACGGTGTTGTACTCGACCTCATTGCGAATGGGTGTTACAAGCCCGATGATGCCGCCGCAGATGAAGACGGCAACATTGCTAACGGTTGCGGTCCCACCGTGGACTGGCGGCTAGACCCCATGGGACCCGTGGGGTTTGGGACAGACTCTCACAACGGTCACACCCAACCAGGTGGTCTGTATCACTACCACGGCAATCCCAACGCGCTATTTGACCCTGAAGAGACGAACCAGGGTTCCCCTGTAATTGGGTTTGCCGCTGATGGCTTTCCTATCTATGGCCCCCACTATCTCGACCCCCAAACGGGAGAGATGCGTCACGCCGTCTCTGGTTACACCCTGAAAGCTGGCACGCGTCCTAGCGGGAAAGGTAGCCCCGGTGGCTCCTACGACGGCACCTACATTCAGGACTACGAATACACACAAGCGGGCACACTCGATGCGTGTAACGGCATGACGGTGAATGGCCAATACGGCTACTACGTCACAGACTCCTACCCCTATGTCATGGGTTGTTTCACCGGAACGCCGGACTCAAGCTTCAAGAAGTTGTAGATCATCACTTCTTTACACAACAGAACACAACGCACAGCACAGAAACCCTAAGGAACGGTCATGAAAAAAGTAGCAAGTCTCTCGATAGCCGTTGTGGCGGTAATTGCCGTGATTTTGACCTGGGTTTTGTTCTCTTCCCAAGGTTCCACTCCGGCAGTTTCGTTAGGGGCTCCGGGCGTTGATGTCTCTGCGTTCAAGGATGGTTCACTTACGGACCCCATCACTGAAGAGTCGTGCACTCTCACCAACGGTGAGGAAACCACCTGTTATCGCATCACCGTGACAGGGACTCCCGTGGGCACCACCATCGGCCCGTTCTGTCCGGCTACCACTTCCACCTCGGCTGAAGACTCAGGAATTTGGCTCGATGGCAGCAAGGTCTATGACGCTGACGGTCAATTCATTCTTGACTTGAGTGAGATCTATGGCGACGCGAAGTGGAAGCTCTATGACGAGCAAGGAAATGTCAACGTCACCGACACCAAGGAAGCTTTCCAAGGTGCAGCTAAACCAGACGTGGACGAAGCTTACAAATACCACTGCGTTGAAGGCATCTATGAATGGACAGAAACAGGCGAAGCTGTGCCTATTTCGATCCTGGTTCCGGTCAATCCCGTCAAAGCATCTGCTGGGAGCACTACTCAAGGAACTGATTTAGGCGTTACCCTCAACGGTTTAGTCATCGCTCCTTCAGCCCCCGTTGATGCCATATTGGGCGCCTACACAATTGCGGCTTTCGACGACTGTGGTGGACACTTCAACCCCATTGAGGGATACCACATGCACGCCTACACAAATTGTGAGGGCGCTAACTATGGCGCTGACATCACCGATCCCGATGCTGAAACACAGCTCATCGGCTACGCGCTAGATGGAGTTGCAGTATTTGCCCCGCTTGCCGCCAACAGCACGATTGAACTTGATGAGTGCAACGGGCGCACGACGGACGCAGATGGCTACCACTACTACGCGCAGTCCGCTGAAAAAAACCGCACGATCAAATGCTTTATGGGAGTGACCGCGGTTGATTCGACGAGTACTGCCGGTGGCCCTCCCGGTGGTGGCCCTGCTGGTGGTCCTCCCGACACTGGGATGGCAGTTCCACCTGAGGCGTTGCCATGGGTTATTACTGGCGGAGTTGTCGTCATCGGCGCTCTGGTTACCGTTGTCTTTGTCGTGCTTCGCCGCAAGCGCAGAAAAACAGCTTAAGAACCACCGTTGAGTCATCCTCTGCGCACGACAACACCTAGTGAAACCACTGGCATGAAAGTTGTGCTGCTGGGATTACTCAGTTGTGCCATTTCGGCTCTGATCATTCTGGGCAATCCGCTCCCGGTGTGGGCGCATGCCTACTCCACGGAAACGGTGGTTATTAAAGCCAGCCCTGAAAAGCTCATGGGTGAGGCAGAAATTGCCTTTACTGCTTTGGGTTTCACCGATGACAATGACAGCGGTGCTCTTGAAGAAAATGAGTTCTACCAGCAACTCTCGAGGGTTAATGGAGATCTGCTCGAGTCCCTGCACCAGAACACACGTATCGAATGCAATGGCGAGGTGCTGCCCATCACCACTGCCTGGATCAATCCTCCGGACTTCAGTAGCCAACAAGGCGTGAGCGCAACGTCGACAGTTGCGGTGGCGTTCCTCACAACGCCTCCGGGCGAATCTGTCCGAAGCGCACAGATTCGCTGGGCTTTCCCGTCACTGGACACACAACTCATCTTCCAATCTGGCGAGACCACACTTGTTTCGGGGCTCAACGATGAGAGTGTTGCAGTGTTCGAGTTCGGCTTCTGGGCAAGCGTGAATACTTTTCTGCTGCAGGGCATTGACCACATTGCTTATGGGGCCGATCATCTTCTCTTCTTGGTCGTGCTTGCACTGGGACTATTCAAAGTTGCCGTGAACAAACGCAATTGGCTGCGAGCGGTCAAACTCATTGCTGCGTTCACCTTGGGACATGCACTCAGCTTCACCTTGGCCTATTTCCAGGTGCTGAGTGTCCCCTCAGGGATAGTAGAACCTGTCATTGCCCTGTCCATAACCGTGACTGCCTTCGCTGCCCTCACCCGGGTGGAATGGGAAAAGTATTGGATTATTGCAACAGCGGTGGGCTTGGTTCATGGACTTGGTTTCGCCTCGAGCTTGGCCCAACTTGGCTTGGCCACGTCAGAGCATGCTGCAGCAATTATCAGCTTCAACCTCGGCGTTGACTTTGCTCAAGTCATTGTTGTGAGCGTGGTGGGGTTGTGTCTCGTCCTTCTCAGAAAAACACTGCCGCAGTGGAGCTCGAAAATCACCACAGTTGTGTTGATAGCCATTGGCATCTTGGGGCTGATCTGGACCATCTTGAGGATTACGGAATCAGTTGTTCCTATTGTGGAATTCCTGACGTAACTCCTGAGCGCTCAACCACCATGGTCTGCCAGAAATAGGAATCATTACTTCCTAGGTTTATTCCAGAATTACCAGGGCTTTGGCCGATCCCAGTCCACTGTTGCATCTGTGGGCTTGACGCCCAGTTCACTGCCACCTGCACGCACACAGATAAACCTCAATTGATCTGGGCTCTCCGGTAGGCAGCGATAGGTGCGCATGGTCTGCTGACCCACCTTGACCACTGTGCCAGGGCCGACCTCAACGACATCGTCATCGAGCCCCATCTGGCCACGACCGGTGAGGAAGATGTAAACCTCCTCAACCTCGGCATGATCATGCCAGTAGGCGTCTTCTTGGCCTGGAATGAGGGCATTGACAGTGAGACCGATGTATTGGTTGTCGAACTCATGATCAACAACACGGCGACCCTCCCGAGTGTTGTGATCACTCCACCCACCGGTGTGGTCTCGCCACTGTTCGAGTGCTCCAACATTGACTACTTCGTAGTTGACCATGAGTTGTGTCCTCTCAATGTTCCTGAGATGAACTCTAGGAGAGTTTGGCTAAGAGTTGTTCTAATGTTTCTCGCTCAGTGGGGGTGAGAGAAACCATCACCGGACTGCGTAGGGCAATCTGTGCTTCAAGCTGTGTTTGAGCAGTGAGGCCAAGTGGCGTGAGTTCTAATAACTTTTTGCGGCGATCTACTCCTGGGACTCTCTCTAACAGGCCCATCTCTTCCATTTGGTCAGCAAGTGGGGTGATGTATGACTTGTCGCAGGTGAACTTTGAGGCGAGCTCAGACATCGAGGTAGGACCTTCAATCAGACACAGTGCCCTGGCGACCTGAACAGGTACCCCCACCTCCCGGGCGATCTCAGCAAAGATCTCTTTCGACAACTCCGTTGCAGACAGCAACAACTGGGCCAGCCTTCTAGCTTCAAGGAGTTGTGATTGTGCGGACATGTTTCCTCAAGATGCTGGGTTTCAATTAGTTGAGTAACTTAACTAATTCTGCTAGCTTCACGTTACCAATAGAAAACGAAATTCACGAGAGGCTCCGCATGAGCGAGTTCATGGTTATCAGCACCTTTAAGCCCGGCACAGACATGTCTGATGTGATGAAAGTCGTTGAAGAAGAGAAGCTCAAGGTCAAGGAACTCCAGGCGGCGGGGCGCATGGGTCAGATTTTCTTGGCTGTGCCACAGGGCAAAGTCTTCATCAACCTTGATGCAGAGGATGCGGTTGCGGCAGAGGCTGCAGTCAAGGAACTCCCTATGTCAGCATGGTGGGATCTTGAAGTGTTTACCCTCTCTGGCAAGGCATAACTCTCCTCCAGTAGTGTGTGGGGATGGTTAATTCCCTCTTTGTGAACCTCCCTATTGCCAACCTCAAGAAGTCGGTTGAGTTCTTTACGGAACTGGGATTCACCTTCAACCCTCAGTTCACCGATGAGCAGTCCACCTGCATGATCATCAACGAGAACATCTTTGTGATGCTGCTCGAGCACGCCAAGTTTGAAAGCTTTATTCAGAAGAAGATTGCTTCCAAGGACACCACCGAAGCAATCCTTGCGTTGTCTTTAGATTCAGCTGAAGAAGTGAAGACTCTCACCGAGAAAGCTTTCGCGATGGGTGCCCGCCGCTTGAATGAACCTGAAGACATGGGCTTTATGTTCAGCTGGGGCTTTGAAGACCTGGACGGTCACTTGTGGGACGTGTTCTGGATGAACCCAGACCACGTGATGTAGAAAAAATCTAGGTGTAACACTTTGCCTCAAGTGTTACACTTTAGGTATGCCCACCGCACGTCAGCGTCACATGATTACCGAGACTGCACCCCTTGCTCGCGCGCTCGATGAAGCGAGTTCTTTGTGGCCAGAAGTTGCTTCAGAGAGAAGCAAACTTCTTCAGAAAATTCTGTCCGAAGGCATGGAGACTGTGCATCTCCGAGCAGAAAATAAGAAACTCGAAAAAGAAAGAGTAATCCGACAGGTAGCAGGCTCGATGAACGGCATTTGGCCGGATGGCTGGCGTGAAGAGTTGTTGAACGAATGGCCCGAGTAATTGTTCTGGACGCCAACGTCCTGATTGCACTTCTCGCTTCACATGACGCTCATCATGGATGGGCTCTTGATCTCTTCGTTGACTCTATTGAGGACAAACTCGTTATTTCCTCACTCACACTTTCCGAAGCAATGGTTCATCCTGCACGTAATGGGCAGATGGATGTGATGATGAGAAACATCTCTTCGCTTGGAATAGAGGTTTCTCAGCTCGATCAGGCAGGAAGCATCAATCTTGCCTACGTCCGCGCACGCACACAGTTGAGAATGCCTGACGCACTTGTTCTTCACACCGCGATTGAACACAATGCTTTTCTCGCCACCCTCGATGCCAGGTTGGCACTTGCTGCACAGAGTGAAAGCCTGAACGTTATTACCCTCTAATCTGCAGTGATAGTTATCAATCGCCGGAGACTAAACTCAATTAGTTCAATCGTTCAATAAAGGAACTATTTTGGGAACCCCCGTCGACTTCGTCACCGTCTCCACCTCAGGACTTGAGTCCTCACCCTGGGCTGACGCACTAGCTGGCCTCCGCGCCAACGAGGCCCGCTACTTCAAGAACAAGTACGACCTCTTGTTTGAGACCACTCCCGCTAGCGAAGCACCTGAACTCGTGGCCTATGTGGCCAAGGTTCTGCTCGAGCGTGACATCGTGGTCTCGTCCACACCACTCGAGGTCACCGAGATGATGATCGAAGCTGCAGAGGGTCTCACGCGATGGACCTACGTGTTCTATGAAAGCGGCCTTGCCGTCAACGTTCTCTACACCGTCAACGACAACAAGAAGCGTGCCGTGGGCTTCAAACTCTCAGATGGCATGGAGATCCCTGAAGAGCTGGGCAAGTTCAAGTTCGCTCGAATGAAGTCCAAGCTTGCCGGCACTATTCGTGGCAGCTACTTCGTGGTCAAGGGCGAGTACTAAAGAGCTTTACCAGGGCGCAGCGCGCTCTTCATCCCTTGTTGCATCGTGGGGATAGTTGGTGAGTTCGCTAGCTCCTGCTCGAATACAGAGCCAACGAAGTTCGCCATCGCTATCTGGCATCGCTCGCCAGGTTCGCCAGACCCCTTGACCCACGCGAACAACCGATCCTGGCCCCACGTCAACAATGTCGCCATCAAGACCCATTTGGCCTGTGCCCTCCAGGAAGACATAGAGTTCTTCAATCTCAGAGTGGGTGTGCCAATAGCCAGCTTGTTCGCCGGGTGCATAGGCGTTTGCCGTCATTCCGATGAATTGGTTGGTCATCTCGTGATCGACGACGCGGCGACCCTGCCGGGAGGTCTGTGGTACAAAGCCACCATAGAACTCACGCCAGCTATCTGGGGCACCAATGTTGTTGACTTCGTATCCGATCATGGCTTCACGTTAGCAATCTCGCTCCCCCAGCAACAGAGAAGGGCACTGGATTTCTCCAGTGCCCTACTTCTTGTTCTGTTGACTATGCAGTCAGGTCGAAACGATCTGCGTTCATGACCTTGACCCAAGCGGCGACAAAGTCGCCCACGAACTTCTCGCTGGCGTCGTCCTGTGCGTAAACCTCGGAGTAGGCGCGGAGGATGGAGTTCGAACCGAACACAAGGTCAACTCGTGATGCAGTGAACTTCACCTGACCGTTGTTACGGTCACGCACGTTGTAGAGGTTGCTACCGGCAGGCTCCCAGGCATAGTTCATGTCGGTCAGGTTGACGAAGAAGTCATTCGTCAGTTGGCCTTCACGTTCGGTGAGAACACCGACCTTGGAACCGCCGTGGTTGGTGCCGAGGGCACGCATGCCACCGACCAGCACGGTCATCTCAGGAGCGGTGAGGCCCATGAGCTGAGTGCGGTCAAGCATGAGCTCTTCTGCACTGACGGTGTAGTCCTTCTTGAGCCAGTTACGGTAACCATCGTGGATGGGCTCGAGGGGCTCGAAGGATTCAGCATCCGTCATGTCCTGGGTTGCGTCACCGCGTCCTGGAGCAAAAGGAACCGTGATGTTGTGGCCAGCTGCCTTGGCAGCCTGCTCAACACCCAGGTTTCCAGCAAGAACGATGACGTCAGCAACGCTGGCGCCGGTCTCAGCTGCGATGGGCTCGAGGACAGAAAGGACACGTGTCAAACGCTCTGGCTCATTGCCTTCCCAGTTCTTCTGAGGCTCCAGGCGGATACGTGCACCGTTGGCACCACCGCGCATGTCTGAGCCGCGGTAGGTGCGAGCAGAATCCCAAGCAGTGGAGACCATGTCCGAGATGGACAGGCCTGCTGCAGCGATCTTTGCCTTTACAGCAGCAACGTCATACTTGGCATTGCCCGCAGGAACAGGGTCCTGCCAGATAAGGTCTTCAGCTGGAACTTCTGGGCCGACGTAACGAACCTTGGGTCCCATGTCACGGTGAGTGAGCTTGAACCAGGCACGAGCGAATACTTCAGAGAAGTATGCGGGGTCGTTGTAGAAACGCTCCGAGATGACGCGGTAGGCAGGATCCTTGATCATGGCCATGTCAGCATCGGTCATGATGGGGTTGTATCGGATCGAGGGATCCTCAACATCGACAGGCTTGTCTTCTTCCTTGATGTTGATGGGCTCCCACTGCTGTGCACCCGCTGGCGACTTCTTGAGCTCCCAGTCATAGGTGAACAGGAGGTAGAAGTATCCGTTGTCCCACTTTGTGGGGTGTGTGGTCCATGCACCTTCGATACCGGAGCTGACGGTGTCGCGACCAATTCCACGGGTGGTGTGGTTCATCCACCCCATGCCCTGCTCAGTGACGTCAGCACCTTCTGGTGAAGGGCCGAGGTTTGCAGCATCACCGTTACCATGCGTCTTTCCGACGGTGTGGCCACCCGCGGTCAGTGCAACGGTTTCTTCGTCATTCATCGCCATGCGAGCGAAAGTTTCACGAACCTGCTGGGCAGTCTTGAGGGGGTCAGGCTTACCGTTGACACCCTCAGGGTTTACATAGATCAGACCCATCTGAACAGCAGCCAGTGGGTTTTCCATGGTGGAGGGGTCTTCGAGGTTGCCGTAACGAGAATCAGAAGGTGCAAGCCATTCCTTCTCAGAACCCCAGTAGGTGTCGAGCTCAGGGTGCCAGATGTCTTCGCGACCAAAGCCGAAACCGAAGGTCTTTAGCCCCATGGATTCGTAGGCAACGTTTCCAGCAAGGATAAAGAGGTCAGCCCAGCTGACCTTGTTGCCGTACTTCTTCTTGATGGGCCAGAGCAGACGACGTGCCTTGTCCAGGTTGACGTTGTCAGGCCAGGAGTTCAGGGGCGCGAAGCGCTGGTTACCGGTTCCTCCGCCACCACGACCGTCAGCGGTGCGGTAAGAACCTGCGGAGTGCCATGCCATACGGATCATGAGGCCGCCGTAGTGACCCCAGTCTGCAGGCCACCATGACTGGCTATCCGTCATGAGGTTGGTGAGGTCCTTCTTGAGTGCAGCAACATCAAGCTGCTTCACCTGCGCGCGGTAGTCAAAGCCTTCACCAAGTGGGTTCGTCTTCGAATCCTGCTGGTGAAGAATGTCCAAGTTGAGGGCGTTAGGCCACCAGTCCATGTTCGACTTACCGGTGGTTGTTTGTGCGCCGTGCATGACGGGGCATTTTCCTGCGGATTCCACAATTTCTCCTTTGACGTGATTTCGATGCAGCGTGTTAACTGCACCACTCACTTAGTGCCAAACTACCAAAGGAAAAGCTCTGCACTCCAGTGAATTCACAGCTAACTCACACCGAAGTGCCCATTGTTCACTCAAAGCTAACTTCTGGGGCTTCAGGGAAGTTTTGAAAAAGTCACCCAGTGAAAAATGAGAAACGAGTTGGACTAGTCAGCCTGCAAGAACAACATGAACTGACCGCCACCAGAAGTGATCTGGGTGGACACAGCTAGGTCAGGCGCATAGCGAGAAAGTCGGTCTAGCAACCACTCTGATGCCAAGTCAGCATCTTCCTGGCTAGGGCAACGGGCAATTACTTCGCGGCCACCCTTGCGTTGCAGGCGATCCACGGTTGCCACGATGGGAGATGGGTCCACCACGAGTAGCTCAGGTGACCAAGCTACAACCGGAGCCTTCTTGCCCTTCATGGTGTTGCAGTCGCGGTGAGCTAAACGCTCCACCGTGACAACGTTCTTCTTGGTCTTGGCAACGGAGTAGCTGTCCACGCTGGGACCGCGATCAGAATTCACCGAAGCATCAGGATCCACAGCAGTGTCACACAACCAGCAGATCCAGTTGTCGCGGTCGCCTACTTCGTTTAAATCGCTCATTACTTCAGGCTACGCGATGCCAGCATTTCTCGAGGATTCTGCATGTTGGGCTATAAACTCAAGCAATCCCTCCCTCCAGTAAAGACAGCATCACCATGAGCGAATACCCCATTGATCACCTCAACGATGAAGAATCGTGGGAGATTATCCAGGCCAATCAAATAGGCCGCATTGCGAGCGCCCGCGAGGGTGCACCGGACATCTATCCCGTCTCCTATGTTGTTCACAACTGGAAAATTTACTTCCGCACGGGCGCTGAATCCCGCTTGCGCAAGGAAACCGATGGGCGCTTAGTGGCGTTTGAGTCTGGCTGGCAATTAATGCGTCACTTCTCCAGCACCGTAGCTCTGGGAATTGTCAGAACAATGACAAACGACGAAGCAGCCAAGGTCCTAGACCAGCTCCCTATCGTGGACTTCGCTCCCGACCAGGATTACGTCTGGATGGAGCTCGACCCCTCAGAGGTGCGCGGACGACGCCTCAACGTGCTCGACCCTCAGCGCTAGGTCCTTAAACGAAAGAAAGGGTCCCGAAGGACCCTTTCTCCACACGTTGTTAGAAGACCATAAACGAGGCAAGTAGCAACAAAAGCGCAGCTAGCACAATGCTGGGAATGGCGCCCTTGGAATCGTTGTTGCGGAAGTGCCAGATTGCAGCGCCAACCATGAGTGCTGCCAAACACAGTGCCGCAGCGAACTGCAAGATACCCAGGCCAACAATGCCGGGAAGAATCAGGCCAACTCCACCGAGGAGTTCAGCCCACCCAATGAGCTTGACGGTGCGAGGGGTGTAGTCCTTGACCCAGGCCATCTTGGTTTCAAGCTTCTCAACAGGCTGGAACGCCTTGGTCGATCCAGCAAAAACAAAGACGATTGCGAGGAGTAAATCAAGAATAGAAAGGACGATGGCCATGTGTTACCTCCAGTAAAACAGGGAGTAACTCAGAACGTTCCCCCACTAGTAATGGTAACTGGGTTAAAGCCGGGGATATTCCCGATTAAAGGCGCTCGAGGATGAACTCGACTCGTTCTTCCGGTGAGAGGGCAGGAACATCGATTAGTTCGAAGCCAAGCTCGAGATAAGTGGCTCGGATAGCGTCGTGGATCTCTTGCTGGACCTGCTCATCCTCATGACGGTTCCAGTCCACTTT
>NZ_CAKZII010000109.1 GCF_936931525.1 uncultured Aurantimicrobium sp.
CGTGCAGCTGCTTCCGCAGGATCACGCCCAACCGGTGCCGGTCAACGTCAGCGCAGTGCACGTCCTCAAGGACGCTAGAAAACCCACTTACAGGGAGCCACGGAATGTCCAGGGCTCCCTGTGGCTTTTAACTATTTCTAGCCGATTTTGCGCCGGAACTTCAACAGAAGCGCACCAGCAATAAACAACATATAAATGGTTGCTAATTCAAAGGTTGAGCGTGAACCGGTCTGTGCTAAAGCGGCGGTAACGGTGATGGGCACAACCGTAATTGTCGTGCTCGAAAGACCGTACAAGACAAGATCATGATTGCCAGCGCCAGTCGCAGCAGGGATAGTCACAAGTGCATTGATTTCACCTGCACCGTTTGCCTGCAGCGTCGTCAACACAACTGGAGTGGAGTGAAGTTCAATTCTGACTTGTTCATTTGCCTGGTATCCATTTCCCGAAATCGAGACTGAGCCTCCGGCAACTATCGAAGATGTTGCAATAGAAATTTCTGGAAGCATGGGGCACGGGTCGGCTAATGTCATCGAACGCAGGAAGGGGGCACTCACTCCGTTGCAGATCCCCCATGTGTTGGCAGCTACCATTTCATATCCGTCAGAGATACTCCATGGTGCCGAAACGAAATTGGTTGTTGTAAACGTTGAAAACAATGTCAACGTTGCATAGTTTTGGCCGCTTGATCCACTTTGATCAAGCGCACCGGTAGTTACGTCACCAACTAAGGGAAGCGTCTGTCCAATTGCAGTTGTATCCCAAAATGAATTTGTGATCGAACTTGTACCCCTCGAAGTTCCGATCAAGCTACCCGCGTATGTAATTCCCGTTCCCCCAGAAAGAGTCATAGCTCCAGTGACATAAGTTCGGTTCATAAAGGCCCCATTGAGCTGACCAGTAAGAAGCCCAACTTGGGTGACACCTTGCACTGCAGTCAAGTCCATCGAAGCTATTGAATATGAATCAGAGAGAGTTACGTTGTCAATATTCCCGATAAACGCAGAAGTCTGCTCAATCCACGCAGCTGAATTCACCGTGAGAGATCCAGAATTTTTCAGCAATGACATCGTTCCCCCTGAAATGTTTCCCGCAAAACCGCCAACATAAATAACTTGCGACATCGAAGCTGTTCTGGTTCGTATGTTGACGTCAACATCTGAGTTGATAGATGAGAACGAACCAGAACCACCTGAGCCAATAAAGCCACCAACACTGGCCACGTATCCAGTCTCATCGACGTTCACTGCACCTTGAGTTGAGACGTTAGTTACCTGCCCGTTGTTCCAACCAGCAACTGTCGCAATAACCCGAGAGTTTCCAGATCCTGTCACACTCACGCTCACGTTGGCAAGATTAAGGTTGTCGAGAGTTGAACCGGTTGCGAGATACCCGAATAGTGCTAGGCCTTCCCAATATTCATTCCCACTATGAGTAGCAGCAATACTCAAATTATTGATTGAGTATCCAGCACCATCAAAATGCCCTGTGAACTGTGTGGTGTAGTTACCAATTCCTGAAGACCAGTTCTGTCCGGTCATATCAAGATTCGCCGTCTGACGGAAATACTTACCGCCACCCCAGTAATAACTGCCGTTGTCTTTGAGGCAGGTCAGGTTTGCGGGGGTCTGAATGAGAAATGGGTCAAGTTGAGTTCCAGCAGCTGGCGTAATACATCCATTGGCTTGGGCTGGAGTTACAAGAGCGAGCGAGCCGGTAACCCCAAGTGTTACAGCAAAGATTAGGGCAACTAGGTAAGGGGTTTTCATGTCCGAACAGTATCGCCGCGAGTCAACAAACAAGCAATTATGCAGAAGAGTTATTCAATAATGAGAGGTATCTGGCGTTGTTCAGTCGAGAGAATCAACAAGCCTCCGAGGAGAACAACTAGCCCAACCCAGCCAATCGGTGCAATCATTTCTCCGACAACGAGCACTGCCATCACCACGGCTACCACGGGTTCAAAGAGTGTGTAAACCGCAGCACGTGAAGCTGGCATAGCTCCCAAGCCAACTGCTAGAAGCAAATGACCGACCGCTGTCGGAAACAGAACGAGATATGCCATCACCGGAATAGCGAGTGGTTGATTTTGGAATTGACCAGGATTTACAACAACAAGCGCAATCAAAATCACGAGCAAAGGTGCTGCTGAAACCA
>NZ_CAKZII010000110.1 GCF_936931525.1 uncultured Aurantimicrobium sp.
GTTGTTCGCACTCGCATCTACCTCACCAACATCGCTGACTTTGATGCTGTGGGCAAGGTTCATGGTGAATTCTTCGGAGACATCCGTCCTGCTGCAACCGCTGTTGAAGTGAGTGCACTTGCTGCCCCAGACATGCTTGTCGAAATTGATGTCGACGCCATCATTGGTTCCGCTGCCAAGTAGTTCTGTGCCACTAGGTTGGGAACATGGCTGACCAATCCGAACTTCTCGCTGACGTCTCAGAACTTGAAGACCAACTCACTGAGCTCCGCTTCAGTTCGCTGAGCCACGAAGATGCCCTTGCTCTGGGCATGGACCTTGCTTCACGGGCTGAAGAACGCAACTGGCCTCTCGCCGTATCGGTGTTCCTTGGTGACCAACACGTCTTCCGATATGCCTGTCCAGGCACTACTTCTGAGAATGACGACTGGATTGAGCGCAAGCGCAAGACTGTGTACAAGTTCCACGAGCCCTCATTCCTGGTCGGCCAGCGCATGATTTCGCTTGGCAAAGATTTCCACGCTGAGACGGGCCTCGACGAGTCTTTTGCAGCTCACGGTGGCGGCTTCCCCTTGTTTGTGGGGGATAAATTCGTCGGCGCGGTTATCGCCAGTGGTGTTCCTCAGCAAGACGATCACGCCATCGTGGTCGAAGCTCTGCGTGCGGCTATCGAAGGAGAGTAATCCATGCTGGATTACTCGGTTCTTCCAGCGTTTCTCGTTTCTGCTCTGGTCATTATTCTTTCGCCAGGAGCAGACACCTTCTTGATGTTGCGTTCCACGTTGCGTGGGGGAGTCAAAGACGGTTATCTGACCATGTTTGGTATTTATACCGGTATTGCAACGCTGTCTATTCTCTTGATCTCAGGTGTAGGGCTACTCATTGCTCGTGCACCGGGAGCGTTGTTCTGGCTCAAGATCGTCGGTGCGCTGTATTTGTTGTTCCTTGCGGTGCAGTCGCTCCGCGCGGGTATCAAGCTGGTTGCCCTGAACCGTGCTGGTGAATATTCGCAGGTGGACATCGACACTGCTGGAACTAAGCGCAAGGCAGGACCTTTTGTCTTGGGTTACCTCACCAACGTGACCAATCCCAAGGTGCTGATCTTCTTCCTTGCGTTCTTCCCACAATTCCTGGGTAAGGCGGAAAGTGTTCCGCTTCAGTTGGTATTTCTCTGTCTGATCTTCGTGGTGGTCTCAGCTGTGTGGTTAGTCACGTTGATCTACGCTGCCTCGGCAATGAGAAAGGTGATGACCACCACAGGTTTCACCATTGCCATGGAATTTGTCGTGGCAGGAGTTTTTGCTGTGCTGGCCATCACCTTGCTGGTTTCTGGCTTG
>NZ_CAKZII010000111.1 GCF_936931525.1 uncultured Aurantimicrobium sp.
GACGGTTCAGACAGCCGTTCTCATCGAGACCCTTGTTGATCTCGGTGCTCAGGTTCGCTGGGCAAGCTGCAACATTTTCTCTACCCAGGACGAGGCAGCAGCAGCAATCGCTGTTGGCCCAACTGGAACCCCAGAAGCACCTGCTGGTGTCCCTGTCTTTGCTTGGAAGGGTGAAACCCTCGAAGAGTACTGGTGGTGCACCGACCGCATCTTCGACTGGTCTGTAGAAGCCGCTGAAGCTGGCGCAGACTGGATTGGGCCCAACCTCATCCTCGATGACGGCGGCGACGCTACTCTCCTCGTTCACAAGGGACGTGAGTTTGAAATTGCAGGCGCAGTTCCTGCTACTTCTGCTACTGACAGCCACGAGTATGGTGTCATCCTTGAACTGCTCCGCAAGACTGTTGCTGAAACTCCAAACCGTTGGACCACAGTTGCTTCTGAGCTCATCGGTGTGACCGAAGAGACCACCACTGGTGTTCACCGTCTTTACGAACTCTTTGCCAAGCAGGAACTCTTGTTCCCCGCCATCAACGTCAACGACTCTGTCACCAAGAGCAAGTTCGACAACAAGTACGGAATTCGCCACTCACTCACCGACGGCATCAACCGTGCAACCGACGTCCTCATGGGCGGCAAGGTTGCTTTCGTGTGTGGTTACGGTGACGTAGGTAAGGGTTCTGCTGAGGCACTTCGCGGACAGGGCGCTCGCGTCATCATCAGCGAGATTGACCCCATCTGTGCACTTCAGGCAGCAATGGACGGTTACCAGGTTGCAACTCTCGAGTCTGTTGTTGACCAGGTCGACATCTTCGTTACCACCACTGGTAACAAGGACGTCATCACCCTCGACCACATGCTCGCCATGAAGCACAACGCGATTGTTTCTAACGTTGGCCACTTCGACAATGAAATCGACATGGCAGGTCTTGAAAGCCTTCCCGGTGCTCAGCGCGTGGAAATCAAGCCTCAGGTTCACGAATGGATCATGCCTAACGGCCGCAGCATCCTCGTGCTGTCTGAAGGTCGTCTCATGAACCTGGGTAACGCAACTGGTCACCCTTCCTTCGTGATGAGCAACTCCTTCACCAACCAGGTTCTCGCCCAGATCGAACTCTTTGTTCGTCGCGAGAACTACCCAGTAGGCGTCTTCGTGCTTCCAAAGCACCTTGATGAGAAGGTTGCACGACTTCACCTTGATGCTCTTGGTGTTGTCCTCACAGAGCTTTCACCTGAGCAGGCTGCCTACATTGGCGTTCCTGTTGAAGGCCCTTACAAGGTAGATCACTACCGCTACTAGCCACTACTTGTGTGCCCCGAGATTCTTTCTCGGGGCACACAAGACTAGGCTCTAATCCATGAGTGCACGCATTCTGGTTGTAGACGACGATGCCGCCTTGGCGGAGATGGTCGGCATTGTGCTGGAAGGAGAAGGCTTTACGCCTTCCTTCTGTGCCGATGGCGCAGAAGCACTTGCTGCATTCCGCGAGCACAAGCCTGACCTCGTTCTACTTGACCTCATGCTTCCTGGCTTTGACGGTATTGAAGTGTGTGGTCAGATTCGCCAGGAATCAGGCGTTCCCATCATCATGCTCACTGCCAAGGGTGACGCCGCAGATGTTGTTGCTGGCCTTGAAGCAGGTGCTGATGACTACATGGTCAAGCCCTTCAACCCAGGAGAGCTAGCCGCACGTATTCGCACGCGTCT
>NZ_CAKZII010000112.1 GCF_936931525.1 uncultured Aurantimicrobium sp.
GAGGTTCGCCCCGGCGACATCCTCGTCGGTAAGGTCACTCCTAAGGGTGAGACCGAGCTTTCTGCCGAAGAGCGTCTGCTCCGCGCCATCTTCAACGAGAAGAGCCGCGAAGTTCGCGACACCTCGCTGAAGGTTCCTCACGGTGAGTCCGGAACCATCATTGGTGTGAAGGTATTCGACGCAGTGAACGACGAAGACGAGCTCGGCTCGGGCGTCAACCAGCGCGTTGTTGTCTACATCGCCCAGAAGCGTAAGATCACCGAAGGTGACAAGCTCGCTGGACGTCACGGAAACAAGGGTGTTATCGCCAAGATCCTCCCTGTTGAAGACATGCCATTCCTCGAAGACGGTACCCCCGTTGACGTGGTTCTCAACCCGCTCGGTATCCCCGGTCGTATGAACTTCGGTCAGGTCCTCGAGACCCACCTTGGTTGGATTGCGAAGCAGGGTTGGAAGGTTGACGGCTCACCTGAGTGGGCAGCACACCTTCCTGCAGAAGCACACGAGGCTGCCCCTGGCACCAAGGTTGCTACCCCTGTATTCGACGGCGCTCTTGAGGAAGAAATCGCGGGTCTGCTTGACTCCACGACTCTGACTCGTGACGGTGACCGCCTAATCGGTTCTTCCGGTAAGGCAAACCTCTTCGATGGCCGTTCGGGTGAACCATTCCCTGAGCCCATCTCGGTTGGTTACATGTACATCCTGAAGCTGCACCACCTTGTCGATGACAAGATTCACGCACGTTCAACGGGTCCTTACTCGATGATCACGCAGCAGCCTCTTGGTGGTAAGGCACAGTTCGGTGGACAGCGATTCGGTGAGATGGAGGTGTGGGCACTGGAAGCTTATGGTGCCGCTTACGCACTCCAGGAACTCCTCACCATCAAGTCCGACGACATCGTGGGCCGCGTCAAGGTTTACGAAGCCATCGTCAAGGGCGAGAACATCCAGGAACCCGGTATCCCCGAGTCGTTCCGCGTTCTCATGAAGGAAATGCAGTCCCTCGGTCTCAACGTTGAAGTTCTCAACGAAGCTGGCGATGTCGTCAGCCTCCGCGACAACGACGATGAGGCATACCGCGCAGCTGAAGAGCTCGGTATCAACATCTCCACTCGTTTCGAGTCTTCGTCAATCGACGAGATCTAATCCGAGTCAGACACTTAAGAATCTAAGGAAAGAGTTAAATTGCTCGACGCAACCGCTTTTGACAAGCTTCGTATCGGTCTGGCCACTGCTGACGACATCCGTCGTTGGTCGTTCGGTGAGGTCAAGAAGCCCGAAACCATCAACTACCGCACCCTCAAGCCTGAGAAGGACGGCCTCTTTGGTGAGCAGATCTTCGGACCTTCTCGCGACTGGGAATGCTCCTGTGGCAAGTACAAGCGTGTCCGCTTTAAGGGCATCGTTTGTGAGCGCTGTGGCGTAGAGGTCACCAAGTCGTCCGTGCGCCGTGAGCGCATGGGTCACATTGAGCTGGCCGCTCCCGTTACCCACATCTGGTACTTCAAGGGCGTTCCTAGCCGCTTGGGTTACCTGCTGGACATGGCTCCTAAGGACCTCGAGAAGGTCATCTACTTCGCTGCCTACATGGTTATCGACGTAGACGAAGAGGGTCGTCACGCTGACATGCCTGGTCTGGAGAACGAGCTTCGTCTCGAGCTCAAGACTCTGGGTGACCAGCGCGACTCTCGCATTGCTGACCGCATGCAGCGTCTCGAGAACGACCTTGCTGCTCTCGAAGCAGAAGGCGCTAAGGCAGACCAGAAGCGTCGTGCGAAGGACGTAGCTGAGAAGGAAATGTCTCAGATCCGTAAGTCCATCGACGAAGAAATCGCTCGCCTCGAGCGCGTCTGGGACGACTTCCGCAACCTCAAGGTTGGCGACCTCAAGCCTGAAGACGCTGTCTTCAACGAGCTGGTAGACCGCTACGGCCTGTACTTCGACGCATTCATGGGTGCAGAAGCAATCAAGAAGCGCCTCGAAACCTTCGACCTCGCTGGTGAAGCTGAATCGCTTCGTCTCGAGATCACCGAGGGCAAGGGTGCAAAGAAGATCCGTGCGATCAAGCGCCTCAAGGTTGTTTCTTCCTTCCTCAACACCGGCACCTCGCCTGCAGCGATGGTTCTCGATGTTGTTCCCGTTATCCCACCAGAGCTGCGCCCCATGGTTCAGCTCGACGGTGGACGCTTTGCGACCTCTGACCTCAACGACCTCTACCGTCGTGTGATCAACCGCAACAACCGTCTCCGTCGCCTCCTTGACCTCGGTGCTCCCGAGATCATCGTGAACAACGAGAAGCGCATGCTTCAGGAAGCTGTTGACGCACTGTTCGACAACGGTCGTCGTGGTCGCCCCGTTACCGGTACCGGTAACCGTGCGCTCAAGTCGCTGTCAGACATGCTCAAGGGTAAGCAGGGTCGTTTCCGTCAGAACCTGCTCGGAAAGCGCGTGGACTACTCGGGCCGTTCGGTCATCATCGTGGGTCCTCAGCTCAAGCTGCACCAGTGTGGTCTGCCTAAGCAGATGGCACTCGAGCTGTTCAAGCCATTCGTTATCAAGCGTCTGATCGACCTGAGCCACGCTCAGAACATCAAGAGCGCGAAGCGCATGGTTGAGCGTAGCCGTCCCCAGGTGTGGGATGTTCTCGAAGAGATCATCCGCGAGCGTCCAGTTCTGCTGAACCGCGCACCAACTCTTCACCGCCTCGGTATTCAGGCATTCGAACCTCAGCTCATTGAAGGTAAGGCTATTCAGCTTCACCCTCTCGTCTGTGCTGCGTTCAACGCTGACTTCGACGGTGACCAGATGGCTGTTCACCTTCCGCTCTCGGTTGAGGCTCAGGCCGA
>NZ_CAKZII010000113.1 GCF_936931525.1 uncultured Aurantimicrobium sp.
AACTAAGCACGCTGCCACCCAGCTCTACCAGTTCGCTGGCGGCATCAAGATTTCCCTGCGCTCGGACCCCACGCTTGCCATGGGTGTTGTTCAAGTTGACTCAGAAAATGTCAGCGGCTCGGTCACCTGGGTTGCCGTTCTCGAAATTGCTGGGCAGCGCTACCCCATCGGAAAGTCTCGCTCCGTCATTGGTCGTGGCACCGAAGCAGATATCACGGTCGATGACTCAGGAATTTCTCGCAAGCATGTTGAAGTGCTCTGGGATGGCACCCGTGCTCAAGCAAATGACCTTGGCTCAACTAACGGTTCCAAGCTCAACGGACAACGCCTCGTGTCAGCAGCTTTAGAAGCTGACTCCGTCATCACCATTGGTCAAACCTCCATCGTTCTTCGCCTTCTCCCCCAAGCGTCAGCTTCTCCCTCAGCACCCGCTTCTGCAGAGACAGTGCAGACCCCCCGTGCTGCCGAGCCCGGCGGATTCTGGGGTCCCCGTGAGTGAGCTCACTCTTCTGATCCTGCGCATTGGTTTCTTGATTGCGCTGTGGGTCTTCGTCTTCTTCGTGGTTTATGCCGTGCGCAGTGATCTCTTTGGTCAGAGAGTGCGAAAGATGCCTGCATCTGCTCAGCCTGCGGTCGCATCAGATGCCAGTGCATTTCTCACCTCGGCCCAGCCTCGTGTTTCTGCACCTCAGTCTTCTTCGGAACTCGCACCCGCAGATGGAACACCCCTCAAGCTCGTCATCACCTCAGGTGCTCTGCAAGGCCAGGAGTTACCTCTGCAAGGCGACGTCATCACTATTGGGCGCTCACCAGATTCAAGTGTGGTCATTCAAGACGACTACACCTCTACACATCACGCACGTCTCGAGACACGTGGCGGAAACTGGCTGCTGCGTGACCTGGATTCCACCAACGGAACAACGCTTGCCGGTGCTCGCGTAACGAGTCCCACTCCCATTCCGTTGAATACTCCTATCGTCGTGGGCTCCATGACCTTTGAGGTTCGCCGCTAGGCGCACGTTATGTCCAAGCACAGCGCAGCCGCCTCGAACGTGGGCAAGGTTCGAGCATCTAACCAAGATGCCGGCTACGCAGGCACCTA
>NZ_CAKZII010000114.1 GCF_936931525.1 uncultured Aurantimicrobium sp.
GATGCAACCTGGAAGAAAATCATGGAGGTGACCGGTGGCTGATCCCAAAGGTTTCTTGAACACACGTCAACGTGAAGTTCCTGCCCGCCGCCCCGTTCCTATCCGTTTGATGGACTGGAAAGAGGTCTATGAAGCTGGCGACCGCGAAACCCTGGTGCGCCAGGCAGGTCGTTGCATGGACTGTGGAATTCCTTTCTGCCACCAAGGATGCCCTCTGGGTAACCTGATCCCTGAATGGAACGACCTCACGTGGCGTGGAGATGACAAGGACGCCATTGATCGCCTACATGCGACCAATAACTTCCCTGAGTTCACCGGTCGTTTGTGCCCGGCACCCTGTGAGTCCTCCTGTGTTCTAGGAATTAATCAGCCTGCTGTCACCATCAAACAGGTTGAAGTGTCCATCATTGATAAGGCTTTCGATGAAGGTTGGGTTGAGCCCCTCATTCCTGAGCGTCTTTCTGGAAAGACTGTCGCCGTTGTCGGTTCAGGCCCTGCAGGACTAGCTGCCGCACAGCAGCTAACTCGTGCTGGACATACCGTTGCTGTCTTCGAGCGCGACGAGAAAATCGGCGGTCTGCTTCGATACGGTATTCCTGATTTCAAGATGGAAAAGATTCACATCGACCGTCGCCTTGAGCAGATGGAAGCTGAAGGAACTCGATTCCGTCCAGGAGTCAACATTGGTGTTGACATTACGTGGGAAGACCTGCGTAAGCGTTACGACGCAGTTGTCGTTGCAACGGGTGCAATGGTTCCTCGAGACCTTTCTATTCCAGGACGTGACCTCTCCGGAGTTCATTTCGCTATGGAATATCTTGCGCAGTCCAACCGCGCTGTTGACGGGCAAGAAGTCATCGATCAAATCCATGCTCAGGGCAAACACGTTGTTGTCCTCGGTGGTGGAGATACCGGCGCTGACTGCATTGGCACGGCACACCGCCACCAAGCCGCTTCAGTTACTAACCTTGCTATCGGTAAGCAGCCTCCAGCCGAGCGTTCCGACTCTCAGCCTTGGCCAACTTTCCCTAACCTTTTCGAAGTCACTAGTGCACACGAAGAGGGAGGTACTCGTGAGTACCTCGTCTCCACCGTTGAGTTCCTAGGCGATAAGGATGGAAACGTCCGCGCTGTTCGAGTTGCAGAAACAGAGTTCGTTGATGGAACACGTGTCCCTAAGGCCGGAACCGAGCGAGAGATTCCTGCTGACCTCGTACTTCTTGCTCTTGGGTTTACCGGTCCAGAAGGTGACATTGCAGCCTCTGAGCTTGGTGTGAGCTTGACCCAACGAGGAAATCTCAACCGCGATGCAGAATATGCAACCGCAGAGCCAGGCGTATTCGTTGCTGGTGATGCTGGTCGTGGTCAATCCCTGATTGTCTGGGCTATTGCCGAGGGTCGCGCAGCTGCTGCAGCCGTTGACCGCTACCTTGAAGGTGAAACTTTGCTCCCTGTTCCTGTATTACCCACAGATCGCGGTTTCGCGGTTTAGTACGATAAAACAGTCGCAGTTCCCTCCTGTGACCTGGCACCACTGAAACGAAAGAGACATTTCATGAGACGCGCCAAAATCGTTGCGACCCTTGGTCCTGCAACATCGAGTTATGAAAGCCTGAAAGCCATTATTGAGGCTGGTGTTGACGTAGCTCGCATGAACCTCTCACACGGCTCCTACGACGTGCACGAAGAGGTTTACCGCAACGTTCGCAAGGCTGCTGCAGATGTGGGTAAGCCTGTCGCTGTCTTGGTTGACCTTCAGGGTCCCAAGATTCGTCTCGGAAAATTTGAGGGTGGTCCCTACGATCTCGCAGAAGGCGACATCTTCAAGATCACTATCGAAGACATTGTGGGCAATAAGGAAATTAGCTCCACCACCTTCAAAGGTCTTCCTCAGGATGTCAAGGCGGGTGACCCTCTTCTCATCGATGATGGCAAGGTAACCCTTCGTGTTCTAGAAACTGATGGCACCGTCGTCACCACTGTCGTTGAGGTACCTGGTCCCATCTCAAACAACAAGGGAATTAACCTTCCTGGAGTTGCTGTGAATGTCCCTGCCCTGTCCGACAAAGATGAGGCTGACCTCCGTTGGGGTCTTCGTCTAGGCGCAGACTTCATTGCCTTGAGCTTTGTTCGTGATGCAGCAGACATCAAGCGCGTTCACGAAATCATGGACGAAGAAGGCGTTCGTCTTCCCGTCATCGCAAAGGTCGAAAAGCCACAGGCCGTTGACAACCTCGAAGAAATTGTTGATGCGTTTGACGCCATCATGGTTGCTCGTGGTGACCTCGGTGTTGAGCTTCCCCTGGAAGCTGTCCCTATTGTCCAGAAGCGCGCCGTTGAACTAGCTCGTCGCTGGGCAAAGCCCGTTATCGTCGCTACGCAGGTTCTTGAGTCCATGATCTCAAGCCCACGTCCGACCCGTGCAGAGGCATCTGACTGTGCCAACGCTGTTCTTGACGGAACCGACGCTGTAATGCTCTCCGGTGAGACCAGCGTGGGTGATTTCCCGACAATTACCGTTTCCACCATGGCTCGAATTATTGAATCAACTGAGGATCACGGTCTTGAGCGTATTCCTGAGCTGGGCACCAAGCCTCGCACCCAGGGTGGTGCAATCACTTTGGCTGCAAAGGAAGTTGCCGAGTTTGTCGACGCGAAGTTCTTGGTTGTCTTTACCGAATCAGGTGACTCTGCTCGACGTATGGCACGCCTGCGTTCAGACATTCCCATGATTGTTCTGACGCCTCACGAACACATTCGTCGCCGCATGGCCCTCACCTGGGGCGTCAAGTCCTACCTGGTCGAAGCTGTGACTCACACTGACCAGATGTTTGGTCAAGTAGATGACCTCCTCATGGGTGAAGGTCTTGCATCTGCTGGCGACAAGGTGGTCGTTATCGCCGGTTCCCCTCCGGGAATTGCCGGTTCTACCAACGACCTTCGTGTTCACAAGGTCGGAGATGCTCGTAACGCAGCAGCTCCCGCCTACGAAAACCTCTAGGTTTGAAATAAGAAAAGCCCCTCATCTGAGGGGCTTTTCTTAGTGGTGCCGAATGTGGGACTTGAACCCACACGTCCGAAGACAAAGCATTTTGAGTGCTCCGCGTCTGCCATTCCGCCAATTCGGCT
>NZ_CAKZII010000115.1 GCF_936931525.1 uncultured Aurantimicrobium sp.
GGCTTCGGTTTCCAAGGTGCTCGCGTTGAGGATGCTCAGCGATTATTTGGAAATCTTTCGACCAATCTGATCGTGTCTGAAACTAGAAGCGTTCTCTCTGCAGGCCGCGAAGGTGTTGTTGAAGCAGTCACTCGTCGTGCTGGAGAGGTTGCTTCCGCTCTTGCCTAACATCATGCCCGAGGTCGACCGCCGCGCAGCTGCGCAGGCGGGAGTCGTCGCGCGTCGCAAACGCGCTGCTATCAAAGCTGATGTTTTTGAAGGCCGACGTTCCGCTCTTGATGTTTTCGTTGTGGCAACAATAGATCCGTCTTCCTCCGAAGCAACTCTTCGGGTCACTGACTTCCTGAAGTCCCTCCGTGGTGTGGGAGTGAACAAGATTCCTCGCATTCTTGAGGATCTTGATATTTCCCCTCGTAAGCGTCTGGGCGGCTTGGGTAAACATCAACGAGTGGGCTTGCGCAAATGGATTGTGAAATACCAATCCAAGCGCAATGAATCTTGGTCTCCGAAAGCGGTGGTGCTCGTAGGGCCTTCTGGTGTCGGCAAAGGCACGGTAGTAAACCACATTGTCAGGAACTTTCCTCAAGTCCATCTGTCAATCTCTGCTACGACTCGTGATCCTCGTCCAGGTGAAATAGATGGGGTGAACTACTACTTCATTGATCATGGTGAATTTGACGCCATGATTTACTCTGAAGCGCTTCTCGAGTGGGCAGAAGTTCACGGCCAGAATAAATACGGGACCCCTCGTGGCCCAATTGAGAGTGCTCTTTCACAAGGGCGAAGCGTATTGTTTGAAATCGACCTTCAAGGTGCTCGTCAAATTCGTGAAACTATGCCGGAAGCTCGCTTAGTTTTCTTGCTACCGCCAGATTGGGACGAGCTCGTTCGACGTTTACGCGAACGCGGAACTGAGTCTGAAGAAGAGATTCAACGCAGGTTAGAAACCGCAAATGGCGAATTGGCCGCAAAAGATGAATTTGATGTTCGGGTAATTAATCGAGACGTCACTGAAGCAGCCCAACAGGTCGTAGACTTAATGGGACTTATCAAGGAGTAAAAATGGCTACCAAGCTTGAAGGCATCATCAACCCACCTATCGACGACCTGCTCTCGAAGGTTGAATCTAAGTACGCATTGGTTATCTTTGCATCCAAGCGTGCTCGCCAGATCAACGACTACTACTCCGACCTTCACGAAGGAAGCCTCTTCGACAACGTTGGACCCCTCGTTGACTCCAACATCGACGACAAGCCACTCTCCGTTGCTATGCACGAAATCAACGAAGACAAGCTGATCGCTCGTCCACTTTCGGCCTAATTACCGAATCGACACCTGAAGTGTCGCGCACACCATTACGCATTGTCGTCGGGATAACCGGCGGCATTGCTGCGTATAAGGCAGTTTCTGTCGTTCGTGAGTTTGTCAAAGACGGACATCACGTAGACGTCATTGCGACTGAAGCATCATTGCAATTTGTTGGTCGACCAACCCTCGAAGCTATCAGTCGTAATCCTGTTCACGTCGGTCTTTATGACGACGTTGCCCAGGTTCGCCATGTTGCTCTTGGTCAGCAGGCAGATGTGATTGTTATTGCGCCAGCAACGGCAAATACGCTTGCCCAGCTAGCGGCTGGACTTGCACCAGACCTTTTGGGGAACACTGTTCTTGCTCGTAGGGGTCCTCTAGTTGTTGCTCCTGCCATGCACACAGAGATGTGGGAGAACGCTGCAACACAAGCAAATATCTCTACTTTGCGTTCCCGCGGTGTTGTAGTTGTAGGACCCGGTGTGGGGCAACTCACTGGTTCAGATTCTGGCCTGGGTCGAATGAGTGAGCCTGAAGAAATTGTCGAGGCAACGTATGCATCAATTTCTAGCGAAGTAAAGCATGACTTTGTCGGTAAACGAATCCTGATCACTGGTGGTGGCACACGGGAGCCTCTGGACCCAGTTCGATTCATTGGTAATCGTTCTTCGGGAAGACAAGCGGTTGCTTTAGCTCAACGTGCTTTTCAGCGCGGTGCTGAAGTCACGCTCATCGCTGCTCATCTCGAGGTT
>NZ_CAKZII010000116.1 GCF_936931525.1 uncultured Aurantimicrobium sp.
CCGCCAGCCATGTCTGCTGGTGAGGTTTTGCCGTCACGTGCATTCAAGGTGAGCTGTTCGAGAGACTGTGCCAACTCGAGCAGGCTCATCTCCTGAGCATCCTTCACGTTGGGAACAATCAAGCCACGTGGAGTTGCAGCGGCAACACCCAAGTTCACATAGCGGTGAACAATGATCTCTTTGTCAGTCCAGGTGGAGTTCACTGTGGGATTGCGTCGCACTGCCCAGATGATGGCCTTGGCCAGAATCAGCAGTGGCGACACCTTCACACCAGCAAAGTCAGGAGAGTTCTTCAAACGCTTGACGAACTCCATGGTGCGGGTGGCATCAACATCAACGAAAACAGAAACGTGCGGTGCAGTAAATGCGCTCTGAACCATCGCTGTCGCGATGGCCTTGCGTACACCCTTGACCGGAATGCGCTCTTCGCGTTCTTCAGGCCACTCAGGGGTCTGAATGTTGCGGAACACACTGGCCTGGGACGCGTGACGAATCACGTCATCGCGTGTGATTTCTCCAGCAATACCGGTTGCCTGAACCTCTGCAAGGTTCACATCCAGATCCTTAGCAAGCTTGCGAATAGGGGGCTTGGCAATAACGGGAACTGCTTCTGTGACAGGCAGTGATGCAGGGCGCTTGGCAACAGGTGCGGGAGCAACTGCCTGAGGTGCAGGGGTCACCACAGCAGGTGCTGCGGGAGGAGTGGGTGCAGGTGCGTTGCCGCCACGGCGACGACGCGTCGCAGCGTGACCACCAACGCCATAGCCGACGAGAACACTTCCGGAACCTTCTTCTTTGGCGTCAACAGCCCCGTCGATCTCGTTGTCAGCAGTGACGAATACTTCGTTCGCCATCGCTGCCTGAGCGAGGGTCGGGGTGGGAGAGGTCAGCATGGAGCTGCCGGCAGAGGCGATAGTGATGATGGCGGTGCCAACTTCAACGGTTTCGCCTTCTTGGGCAAGAAGTTCGCCAACCTGACCCTCGTAGGGGCTGGGCAGCTCAACGAGAGACTTCGCAGTCTCGATCTCAACGAGGACATCGTTGATGGCGACCGAGTCACCTGGCTTGACCTTCCACGAGACAATTTCTGCCTCGGTGAGACCTTCGCCAACGTCGGGGAGATAGAACTTAGACACCGTCATCTGGTCACTCCTAGTAACTCAGCACTCGGTCGACTGCGTCGAGGACGCGGTCCGAGTCGGGTAGGTAGATGGCCTCGAGCTTTGCTGGAGGGAAGGGAGTATCGAAACCGGTCACACGCAGCACAGGTGCTTCGAGCGAGTAGAACGCCTTCTCGGTAATGGTTGCAGCCAGCTCAGAGGCGAGGCTCACGTTGCCGGGAGCTTCCTGAGCAATGACACAACGACCGGTCTTGCGAACTGATTCGAGAATCGGTGCGTAGTCGATGGGTGAAAGCGAACGAACGTCAATGACTTCCAAGCTCATGCCCTCTGTGGCGGCAACTTCTGCTGCCTGCAGCAGAACGCTGACCATCGCGCCGTGGCCAATGACGGTGACGTCATTGCCGGGGCGAACCACGCGGCTGGCGTGAAGGGGGAAGTTCGAAGCCGACGTGTCAACATCTGCCTTGGGCCAGTAGCGGCTCATGGGCTCGAAGAAGATCACGGGGTCGTTTGAGGCAATGGCTTCCTGGATCATCCAGTAGGCATCGTGAGGATTGCTGGGGCTGACCACGCGCAAACCTGCGGTGTGGAGGAAGTATGCCTCGTTGCTTTCCTGGTGGTGCTCAACCGCACCAATGTGACCACCGTAAGGAATGCGGATCACCACAGGGAACTGCATGGCACCCTCGTGACGGTTGGTCAGTTTCGCCAGCTGGCTGGTGATCTGATCAAAGGCGGGGTAAACAAAACCGTTGAACTGGATCTCAATCACAGGGCGGTAGCCGCGCATGGCTAAACCGATAGCGGAACCGACGATGCCGGATTCGGCTAGAGGAGTATCGAGCACACGGTCAGCGCCGAATTCGTTCTTGAGACCTTCGGTCACACGGAAAACACCACCGAGGGTTCCGATGTCTTCACCCATCAGGATGACCTTGGGGTCGTTGAGCATTGCCTGGCGAAGACCAAGGTTGATTGCTTTACCTAAAGGAAGGTTTTCAATAGCCATTAGTGACCGCCTCCCTGCTCATCGAAAGACGCTTCGTAGTTAGCAAGCCACGCACTCTGTTCATCCATGAGCGGGTGTGGATCTGTGTAGACGTGGTTGAACATGCTGGCAGGTTCAGGGTTCTTGAGATCAACGGTGCGACGACGAATGTCGCTAGCAAAGTCAGCAGCCTCTTGGTGAACCTCGTCAAAGAAGGACTGGGGTGCGCCTGAGTTCCGCAGGAACGCTTCCATGCGGGTAATGGGGTCGCGTGCAATCCACGATTCCAGCTCAGCATCTGTGCGGTACTTCGTGGGGTCGTCACTCGAAGTGTGTGCACCAATGCGGTAGGTGTGAGCTTCGATCAAGCTGGGGCCCTTGCCGCTGCGAGCGTCATCGAGCTGCTTGGCAGTTACGGCATAGCTGGCGAAGACGTCATTACCGTCGACCTGAACACCGGGGATTCCGAAGCCTTCACCACGCTTGTAGAGGGGAACGCGGGCCTGGGTGCTGACCGGTACCGAGATTGCCCAGTGGTTGTTCTGAACGAAGAAGACCTGAGGTGTTTGATAGCTGGCAGCAAAGACGAGTGCCTCGCTGACGTCACCCTGGCTGGTTGCGCCATCACCGAAGTAGACAATGACGGCCTGGTCGGTGTCGAGGTTACCGGTGTTGGTGGCACCATCGAACTTGATTCCCATGCCATAACCGGTGGCGTGCAATGCCTGCGAACCAATAACCAGCGTGTAGATGTGGAAGTTGCCGTGCTCAGGCAGGGTGGGGTCCCAACCGCCGTGAGTCAGACCGCGAAGAACACGAATGATTTCGAGAACATCAATGCCGCGGATCATGCCAATAGCGTGCTCGCGGTAAGCGGGGAAGATGTGGTCTTGCTTCTTGGTCGCGTGCGCGGAACCTACCTGCGCACCTTCTTGACCGTGGCTAGGAACCCACAGAGCAAGCTGGCCTTGACGCTGCAGGTTTGTTGCTTCAGTGTCGAAGCGACGGATGACAACCATGTCTTTATAAAACTTGCGGTGATCTGCCTCAGTTAGGCGCTGAAAGTAAGGCAGAAACTCTTCTGCACTTGCGCTGGGGGCATAGTGTCCCTCGGGCGTGAGGAACTGCACCATGGGATCTAATGTCTCATCGGCCATGTACCCAATCTATCCCGTCAAAGGCCTCTGAACTGGTAGGTCTTCTACAATCTCTCGCGAAAACCGTAGGAGTATCCCAACTAAAGAGCTCACCTGCCAGAATGGAGGTATGAAGTCACTCTTGCTCTCGACCGTGATCAACGCCATTGCGCTCTGGCTCACCACTGTGATGTTGCCTGACAGCCTGCGTATCATCCCTGAAGACCAGCAGACCCTGGGCTATGTCCTCACCCTTGCCTTTGTGGCTTTCATCTTCGGAATTGTGAATGGAACCATCGGTCGCGTGCTGCGCTTCCTGGCATTCCCCCTCTTTATCCTCACCCTCGGCTTCATGGCCCTGGTGGTCAACGCCTTCTTGCTCATGTTTGTTGCATGGCTCACTCAGGTATTTGGATTTGGCTACGGCCTGCAGGTTGACGGCTTCGCCGGCGGATTCTGGGCAGCAATCGTGCTGTCGATCGTCAGCTGGATTTTGGGTCTCATTCTTCGCCCCGCAACCGGCAAGTAATTACTGCACCCGATCTGCCCGCCACATCGTGACGGTGGCTGTGCCCTGCATGCGCTCTGCGATTTGTCTCTGTTCAGCAGTGAGCTTGGGGTCTCCGCTTCGATCCATTACGGCTGCCGTTTCGACATAACGAGAGAGATTATGTGCTGGAAGTAACTCTCCTCGAGGCGCTGCAGAGTGGGCAAAAAGGGACCTGGTCACTGTCATATGTGTTGCCACCGCAGCTGGTGCGGCAACACCACTGAGGGAAGGGATGACATCTTCTTCATGCTCAACGGCAACCACATTGATCTCTTCGGGAATCTCCACTTGGTGAAGTGGAGCCCCCACGGTGACAACGTCACTGACGGTGTAGTTCCCTGACGCAGCAAGTTGGGCAGCAACAAGTCCCCCTTGGGAATGCCCGACCAGAATGACGTTGTCCTGGGCGGTAATGCCCGCTTCACGCATGGCCATCACAGCAGCGGTGTAGCTTCCGGAATCAAGTTCAGCAATAGCGGAGATATTGCTGGTCATATCCCACGGCTCAGAAGTGGGTTCCACTCCTGAATCAATCGTTCCGCCGAGATAGACCACATAACCGGAGTCGTATTGCTCGATTCGAATCTGTGCAGCACCTTCATCTGCTCGAGGAATGCGTGAGACGAGGTCACGGTAACTGTCAGCTGATTCAGCTGTGCTGCGATCCACATTGCTCACCCGTACAGGAGTTTCTTGCAAAGTTGTGGCACCCACAATCCCCAGTCCGGTAATTGCCGCGCCAGCTACGAGGTCTTCCCCGGCCAGGAGCCCGTCCTGAGGTGGTTTGGGCATTCCCAGAACGCCAGCCACAAAATCATCTGCCCCGGACACGAGGTGGGCGGTGCTTTGCACCACCAGGGGATGACTCATGAATTGCCCTGAATCCGGCAACCGTTGTTCGAGTCGTGTGACGAACTGGTCAAAGGGGCTGCCCGGCGAAAGGCGCCGTGCAGCTGCTAACCCCAGAACAATGGCGACGCCGCCAATAATTTCTGGACCAAATGCCCCAATCAACGCAGGCATTGCTCGACCCAGATTCCACATCAACGTGGAACTGAGGTCTTCGGAGACCTGGCGCAAATACTGTTCCCGCTCGGCATATTGTCGGGACCCTTCTGCCGTAGCAGCGGCCAGTTCTCTGAGTCGTTGAGCAGCATGCGTTGCGCGGGTGAATGCCTGCTGAGCCTGAACAGAAAGAAATGATTGTGACTGTGCACTGGCTAAGGCATGTTCGAGTTGCCACAGCCTGGCATGAATACGGCCTGATAGGTCATCCAGTGCAACAGTGTCTACGCCTGTTCCCACCCGAATCATGAGGAGCTTGGCTCCGCGGTGAGGACCGCCCAGCGGGCCTGACGTAAATCGGCCATGACCTGCTCAGCGTTGTGGTCGAAGGCATAACGTGAAGGTCCGAACCAGAGCGGATCCGGAACAGCGGTGTGAAGGGTGACGACTGCAGCATCGAGTGCATCGGCGAGCGCCAGCCACAGGCTGTGCCCGGCTGGCGAGAAGCCAAAGTAACCCTCGAATTCATTCACCTGGCTACCGTGCCAGAGCAGAGTCTGAGTGCTGGGCAGTCTGATTCTGAATGTGGAGAGTGTGCAGCGGCTACGCCTGTGAAGGGATAGCTGTTTTGTTTGGGAGAATAGAAGCATGACGCTTCCTATTCAGGTCCTCAGCCCGCTCGATGGTCGATACCAGTCCGTCGTTTCACCTCTGGGTGAATACCTCTCGGAGGCTGGCCTGAACCGTGCTCGCGTCACGGTTGAAGTTGAATGGTTGATTTATCTCACCAATCACTCCATGTTTGGTACCAGTCCCCTCAGCGCAGACAACGTTTCCGCACTCCGTGCCCTCGTGACTGACTTCGGTCAGGCAGAGATTGATGAGCTTGCTCGTCTGGAAGCGACCACTCGTCACGACGTCAAGGCAGTGGAGTACTTGGTTCGTGCCAAGCTCACCGAGCTGGGCCTGGACCACATTGCTGAGCTGACGCACTTCGCCTGCACCAGCGAAGACATTAACAACCTCTCCTACGCACTCATCGTGCGCGATGCCACCAAGAACATCTGGCTTCCTGGCCTCCAGGCTGTCATTGCTCGTCTGCGCGAACTCTCTGTTCAATACCGTGACGAAGCAATGCTGGCGAAGACCCACGGTCAGCCTGCAACCCCCACCACCATGGGTAAAGAACTTGCTGTCTTTGTTTACCGCCTGGAGCGCATTCAGAAGCAGATCGAAGGATCTGAATACCTGGGCAAGTTCTCCGGTGCAACCGGAACCTTCTCTGCTCACCTTGCGGCAGAACCTGACGCCAACTGGCCCAAGATCTCGGAAGAGTTTGTGATCTCTTTGGGTTTGACCTGGAACCCACTGACTACTCAGATCGAATCACATGACTGGCAGGCAGAGCTTTACACCCGCATCTCTCACGCCAACCGCGTGATTCACAACTTGGCCACCGACATCTGGACCTACATCTCGATGGGCTACTTCCGCCAGATCCCTCAGGCTGGTGCAACCGGTTCCTCCACCATGCCTCACAAGATCAACCCCATTCGTTTTGAGAACGCTGAGGCCAACCTTGAGCTCTCCAGCGCTGTTCTTGATTCACTTTCCGCAACGCTGGTGACCAGCCGTCTGCAGCGTGACCTCACTGACTCCACCACCCAGCGCAACGTAGGTGTGGGTTATGGACATTCACTCTTGGCTCTCGACAACATTCGCCGAGGCCTGAGCGAAATCGACCTCGACTCTGTTGCCCTGGCTCATGATCTCGACACCAACTGGGAAATCTTGGGTGAAGCTATTCAGACCGTGATTCGTGCAGAGGTTGCCGCTGGTCGTTCGACCATCTCAGACCCCTATGCACTGCTTAAGGAACTGACCCGCGGCAAGCGCATTGGACGCGATGACCTCATTGCTTTCGTCTCTGGCCTCGAGATCGGAGATGCTGCCAAGGCTCGCCTCCTGGAACTCACTCCAGCTGGCTATGTCGGCCTGGCCTCAGACTTGGTCGACTACCTCAAGTAGTCCTCAGACAATAAAGAAAGCCCCTCTTGCGAGGGGCTTTCTTTGCTTAAGTCTTAGTGGGCGGAAGACCCGGAGTGGTCCTGCTCTTCAATGTCGAGCAGTTCCTTCTTGTTGGGCTTGATTGCCAGCACAAACATGGCCATCGAGACCAAGCACACAATAAACACGGCACCGAATGAGATGCTGCTGAGAATGAGGTCACGAGAAGACATCAGCACAACGAGGCCGGTGAACAATCCAATGAGTGCCGAAACAATCAAGAGCTCAACGGGCTTCAAGCGATCGCGAAGTGTGGGAGTGGTCATGAGGAAACCTTACGGGTTGTAGAGGTGGCGTCGGAACGAAGTGAGATGCCGGCGATGATTTGGTAGACGCCCACGATGGCGGCGTATGCACCGAAGATGCCCACGGCATAGACATCATTCATGGGAACAACTGCTTCAATAATGGCCAAGATGGCTGTGAATCCGCCGATGGTGAGCCATTCTTTGGCAACGGTGCGGTTGCTTTCACGATAGCCGGCATAAAGTTCCAGCACAGCAGAAAGACCTGCCCAAATACTGAGAATCAATAACAGTGCCGGCAGTCCCTGCGTCAACGTTGCTGAAGCAATCGCGGCAGCCACGACTGTGGCAATTGCTTGAATCCCGACCAGAGTTCGATTTAGGCCCTCAAGCGGAACGGACATGATCGTGAAAATCAATGTAGATGCCAGCAGGAAGGCAAAACCGACAAAGACGGTCAGTCCGACTACTGCAGCGTGGTTGCGCGAGAAGGTAATCACAACAGCTGCAACCAACGTCGGGATGGCGCGCAAAATGAGCGCATTACCCACACGGGAGAGAGAACTGTCAGCGATTGCCACAACTCAAGTCTACGGCTGAACGGGTGAGTGAATTCCCGGCTAAACCTTAGGCATATCGGCAAAACGAGAGAGGTGACCCTGGAATCCAACGGTAATTGTCGCGGTAGGACCGTTACGGTGCTTCGCCACGATGAAGTCAGCTTCACCGGCACGAGGGTTCTCTTTTTCGTAAGCACTTTCACGGTGCAGAAGGATCACCATGTCGGCGTCCTGCTCCAGCGATCCAGATTCACGCAAGTCGGAGATAGCTGGCTTCTTGTCTGAACGCTGTTCAGGACCACGGTTCAACTGAGACAGCGCAATAACGGGAACCTGAAGCTCCTTAGCCATGAGCTTGAGCGCACGAGAGAACTCAGAAACTTCTTGCTGGCGGCTTTCAACCTTCTTGCCCGAGGTCATCAGCTGCAAGTAGTCAATAACGACCATTTTCAGGCCGACCTTCTGCTTGAGGCGACGGCATTTGGCACGAATTTCTACCAGTGTCATGTTGGGGCTGTCATCGATGTAGAACGGAGCATCGTTGATGCGGCCACGGGTGCTGGCAATGGTGGTCCAGTCACGGTTATCAACCGTTCCCTTACGCATGTTCTGCAGGGGAACTGAAGCTTCTGCCGAGAGAAGACGCATCGCGATCTCGGACTTACCCATTTCGAGTGAGAAGAAGATCGAAGGCAGGTTGTTCTTGATCGACGCAGCACGACAGAAGTCCAGCGCCAGTGTCGACTTACCCAAAGCGGGTCGAGCAGCGACGATGATGAGCTGACCGGGGTGGAAACCATTGGTGAGTTCATCGAGATCAGCAAAACCGGTGGGAACGCCGGTCATTTGACCGTCGCGGCCCTTGGCGGCTTCAATTTCCTGGATTGCGGTGTCCACTGCGTCCGTCAGGGGAACGTAATCTTCGGTTTCGACCGAACCAGTGACCTGGTAGATCTCAGCCTGGGCAGTGTTGACCAGGTCAACAGCTTCACCTTCTCCGGCATAGCCCATCTGGACGATACGGGTTCCGGCTTCAACAAGGCGGCGCAGCAAAGCACGCTCTGAAACGATGTTGGCGTAATAGCCCGCGTTGGCAGCGGTTGGCACCAGTGCAGTGAGAGTGTGCAGGTATTCCGCACCGCCCGCACGGCCCAGCTCACCAGATTTGGTCAGCTCGTCAGTGACGGTGATGACATCGGTGGGTTCACCGTGTGAATACAACGACATCACAGCATCGAAGATGACCTCGTGCTTCGGAATGTAGAAGTCGTTGCCACGAAGAATCTCGACGACGTCTGCCACAGCGTCTTTGCTGAGGAGCATGCCGCCGAGAGCACTTTGTTCCGCAAGAAGATCATGCGGAGGAGTTCGTTCGCCCTGCCAGTTTTCGCGAGAGTCGCCTGGAGAACCTAGGTGTGCAATCGACATGCTCACGAGTCCTTCCGATGGCTGTGCAGGTGGGCTATCTGAATCTAACCCGCTCCTCTGACATTGGTCTGAGAGTGACCTAATGAGAGTTGTATCCCAACTGTAGGAATACCTTCACCCACAACCAAATGACCCTGTGGATAACTCTGTGTACGAATCCTGAGAAACGCCGGAGAGACTGTTCATAAGCTGTGGGTAATGCTGGGGATAGAGGAAAAAGTTTACCTATTTTTTTCGCGTTGAACAGGTATTTAAGTTATCAACGGGTGTGAACATTAATTTCCTTCAAGCATGTGTTTAAGCTTGGGGAAAAATAGCCCTCATGTGCATAAATATGGCCCCTTAAAGGTCTTGTGCTGTACCCCCAACAGGAGTAGAAGACTCCGGATTTAGGCATAAAGAAAGGGCGGAAAGCCGAAGCTTTCCGCCCTCTGCGGTTCTTTACAGGGAATTACTTTGCAGCAACAACCTGGATGGTGATGGTTGCAACGATGTCGTCACGCAGACGAACGGTTGCTTCGTGCTCACCAGTGAACTTGATGGGGTTCGCCATCTCGATCTTGCGCTTGTCGATTGCACCGATGCCGGCGCTCTCCACTGCAGCAGCAATGTGATCGGTCTTGACCGAACCAAAGAGACGACCATCCTGACCAGTCTTGACAGCAAGCTTGACCTTGGTGCCTTCGATCTTGGCCTTGAGTGCCTGTGCCTCTTCGAGGGTTGCGAGTTCGCGAGCGGTACGAGCAGCACGAATCTGCTCAACCTGCTTCTCGCCGCCACGTGACCATGCAACTGCAAGGCCCTGAGGAATGAGGTAGTTACGGGCAAAACCGTTCTTTACCTCGACAACGTCGCCTGCCGAACCAACGCCGGAGACTTCATTCGTAAGAATCAACTTAGACATGTTCGAACTCCTTAGCGGCCAGCGCCTGCGTAGGGAAGAAGAGCCATCTCGCGGGCGTTCTTAACTGCCTTGGCGATGAGGCGCTGCTCCTGGACAGAAACACCGGTGATACGGCGAGCGCGGATCTTTCCACGCTCAGAAACGAACTTGCGAAGGGTGGCGACGTCTTTGTAGTCGATCACACCAACGCGGATAGCCTTCGCAGGTGCGAGAGCCTTAGCGCCCTTGCCACCGCGGAGTGGCTTGCGGGCTCCGCCGCTAGCTTTTCCAGCCATGATTACCTAACTTTCGTAAATTTTTTATCAAGGATCAACGTGCGTTGAGCCTGAAGAGGATTGTTTAGAACGGCGTATCGTCTGCGGGGATACCGGGGGTGTTCCAAGGGTCTGCTGCAGGAGCGGTTGGCGAACCCCAAGGTTCGTCATTGCCTGCAGGGACTCCGGGGCGACCCGAGGATGCCGCGCGGCTCACAGTTGCCGTGGCGTAGCGAAGCGAGGGACCGATCTCATCTACTTCGAGTTCGATCGTGGTTCGCTTTTCGCCTTCCTTGGTCTCATACGAGCGCTGCTTGAGTCGACCGGTTGCGATGACGCGGGAGCCCTTAGTCAGGCTGCCTGCGACGTGCTCGGCAAACTCGCGCCACACGCTGGCACGAAGGAAGAGAGCCTCGCCATCTTTCCACTCGCTTGATGCGCGATCGAAATTGCGCGGAGTAGAGGCGATGGTGAAGTTGGCGACTGCGAGTCCGTTCTGCGTGTAACGCAGTTCGGGGTCACTCGTGAGGTTTCCCACAACGGTGATGACTGTTTCGCCGGCCATGTTACTTACGCGTCCTTCGAAGCCTTGGCGGGAGCAGCAGCCTTGCGGGCAGCCTTCTCGTCAGCGAGCTTTGCAGCAGCGGCAACCATAGCGATGGCTTCCTCTGCACGCAGAACCTTGGTGCGCATGACAGCTTCGGAAAGCTTCAGCTGGCGGTCGAGCTCGACAGTTGCGTCGGCGCTAGACGTGAAGTTAACGACGGCATAGATGCCCTCGGACTTCTTGTTGATCTCGTAAGCCAAACGACGCTTACCCCAGATGTCAACGTTCTCGATGGTTCCACCATCGTTACGAATGACGTTGAGGAATTTGTCGAGGCTGGGAGCTACGGTGCGCTCATCGATCTCTGGATCGAGGATGACCATCAACTCGTACTGATGCATGACTAACCCACCTCCTTCGGACTAAAACGGATACAGACGGTCTGTATCAGGAGGGTTGTGCATGTGCCATCTGAGGAGGCCGGATATTTCCGGCGCACAGACAACTTCCCCAGTCTAGACCGGGATTGGGCGTTAATCCAATCCGGGCCAGCCGTACAGCGGCTTGAACTAGCGGTTTGCCCACCAGGCGAGCAGGCGTTCGCGGGCGAGGTCTGCCCCAATGGGCCCCTCGTCCAAGCGAACGTTCAACAGGTAGTTATAGGCCTCGCCTACCTCACGGCCAGCAGGAATACCGAGGATCGCCATGATCTCTTCACCGTTGAGATCGGGGCGCACTGCCGCCATCTCTTCTGCTTCAGAGAGTTCGGCGATGCGGTTTTCTAGATCGTCATACGCAAATGCAAGACGATCCGCCTTGCGCTTATTGCGCGTGGTCACATCTGCACGGGTCAGGATGTGAAGTCTTTCCAGAAGGTCACCGGCATCGCGGGCATAGCGTCGCACCGCGGAATCACTCCAGGCTGCATCGGAATAGCCGAAGAAGCGCAGGTGAAGTTCAATCAGGCGTGCCACGTTCTGGGTGGTTTCTTTATCGAAACGCAATGCCTTCATGCGCTTGACCGAGAGCTTGGCGCCAACGAGGTCGTGGTGGTGGAAGCTGACGGCACCACCCGTTTCCAACTGACGCGTCGCAGGCTTGCCAATATCGTGCAGGAGCGCGGCAAGGCGCAGGGTCAGATCCCCTGCTTCTCCAGGGTGACGTTCCTGCTCAAGATCAATGGCTTGTTCCAACACCGTCAGGCTGTGCTCATACACATCTTTGTGGTGGTGGTGTTCGTCCACTTCCAAGCGCAGCGCTGGAATTTCTGGCAAGACATAGCCAGCGATTCCCGTGCTCACCAGCAGTTCAATGCCAGCGCGAGGCTTGTCCGTGAGCAAGAGCTTGCAGAGCTCTTCATTGACGCGCTCAGCTGAAATGTTTTCAATTGATCCCGCGAACTCGGTCATTGCCCATTCAGTTTCTGCATCCAGCTGGAAACCTAGCTGTGAAGAGAACCGGGCAGCGCGCATCATGCGCAGGGGGTCTTCGGTGAAGGACACTTCCGCCGACTTGGGAGCACGGAGAATTCCCGCCATCAAGTCTTCAACGCCGCCAGAAGGGTCAACAAGAACCAGTTCAGGCAAACGAACTGCCATCGCGTTCACGCGGAAGTCTCTACGAGAGAGATCCTCTTCAAGGCTGTCGCCGAAAGCGACAACTGGCTTACGCGTCTTGCCGTCATACTGGTCGGCTCGATAGGTCGTGATTTCAACCTTTTCGCCCGCGATCTGGGCGCCGATGGTGCCGAAGTCGCGACCGATGTCCCAGTGGGCTTCTGAAATAGGTTCGACCACACGAATGATGTCATCGGGGAGCGCATTGGTGGTGAAGTCGAGGTCGTGGACTGCGTGCCCTAAGAATGCGTCGCGGACAGGGCCGCCAACAAGTGCCAGTTCATATCCGGCATCAGCAAATGCTGCCGCCAAGCGTGAAACGCTGGGCGACTTACTCAATTGAGTAATCGATTCGATTGCGGAGGCGACACTGTGCATTTCCCGCCATTCTACGGGGAGCATCAGGTTGTTCTTCAGTTGCGACGCCTACAATGGCAGGATGCCTTCCCTGCTGATTCGACGTGTCACGATGTCGTTTTCTGCAGCAGTCGTGGCTCTCCTGCTGGTGGTTGCCGGTTTTGCCCAAGCAACTCTTCCCGTCGCCCATGCCGCCGAACAGGCAACTCTGGTTCTCACGCCATCTGCACTGAGTGCAGGGCCTGGTGACACGTTGTCTGCTGTTCTCAGCGTGACAAACACGGGTAAAGAAACCCTTCCCGAAGGGCAAGCAGTAGTTACCGCACCTTCGGCTGCACTGACAACAGTTGCAGATCTTGATGCCTGGTTTGCGGCAGAGGACGAACAGACTCAACCTGGTCGTTACCTCACTACCGTTGATGTTCCTGAAATTGCCGCTGGTAAAACTGTCGATGTTGTCGTGGAGCTTCCGCTGAATTCCGGACGTTTCGGAGGAATCTGGGGTCCTCGAGGTGTGGCGGTGAACTTCCTGCTCAATGATGAAAGCGTGGCAACCGGGCGTTCTTCGTTTGTGTGGACACCTTCTGCGACAACAGCGAAGGCGGCATTCACCGGAATTCTGGCTATTGTTCCCCCGCCCAGCACCTCTGGGCTTCTTACAGCAGCAGAATTGACGGAACTGACTGGCCCGAGTGGCATTTTGACCCGCCAATTAGCTGTTGCCCAGGGCCGCCCCGTTGCTGTGGGTATTGACCCTCGCATCATTTCCTCGATCGAGGCGTTGGGGGACACCGCTCCAGATGGTGTCTCAGCGTGGCTGCAAGCTCTCAAGGCGCTCCCGAATGAAAGCTTCCTTCTGGCTTGGGCAGATGCTGACATTTCAGCCCAAGCACAGGCAGGTTCAGCAACACTTTTGACCCCGCCAACCAGCGATGTCATTACTCCCCTAGTTCTTGACGAGGCTTCTTCACCGGCTCCCACTGCAACGCCTATCCCCGTTGCGACGCCCCTATTTACCCCCACGCTGAACTCCATTGCCTGGCCAGCTGGGAACTCGGTAATGAGCTCTGATCTGGGAATTTTCTCAGCGAGTGGACTCACCTCCGCCATTCTTTCCTCTGGAAATGTGGCAGGGGACATCATGTCTTCTGGCCAAACAGCAGGTCTTCCCAGCGTGGTCACCTTGAATGGCTTGAGCGCCGCATTGAACAGCAATGACGCATCTCGCGCTGCGTCCTACGTCGCAGTTGCTGCCGTGGATGAATCACAAGCCGGACGAACATTTGCCGCGTTGCCACGTGAAACATTCAGCATCACAGGGTTAGCCAAGCTGGGCCAGACCATCGATGCTGTGCTGGGACAAAGTTGGGTGAGTTCAGGAACCCTCTCCAGCGGCCTGACTTCAGCTACTTCTTCGCTGGAGATCGTGGATTCTCCCGAATCTTCTCAGCGCATCTCGGTTGTGAGCAGCTTGATTGCGCGCAATGCTCAGGTTTCTTCTTTTGCCACCATCGCTGAAGACCCCAGCTTGATTACTAGCCCAGCTTCACGTGAGTTAGCAGCGGTGCTATCTGTCGGTTGGCTCGGTAGTGATGAATGGTCCTCTGCGGTTTCCGAAAGCCTGCGCAGCAGCGAGAAAGTGTTGACGTCGGTCTCCATCGTCACCAGCAGCACCATCAACATGGTGGGTGGGCAAGCCAATATTCCTATCTCCGTGCTCAACTCTCTGCTTCAGCCGGTCACCGTGATGGTCAACGCAGACCCCAATAATGCACGCTTGATTGTTCAGGGCTCCGAGCAAGTCACGATTCAGCCTGAATCTCAAGCCAAGGCACAAATCCCTGTTCAGGCGCAAGTTAGTAATGGCAGTTCCATCCTGACGGTGAGCTTGCAATCAGTTGATGGCGTGCCTATTGGTGAAGCCGTGGCCATTCCCATCAACGTTCGTGCGGACTGGGAAACCTGGGGACTCGGTGCTGTGGCATTGGCTTTTGTAGGCCTACTCACCGCCGGTGTGATCCGAACTCTGCGACGCAGGAAATCAGGAACCCTCGACGCTTCCTAAATAGCGCGGAATAATTCCTAAACTATTCACCTTCGGCCCCCTCATTTCTTCGGCTTTCGGGAATAACCGGCAAGTAGACTGGGTTTACTACAGTGCCTGTTCGTCAAGGCACTCTCTTTCTTTTCTTGGAGTTTTTGTGCGTCAAGTCATCATCATTGGTTCGGGTCCCGCCGGTTACACCGCGGCGATCTATGCTGCTCGTGC
>NZ_CAKZII010000117.1 GCF_936931525.1 uncultured Aurantimicrobium sp.
GCGACCGACGATCTCAAAATCATCGCTTTCGGCGGCATGCCTAGCCACCACGATGCTGCCAAAACTGTGCCCAAGTAGGTGTGGCTTCGAGTCAAGTCGCAGCCCGCTGATGAATTCGCCCACCCACTTCGAATACAACTCGATGGTGTGTTCGCCAGAGAACGGAGTGCTTTCACCAAAACCAGGAAGATCAGGAATGTAGATATTTAGGTTCCCCAGTGCCCCAGCAATTGCCTCGAGTCCGCGGTGATTTCCACGGTATCCATGGATGAAAACTACTGCTGGTGCATCGACACGATCAGCTGGGTAATGCCAATAGCGAGTGACCGTGCCAGCTGCGTGCATTTCATGGCGAATTCCACGGATGCGTGCCGCCTGCGTAAGTTTCTCGGATACCAGAGTCAATTAATCACTCACTTTTCGACGGTTTAGACCGAGAAGTACTTTGCCTCTGGGTGGTGCAGAACCATCGCATCGGTTGACTGCTCTGGGTGAAGCTGAAGCTCTTCAGATAGCGTGACTCCGATTACCTCAGGCTTCAGCAATTCGACCAGTTTGGCTCGGTCTTCAAGATCTGGGCAAGCTGGGTAGCCGAATGAGTATCGAGCGCCGCGGTAGTCCAGTTTGAAGTGGCCTTCCATGTCACTCGGGTCTTCAGACGAGAATCCAAGCTCTTCGCGAACGCGGGCATGCCAGAACTCTGCGAGTGCCTCGGTTAGCTGCACTGAAAGTCCGTGAATCTCTAGATAGTTTCTGTAGTCATTCGCCTGGTAGAGCTCATTGGCAAATTCTGAGATGCGGTTTCCCATGGTTACCAACTGGAATGGAACGACGTCAATTTCGCCGCTCTCTTTCGACTTCACGAAATCACTTAGGCAAAGGTGGCGGTCACGCGCCTGGCGCGGGAACTTAAAGCGCATGCGCTCAGTTCCAGGAACACCGCCAGAACCACCGTCAGTAGCCCCTTCAGGCCCGTGGTGAAGGATTACCAAGTCATCTCCATCAGAGACCGCCGGGAAATACCCGTATACAACTGCGGCTTCGAGAAGGCCCTCGGTTTGAATTCTGTCTAACCAAGACCGCAGACGCGGGCGACCCTCGGTCTCCACGAGCTCTTCGTAACTGGCACCATCATCGGCACGACTGGGCTTCAGGCCCCACTGGCCCATAAATGTGGCACGTTCATCCAAGAATGCGGCGTAATCGGCGAGCGCAATGCCCTTCACGATACGTGTTCCCCAGAAAGGTGGGGTGGGAACTGGGTTATCTAGAGCCACATCAGAGCGGGCAGGCATGTTCTCGGGCTCAGTTACTTCGAGCAGGCTCTTCTTGTGGATGCGCTTCTTGAGTGCAGGCAGGCCAACAGATGCGGGATCTGCGCCACGAGCAATAGCCACAAGCGGTTCCATCAGTGCCAGACCTTCAAAAGCATCGCGCGCGTAGCGCACGGTGCCATTGAATACTGAGGCGAGGTCATCTTCGACGAAGGTGCGCGTCAGGGCAGCTCCACCGAGAATGACGGGCCACTTGGTGCCCAAACCGCGGTTTTGGAGTTCCTCGAGGTTCTCTTTCATCACCACGGTGCTCTTCACCAGCAGACCACTCATGCCGATGACATCAGCATTGTTCTCTTCAGCGGCCTGAATGATCTCGTTGATGGTCTTCTTGATGCCGATGTTGATGACGTCGTAACCGTTGTTGGTCAGGATGATGTCGACCAGGTTCTTGCCGATGTCGTGCACGTCACCGCGGACGGTTGCCAGGACAATCGTTCCCTTGCCGGCTTCGTCGCTCTTCTCCATGTGAGGTTCAAGGAGTGCAACAGCGGTTTTCATCACCTCTGCCGATTGAAGAACGAAGGGCAGCTGCATTTCTCCGCTACCAAAGCGCTCACCCACGACCTTCATTCCTGCAAGCAGGTGGTCATTGATGATTTGAAGCGGGGTTACGCCATTCGCGCGGGCGAGGTCGAGGTCTTCTTCAAGTCCCTTGCCTTCACCGTCAATGATGCGGCGTTCAAGACGCTCGCCCACGGGAAGTGCTGCGAGTTCTGCTGCACGGGCATCTTTGAGGCTGGCAGAGTCCACGCCATCGAAGAGGTCCAACATGGTCGAGAGTGGGTCATAGGTGACGTTGCCGTCGGCATCGTATTCACGACGGTCCCAGACCAAGTCGAGGGCAACCTTGCGCTGGTCTTCTGGAATAGATGCCAAAGGAACAATCTTGGCTGCGTCCACGATGGCCGAGTCGAGGCCTGCCTCGACTGCTTCGTGGATGAAGACCGAGTTCAGCACAGCACGCGAAGCGGGGTTCAGACCGAAGGAGACGTTGGAAACACCCAGAGTGGTGTGGATGCCAGGGTATTTCGAATTGATCTGACGAATAGCCTCAATGGTCTCAATGGCGTCGCGGCGGGTTTCTTCCTGGCCGGTGGCAATCGGGAAGGTCAGGGCGTCCACGATGATGTCGTCGACGCGCATTCCCCACTCGTCGACCAGGGTGTCAACCAAGCGGCTCGCGATGCGAACCTTGTCCGCGGTGGTGCGAGCCTGACCTTCTTCATCAATGGTGAGGGCGATGACGGCAGCGCCATGTTCTTTCACCAACGGCATGATGCGACCAAATCGAGAGGTGGGGCCATCGCCGTCTTCGAAGTTCACTGAGTTGATAACCGGACGACCACCGATGAGCTCCATGCCGGCTTGAAGCACAGCAGGCTCAGTGGAGTCCATGACTAGAGGCAATGTGGACGCACTCGCGAATCGTGACACGATTTCGCGGGCGTCATCGGTGCCATCGCGACCGACGTAGTCAACACACACGTCGAGAAGGTGAGCACCGTCACGAACCTGCTGACGTGCAATATCTACACAGTCATCCCAACGGCTTTCCAACATCGCCTCGCGGAAAGCCCTGGAACCGTTGGCATTCGTGCGCTCACCGATAGCGAGGAACGCATTGTCTTGGGTGAACGGAACGTGCTGGTACAGGCTAGCCACACCAGCGTCGTGTTCAGGCTTGCGGGGAGTGAGCTTCATGCCGCCGACACGATCAACAACTGCCTTGAGGTGAGCGGGGGTTGTGCCACAGCAGCCACCCACGAGTGAGAGGCCAAACTCTTTCACAAACTGTTCGTGGGCGGTAGCAAGCTCTTCGGGTCCGAGTGGGTAGCGGGCACCATCAGCGGTGAGCTCCGGAAGACCAGCGTTGGGCATCACCATGATGGGAACGGTCGAGTACTTGGAGAGCTGACGCAGGTGCTCGCTCATCTCGGCAGGACCGGTTGCACAGTTCAAGCCAATCATGTCGATACCCAGAGGCTCGAGGGTGGTCAGTGCTGCGCCGATCTCCGAACCCATCAACATGGTTCCGGTGGTCTCAACGGTTACCTCGACAAAAATGGGGAGCTTGATGCCCTCTTCTTCGATGGCTTGCTTGCACCCATTAACGGCGGACTTGGTCTGAAGCAGGTCCTGAGATGTCTCAATCAGGAACGCATCTGCGCCACCGCGGATCAGGCCAACAGCCTGCTCAGCAAAAGTCGCCTTGAGGTTGGCATACGTGGTGTGGCCCAGGCTGGGAAGTTTCGTGCCGGGACCCATTGAACCCAAGACCCAGCGCATGCGGCCATCTTGAGCTTCAAACTTCTCTGCGCTCGCGCGAGCAATCTCAGCACCAGCCTGAGCAAGCTCGGTGATGCGATCTTCAATACCGTAGTCACCCAAGTTGGACCAGTTCGCACCGAAGGTGTTGGTCTCGACGCAGTCAATGCCTGCGTCAAAATATGCATCGTGCACTGAAGCCACAATGTCAGGTCGGCTCACGTTGAGGATCTCATTACAACCCTCAAGCTGCTGGAAGTCCTCCATGCTGGGGTTTTGATCTTGAAGCATGGTGCCCATGGCGCCATCTGCAATCACGACTCGCTCAGAGAGTGCGGTGAGAAGTGCTTGGGAACGTGGCGGAATCACAGGAATAGACACCTCTGAAGTTTACCGTTCCGTTCACGCCAGATGTTCGCCGAAGAAAGCCTCGATGCGTGACCACGCATCGGCTGCCTCTACGGGACGTGGCTTGAACCCCACAACAGTGTTCATCAGCGGACGCAGCGCCTTAGGCCCTGCTTGCGTGGGGTTCATAAACGCGTGGGATGCTTCCGGATACACCTTCACATCATGAGGAATACCTGCCTGAGATAACGCAGCCTCGAGTTTGGGGCCAGCGCCCTTGAGGGATAAATCCTTGCCACCAAAGCTGGCAACAATAGGGCAGGATCCCACCAATTGAGCATCTAAATCTTTTGCTGGTTGACCGTAGTTCACAGCAGCAGCGTCATAGCCTTTGCTCACAAGTTGCAGCGCAAAGCCGCCGCCCATGCAGAAGCCGACGACACCCACCTTGCCTGTGCAATCGGGGCGGGAGAGCAACAGCTGCTTGGCTGCCTCCACATCACGGTAGGCCTGTCCGGTTCCATCAACCAGGGCACGGAAGGTTGCCTTGAGACATTTACGCATGCCGCCACGGCTATAGAGATCGGGCATCAGCACGAGATAGCCAGCGCTCGCCATCCGGGTAATCTGCGAGCGCATCGACTCATCGATTCCGAAGACCTCGTGAACCATCACGACAGCAGGGAAGGGACCTTTCCCCGAAGGAACTGCCAGCACACCGCGAAGCTCATCGTCACCCTCGAGCGGGATACTGATTTCTTTCAGCTCCACGTCATGCAGCATAACTAGCGCAGTTTCTTGACCACAGGGATAGCGGTGGTGGGCGTCTCACCTTGGTCATAGACCTCATCGGGACTGCCGATAACGAGTGAGTCGTTCGGGCCAATCACGCTGGCGTCTTTGCCGTCGTAATCGAAAGCATTGAGCACCCATTTCATGGCTTCAAGTCGTGCTCGCTTCTTATCATTCGACTTCACCACAGTCCATGGAGCAACGTCTGTGTCAGTTGCCTGGAACATTGCTTCTTTGGCTTCGGTGTATTCATCCCACTTGTCCAAGGACGCGAGGTCTGTGGGGGAAAGCTTCCAGCGCTTGACAGGGTCTGTGCGACGCTCAAGGAAGCGACGGCGCTGCTCCGCTTCTCCGACTGAGAACCAGAACTTGAAAATCTTGATGCCCGACTGAGCCAACATCCGCTCGAACTCAGGGGCGGAGCGAATGAACTCGTCATACTGCTCATCAGTGCAGTAACCCATGACATGTTCAACACCAGCACGGTTATACCAAGAGCGGTCGAACATAACGAGTTCCCCGGCAGCGGGCAGGTGTTCTACGTAACGCTGGAAATACCATTGGCTGCGTTCGCGCTCGGTGGGCTTTTCCAAAGCCACAACTCTCGCGCCACGAGGGTTCATGTGTTCCATGAAACGCTTGATTGTTCCACCCTTGCCGGCGGCATCGCGGCCCTCAAAGACAATGATGACGCGCTGGCCAGTTTCCTTAATCCAGACCTGGAGCTTGAGTAGCTCCACCTGCAATACGTGCTTGCGGTGGTCATACTCTTTGCGGGTCAACTTGGTGGAATAGGGGAATCCCTGACGCCAGGCATCATCCTCGGCGAGGGTCGTGGGGGCATCGTCGTCAAGGAGATCCTCGGCAGTGAAGCCGGCCTTGAGAATCTCTGCGGTGTCCATGGTGCCATCGCTATTGGGGCTCATGTTTTCAGCCTATGTCTCGTGGGTAAACAGTTGGTAACCCGATTAGGGGTGCAAGGGTTGCTTACGTATTTTGGCCCACACCCGGGCAATGGCCAGCGCAATAAAGGCATTGATTGACATGAAGGTGGCGATACCCAGAATGTAAGCAACGACGCCGCCGACACCATTGGGGCCGTCAGGCTCGAGGAAGGGGTATGGCCACCATCCTGTAATCATTCCTCTGATTACCGTGAAGCCAACCCATGCCAAGGGATACAGCAGTGCCCACCACATAGCGCGGATACGCAAAGACATGCGGCCCGAAGCAAAAAGCCACTCGAGCACAATCACAACAGGAACCCACACATGGGTGCTCTCGTTACACCAGGCGGGTGGTTCATAGCCTTCGGAAGGGATGTTGCGCAGCAGCACGTTATAGACAACGCCCGTCACGATGGCATAAGAGAAAACAGAAACCCGAACAATCGTGAACAGTCTGCTGTCACGAACCGTGGTCCACGCCAAGTACCCGCCCACGGCAAAGGCGACGATGTTGATCAGACTGGACTGGATAGTGAAGTAGCTGAAGTACTTCTCTGGATAGAAGGCATCGTTGGCCACTTCGGACCAGATTTGGGTCACGATTGCTGCGAGTACCCACGCAGAAATTCCCCAGCGGACAAGGGCAGTAATTTTGCGCGACGTTGTGCTCACGAGCATGACGTTAGCACCTCATTCAGCTCGCTAACAGGGTTTAATTCATACAATTAAGTCATGAACACAGATCAAGGTCTTCTCGCTGAACAGCCAGGAGTATTCGGGCTCATCTTTGCACTCGTGCTGTGGAGCGCAATTTGGAAGGGTCTAGCCCTCTACCGTGCTGGCTCGTTGAAGTCGGTTCCCTGGTTCGTGGTGCTGTTCATTCTGAACACCGCAGGCATCCTCGAGATCCTCTACCTCTTCATTTTCAGCAAGCGCAAGAAGGACTAGCCCTCCTCTGACGTGGCGTGGAGAAGTGTCTTCATGCCACGGTCTTTCGTGCTGTCGAGAGTAGATTGAAACAATGACTTCTCCACGCACACGCTGGTTCGGCCTGCTGTTTATCAGCCTTGCTGTCTCGCTCATCATCGTCGACTCGACCATTATCAATGTGTCGATTCCTTCAATCATTGAAGACCTCGGAATCACCAGCACCCAGGTGCAGTGGGTCCAGGAGTCTTACACTCTCGTCTTTGCTGCGCTGATCCTCGTTTTCGGTGCACTGTCTGACCGCTTCGGCCGTCGCCGCCTGCTCATTATCGGTATGACAATCTTCGTCATCTCTTCGGTAATCGCAGGATTCTCCGAAGATGGCAACCTGCTCATCGCAGCACGCGTGCTTCAGGGCTTCGGTGGCGCAATGGTTCTGCCCACCACCTTGTCTCTCGTGAATGCCAACTTCCAGGGCAAAGAGCGCGGCATCGCGTTCGCCGTCTGGGGTTCGACCATTGGTGGAATGGTGGCCGTTGGTCCCCTCCTCGGTGGCTGGCTCACCACGGACTACTCATGGCGCTGGGCTTTCGGCATCAACATCCCCCTTGGCATCATCATCATCATTGGTGCACTCCTTACCGTTCCTGAATCTAAGGAAGACGGAAACACAGGACGCATCGACTGGATGGGCGCGGTTTACTCAGTCATCGCAATGTCGACCCTGGTCTTCGGTCTCATCGAAGGTCGCACCTATGGCTGGTGGGAAGTTAACAAGCCCTTCACCGTGGGCGACTGGACCTGGCCTGGAAGCATCTCGATCATCCCTGTGATGTTCTTGGTGTTTGTGCTGGCAACCACACTCTTCATTACCCATGGTGCGTCGCGAATCAAGGCAGGTAAGTCCGCACTGCTTTCGTTCAACCTGTTCGGCATTGCTTCATTCCGTAACGGAAACATCGCTGCCATGGTCATCTCACTCGGTGAGTTCGGCATCATCTTGTCGCTTCCGCTGTGGCTGCAGTTCGTTATTGGTTATGACGCTCTCCAGACCGGTTTCGTTCTGCTGGGCCTCGCTGGTGGCGCATTCGTTGCCTCTGGTCTGGCCGGTGGCCTCTCCGGCAAGGTCTCTCCGGTGACCATGGTTCGCCTCGGCATCTTGCTTGAAATCGTTGGTGTTGCAGGTATTGGTTTTGCTGTCAGCCCTGAAGCAACTTGGATCAACATTGTTCCGTGGCTCTTCGTCTATGGAATGGGTGTGGGTCTCGCAACCGCGCAGCTGACCAACGTCGTACTCAAGGATGTTCCTGTTCAAGAATCTGGTCAGGCATCTGGAACGCAGAGCACCGCTCGTCAGCTTGGATCGGCACTTGGTATCGCTGTGCTGGGAACAATCCTGTTCACCTCCGTCCAGGTTGAACTCACCCAGAAGCTCACCGATGAGAAGCTGCCTGCAGCACAGGTCACTCAGATTGTGGACTCTGTCGTCGACAGCGCTGGTGGTGCGATTATCGGACTCGAACAGAACCCCGCGACCCAGCCCATCGCAACTGCTGCCAAGGTAGCCATCTCTGATGGAACTCGCTACGGCGCTTTCGCAGCCGCTGGTTTCCTCGGCTTGGGTTTCCTCGCCACTCTTTCACTCGGGGCAACCCGTAAGGAAGAAGTTGAGAAGCTCCACGAAGGCGGAGACGCTCACGTCATCTAAGTAACTTCACTCAACCGAGAGAGCCGGCTCCCAATTGGGGGCCGGCTCTCTCGTGCTTGGAGGCGAGGTGTGTCTAATGCTTTTCTGGAACGGGCGCTTGACCGCTGGCGGCAAGCTTTTCAAAATAGTGGCGTGCTTCTTCTTGGCGAATGCCTTCAATGCCCGTGGCAATCTCAGCGCGGAGGTGTTCGGGACCATATCCAAACGCATCAACCAGATCTTGAGCGTGTGTGCGCAAGCGAGTGATGAGGCGATCAACGTAGGCAGTAACGGCCTCCGCACGCTGTGCTGACAGGCGTCCCTTGATCAAATACCAGGCAAGGTTCTGCTCAATGACGTGGAGACCGAAGAGGTCACGAACCCAGGTCAACACTTGCTTGGTTCCCTCATCTTCGATTCGTGCGAGGGCCTCAGTGAAGGCTTCCCATTGAAGCAGCTGGCCGTGAGCAGTCGCTGCCTCAATGAGTTGACTCTGCTTCTCGTTGAACACGTCTGCTTCTGTCCCGCTCTTCTTCGCATCGCGAAGGTCGAGTGCTATTTCCGCAATCATGGTCTCGACGCGATCGGTGAGTAGTTCGTGCTGAACCTCAGGATCACGCAGTTCATTGACGGCACGTGCTGTTGAACCACGGTCGTGAACGTTTTGTCCGAGTCGACGAAGGCCCGAACCCGTCACAGCACGCTCAGTTACCTGCTCCATGACGAGGCGAGCAAGGGTGCCGGTGTCGGCATCCTTGAACTTGCGGCTGTAGTCAGTCAGCAAACGCTTGGCTACCAGCTGGAGAAGAACATTGTTGTCACCTTCGAAGGTGACATAGATGTCCAGGTCTGCACGCAGTGCAGTCAGTCTGTTCTCCGCCAAGAAACCCTGGCCCCCACATGCTTCACGTGCTTCCTGCAGAGTGTTGAGGGCATGCCAGGTGGAGAGAGGCTTCAAAGCTGCGGCGAGGGTTTCGAGGTCCTGACGGTTCTCGTCAGTGTCATCTGCCCCGCTGAACACGGAATCGAACTTCTCCAGAAGAACTTCCTGCGAGAAGGCCTGTGCATAGGTCGTGGCAATAAGAGGAATCAGTCGACGCTGGTGGCGTTGGTAGTCCATCAACACCGTCTCGCCGTGACCTGCCTGGCCAAACTGGCGTCGTTCGTTGCCGTAGGTCACGGCAATTTGCAGAGCGAGCTTGGAGGCATTGACTGCAGCTCCGTCGAGAGAAACACGTCCCTGCACCAGCGTGCCGAGCATGGTGAAGAAGCGACGGCCTGGGCTAGCAATAGGCGAGGTGTAGGTTCCGTCTTCAGCGACATCGCCGTAGCGGTTGAGCAGATTGGTTCGTGGAACACGAACGTTGGTGAAATGAAGACGGCCGTTATCAATGCCGTTCAAGCCTCCCTTGAGACCGTCATCTTCACCACCGATCCCGGGGAAGAAGTTTCCGTCGTGATCGCGAAGAGGAACATAGATTGCGTGAACACCGTGGTTCACACCCTTCGTAATCAGCTGTGCAAAGACAACAGCTGCTTTGCCGTGAAGAGCAGCGTTGCCGAGGTAGTCCTTCCATGCTCCACGGAAGGGAGTGTTAATCACCCAGTCCTGCGACTCCACATCAAAGGTTGCCGTGGTGGCAATAGATGACACATCGGAGCCGTGACCGGTTTCCGTCATGGCGTAGACGCCTGGGGTTTCGAGGCTGATGGCCGAAGGTAGCCACAGTTCGTGATGAGTCTTTGTGCCGAGGTGCAAAATAGCTGCCGCAAAGAGGCCCCACTGCACACCGGACTTGATCTGCATGGAGGGGTCGGCGACGACCAACTCCTGGAAAGCTGCCAGGTTTCCACCATGATCAGCCTTTCCACCAAACTCAACGGGAAATGAGAGGTTGACCTGACCGTTCTGCACCAGAAGCTTCAATTGCTCCAACGCCCGGGCGCGGTGTTCATCCCGGGAAAGTCCGGGAATGCCCTGCATTTCGGGCCGTCCGGCTAGTTCGCGCGAAGCGAGGCGAATATCTGCCCATTTACCGAGCAAAAATCGCTGCAGAAATGCACGGTCAACGGTCGCTGACTCGTTTTCTGTCTCAATTTTGTCGATGACTGACATGATGTGGAACCTTTCGAGGTGAATATCTACAACTCCAGACTTATTGCACCCCACCACAACTCGCTGAGCAACACCTGTGTGGAGCTTCTACAACCAACAGGGCTCAAGCCCTGTTTTGTTTGTTGTTTCCGCACCGAGACTCACAGGAAACACTTAGGCTGGAACAATGCTCACCGTCATCTTCGGACTCTCCGGCGCCCTCGTCTTCGGCAGCGGCGACTTCTTGGGCGGAATGGCCTCCAAGCGAATGGGCGCATTCCTGGCAACAGGTGTTGCGGCGGTGGTAGGACTCTTCGTTCTGTTCGGGTTGACCTTCATCATCCCGGGAACAGTCACTCCAGATACCATCATGTGGGGTTTGATTTCTGGTGTGTGTGGAGCACTCGCCATCTTGCTGCTGTATGCAGCACTCGCAATTGGTCCCATGAGCATCCTCTCTCCCCTGGGCGCATTAATTTCCGCAATCTTCCCTGTGCTCTGGGCCATCTTTATTTCCCACGAGTCACTGCAATGGTTTGGCTACCTCGCCTTGGGTATAGGTGCCATAGCCATTGTTCTGGTCGCCTTTACGCCTGAAAAAGAAGCCATCAAGCCCAATCTCCGAGGGATCGTTTTCGCCTCTGTCTCCGGCATCTTCATTGGCTTGTTCCTTATCGTGATGGACCAAGTTCCCGTCGACGCCGGCGTCTACCCTTTGGTGTTCAACCGCTTCGTCAACATCTCCATCATGTTCAGCGTTGTCGGTGGCATGGCCCTGATTCGCTGGGCCCACAAGCGCGGCTACCTCGGACGAGACGGTAAGCCTCGAGCTGATCTTGTCGTGGGTGATGCTGGAGCCCTCGATTACAAGACCGGAATTAAGTTTGCCCTCGCCGGCGGGGTACTCGACTCGCTCGGTAACGCACTTCTGTTGCTTGGCATCCAGTCGGGAAACCTCAGTGTCATGTCGGTACTCACTGCGATGTATCCGGCAGGAACCATCATCTTGGCGGCAGTCATCCTGCGCGAGAAGATCACCAAACTGCAACTGTTCGGAATGGTGCTGGCCCTCGCCGCAGCCGGACTTCTTGCCGTGAGCTAACGACCCCTTAACAGAAAAGAGCCGCACCCCCGAAGGAGTGCGGCTCTTCTTATGTTCAGACTTAGACAGCCGATGAAGCGAGCTGGTCGAGCAGCTCGTCTCCTGGCTGAGCAGGAATCATCTCAGCAGAGATTTCTGCGCGGCCCAAGAGTTCATTCATACGACGCTGACGGGTGCGAGGAATGATGGTAACAACCGTTCCCTGCTTTCCCGCACGACCGGTACGACCGGAGCGGTGCATGTAGGTCTTGTACTCATCAGGAGCATCGGCCTGAATAACCAGGTCAATGTCATCCACGTGAATACCGCGAGCTGCAACGTCAGTTGCAACGAGCACGTTCACGCGGCCACTGGTGAGCAGCTGAAGGTTACGTGTACGACGCGACTGGTTGAGATCACCGTGCAGGCTGGTTGCAGGAATACCTGCATCCTCCAGCTGGTCAGCAAGCTGCTCAGCATAAGCGCGGGTACGAGCAAAGATCAGAGTCTTTCCTTCACGAGAAGCAAGCTGCTCGATCACCATGGGCTTGTCGCGGTGCTCTACAACCAAGACGCGGTGGTCAATGGTCGAGGAAGCCTGGTCTTCACCAGCAACTTCGTGCACAGCAGGATCCTTGAGGAATTCCTTCACGATCGCAGCAACGCCCTTGTCCAAGGTTGCCGAGAACAGCAGACGCTGTCCGTCAGCCTTGGTGGCGCGCAGGATGCGCTGCACGGGCTCGAGGAAGCCCAAGTCGCACATGTGGTCAGCCTCGTCCAGCACCGTGATGGTGATGTTTCTGAGGTCAATGTGACCCTGCTCGACGAGGTCTTCCAGGCGACCAGGAGTCGCGATGATGATGTCCACACCACGGCGCAGGCTCATGACCTGCTTGTGCTGAGGAACACCACCGAAGATGGTGGTGGTGAAGAGACCAACCGAGCGAGCGATGGGCTGCACGGTGCGGTCAATCTGCATAGCGAGCTCACGGGTAGGAGCCATGATCAGGGCGCGAGGTGCACGGCCCTGCTTGCGGTCCTTGCCACCGTTGTTCTCCATCAGGCGCTCAACAACAGGTGAACCGAAGGCAATGGTCTTGCCCGATCCGGTCTTTCCGCGGCCGAGAACATCCTTGCCAGCAAGAACGTCAGGGATAGTTGCAGCCTGGATAGCGAAAGGTGCTGCTGCACCCATCGATGCGAGCTGGCGGCAGATGTTGTCACCCAGACCGAGGTCAGCAAAGCTCACGCCATCGACATCAGCAGCAGTGGTTGCCTGTGCTTCGAGACGCTCGAGTACGACGTCCTCTTCAGGAGTGAAGCGTGCCTTCTCGTCCTTTGCAGGGTAGAAGTCAGATGCGGAACGACGAGGAGCTTCGTCCTTGTTGTAACGGGGACGGTCTCCGCCGAAGTTACGTGCAGGACGGTCGTTACGGTCACCATACGATGGGCGGTCTCCGCGAGGAGCACGATCACCGAAAGCTGGGCGCTCAGAACGCTCACCACGGTTGTAGGCGGGACGCTCGTTACGGTCACCGTAGGAAGGACGCTCGGAGCGCTCACCGCGGTTGAAGGCTGGGCGTTCGGAACGCTCGCCACGGTTGTACGCAGGACGTTCATTACGGTCACCGTAAGAAGGACGATCGCCGCGAGGAGCGCGATCTCCATATGCGGGACGCTCAGAGCGGTCACCGCGAGGAGCGCGGTCACCGTATGCGGGACGCTCTCCTGCTGGTGCGCCACGACGTGCGTCGCGGTCTTCGTTATTCCAACGGTTCTTGGCTGGAGCCTCAGTGGACTCTGCGCGGAATCCGCGGTGGCCGGGGCTGCGAGAACCTGCGGAAGGACCGCCGGTCTTCTTCGCGCCGTAGCGTGGTTCAAAGTTCTTAGCCGGACGACCGCCGGCTGGTTTCTTGTTCTTAGGCATGACATTTCCCTGGGTTGGATTCAAAGCAAAACAGCGCACAAACGCGCTGGAAAGAACCCGGGCAGTCTTTGGCCGGGACCGATTCACATTGAGTGACTATCACCAACAGAATTGTTGGGGAACCGGCCCACCTGACTTACAAACCCATCTGCACCACTGTGCAGTGTCAAGAGCCGACCTCTTGACTATACGGGAGATGTCACAAAGGTTCAAGAAAAAGTTTAAGGTTGTGCTCCCTTTACGGGCGCTATTCACCGGGAATTATTGAAAAACAAAGGGTGTACAACTCTCAAAGATTGAGGGGTACTTCCAGGAGAGCGAGAGAAAGAGCGACGCAGTGCTTACAAAAAATCTGGCTTTTTTTACTGTTGCATGTGCACCGCCAAGCAAGGCGTTCGTCAACGTCGATAAACAAGGTGGTTCGTCTTCGCTGGGTCAAGCTCGAGGATAGTTCCGTTAGCTTGCCTCCAACCCAAGCTTCACAACGTAGGTCACCTCGTTCGATGAATTGCACCCCACCGCTGAGAAAAATCGCGTTCCCGTAATTCAAATTAGATGGAAGTGACAACTCTTCGAGAACATCCTGAGTGATGAAATCGGCAATCCTGTGATGCTCGCTCATGGTTGCCCTCCCTTTTCTATGAAAAAACCCCAGCTAGCTTAAGCTTGCCGGGGTTTGAAAGTAAGTGGCGGAGACGGCGGGATTTGAACCCGCGGTCCCCTTACGAGGACTCCACCTTAGCAGGGTGGTGCACTAGGCCGAACTATGCGACGTCTCCATGTATTTCTGCAAGCAGAAGTACCTCAGCAATCATACCCGGAGGATTTCGCCGGGAATAATCGAAGTCTTATTGCTGGTCGAGGGTGCGGCCTGCAGAGCAGGTGTATTGACCTGCGGTTTGACCGTTCACGGTGTCAGGAAGAACTGCAACCTCCGGGGCTGGAGTGGTTGCGGCCGCGGAAGGGGCTGCTGTTGCGCTCGACGAAGAGGAAGCAGAAGGACTCGGTGAAGCCTTGGCTGCTTTGGCCGCAGCTTTAGCTGCTGCTTCAGCAGCGGCAGCAGCCTTTGCTTCTGCTTCGGGATCTGCAACAGAACCGTTTCCAGTTGTTCCGGAGAGGCCCACGGGCTGGTCAGCCAGGATTGCAGCAAAAAGTGCGTCTGCTTCAGCCTGGTTGGGCTGAACCTTGCCTGAGTAAACACCTTCACCACCGGTTGAACCAGGGTATTGAACAAAGACGATGTTCTCGAGTGGGATGTCCTTGAGAGCCATCGCGATCGAGACCATGGTGTCGAGGCTGTTCAAGCTGTTCGACAAGGTCATGTTCGAGATTGCTGCTTTCGCAAGACCAAAGAGCGCAACCGGGTTGGTCAGAGTCTGGGCGCTCTTCAGCTTGCGCACCAGAGAAGACAAGAAGACTTGCTGGTTGCTAATGCGGCCCAAGTCACTACCGTCACCCACGCCGTGGCGGGTGCGGAGGAACTGAAGAGCCTGGAGGCCGGACAGGGTGTGCATTCCAGCGTCAAGGAAGGTCTGGGTGTATTCGTCCTCGATGGGCTCAGCAACACAGACCTCGACACCACCGACGGCGTTAGCCATTTCGATGACGCCGTTGAACTGAATCATCGCCGCAAAAGGAATACTCAGGCCGGTGAGTTCTTCAACGGTGAGAACAACACAGGGAAGACCACCCTCGTTGAGCGAGCCGTTAATGGGGCCGGTCCAGCCACCGCCGCTGTAGCCATCGCCATCAGCGTCAGGGCACTCGGGGTAGTGAACAACAAGGTCACGAGGAATAGAGACCACGGTTGCGTTGGTGTGGTCCGCAGAGATGTGGAGCAAGATGTTGACGTCGTTGAGCGTGCTGCCTGGGTCCGCGTCGAACACGTTGGCGTCGGTGCCCTCACGAGAGTCACTGCCAACCAGAAGGAAGTTCACACCACCTTCGATGGCCCCTATGTCAGGAATCTTTTGATCATTAGCCAGTGCCACACCAGCATTGGCACTGCGGGTGATGTCCCAGAATGCAATGCCGGCAATAGACAAGGTTGCGACCAGGACGACAGAAAGTCCTGCAGCAATGAAACCAAGTACTGTGCGTGATCCTTTAACCGGAGCAACGCGACCGTGACGAATGGCAGCACGAGCAGAGCGAATGCGGCGTTGGCGTGAAGCCTTTTCTTCGCTCATCTGCTCCCCTGACATCGGCGGAAATGAATCTATGTGGCGGAGGGCGTGGGATTCGAACCCACGATGCATTGCTGCACACTGGTTTTCAAGACCAGCTCCATCGGCCGCTCGGACAGCCCTCCTTGTTGTCTTCCAAAGAAAACAACTTGATGAGTCTACCCGAACTGCTCAGATAAGCGTTTCAGAGCATCCTGTGAGAGCCCTGTTAGTGGGTTAAGGCAGCTTATTCAGGGCTTCAAGCAGGCCCAGATCCTGCACATTTCCGCAGACTTCGTTGGCAACTTCCTTGATTTCAGGCTCTGCGTTGCCCATGGCAACTCCTCGGCCGAGCTCAGCTGCCCACTCAATCATTTGGATGTCATTGTTGCCGTCACCGGCAGCAAAGATACGAGAACGGGGGAAACCCAGAGCTTCGCGCACCTTCTCCAATGCAGAAGCTTTACTCACGCCCTCAGGAGCAATATCGAGCCAGGCGGCCCAGCCGATGGAATAGCTAACCTGCTTGAGGCCGATGCGCTCAACGACCTGCAGGAAGTCCTCGGTGTCGTGATCTGGCGAGACCACCACAACGCGAGTTGCTTGCAAATTGAGCAGACCATCAAAGTCAACTTGGTGTGCCATGAGGGTGGGGTCCACGCCAGGCAATGGCTCAGTGAAGTAGTAGTTGCCATGCTCATCTTCAACGGCATACTTGCCGTCAGGAAGGTGGCCCTTGATCAGCTTGAGAACCTTTTCTGGATTAAAGGTTTCAATGTAGTGCTTCACATAACCGTCATCAGCGAGTGGATCACGCTTGAGCAACATGGCGCCGTTCGAGCACACGACATACTCTGGCCAGATATTGAGTTGGCGCAGGACGGG
>NZ_CAKZII010000118.1 GCF_936931525.1 uncultured Aurantimicrobium sp.
ACGTACAAGGCGCTTTGCAGCCGCAACATAGACATTGCCAGGACCAGTAACAACATTCACCGGCACGAGATCAAGATCTTCCACACCGTAAGCAAAAGCGCCGATAGCTCCGGCCCCACCCATGGCATAAATTTCATTCACGCCTAAAAGACCAGCGGCAGCAAGAATTGTGGGGTGTACGCGACCACCGAAGTGAGCCTGCGGCGGAGAAGCTAAGGCGATTGAACGAACACCGGCAACCTGTGCAGGAACAACATTCATAATGACGCTTGAGGGATAGACAGCTTTTCCACCAGGAACGTAAAGCCCCACACGTTCAACTGGCTGCCAACGCTGAGTAATCACAGCACCTGAAGCAATTTCAGAGCTGACTGCTGGTGGAACTTGAGCCTGAGAGCCAACCCTGACACGCGAAATGGCAGTTTCTAGTGAGCTTCGAAGCTCAGGTGAAAGTCCAGCAACTGCTTCATCGATGTGGAATTGAGGTACACGAATTTCATATTCTGACACCTTGTCCAAACGAAGAGCTTGCTCTCGTAAGGCAAGCGAACCGTCTGTGCGGACAGCAGTAATAATCTCACTGGCAACATCAAGTGCCGTATCTACATCTAGCTCAGTGCGAGGAATAAGCCCCAAGAATTGAGCACGTGTAGGACGTGAACCACGCAGGTCAAGAGTACGAATCATCAGAAGTCCAGTCTAATTCCGCTATCCCAGGCAACCTGGACCGAGAAGAGACTTGAGTTCACCATAGAGATCAGAAGAGATATTTACCTTGGCGGGAAGTTCAAAGACGCGAGCAGTTGCTCCACGAGTGAGCCGCAAACGAACCTCACTGTCACCAGGGTGACGCTTGAGAACGGCAGAGAGTTCACCAATCGTCGCAGAGGTAGCGCGAACTTCGGGAAGTACTAGATTGAGCGGTCCTTGCTGGCCAATTACAGCACCCACATCTGGAACGAACATGCTCATGGCCTGGATATTAAGGCCATCATCACGAACATTGACACGACCCTTGACTGCTAACACAAGGTCCGTTTCCAGCATTGGGCCAAATTCTTGATAAGTGCGACCGAGCAACATGATGTCCATCTCGCCGCCAAAATCTTCGAGTTTGATAATGCCGTAAGCATTACCCGACTTCTTGGCTATGCGGCGTTGAACCTCTGTGACCAAACCTGCCAATACGACGATGTCACCGTCCATTGTGGAATCACTTGTTGTCAGATCATTGATGGTGACTGTTGCATGTTTGGCCAACTGCAATTCCAGGCCAGCCAACGGGTGATCGGAAACATAGAGCCCGAGCATTTCTCGCTCAAAGGCAAGCTTGTCCCGTTTGGTGAATTCTGGTCGGTCGGGAACTTGAGAATGTTCTTCGGCGAATTCGAACATGTCGCCAAAGAGATCGACCTGCCCCAAAGCTTCATTGCGCTTGAGGCTGACGGCAGACTCGACGGCATCCTCGTGGATCTCGACCAGGGCACGTCGAGTGTTACCCATGGCGTCAAAGGCTCCCGCCTTGATGAGGGATTCCAAGGTCTTCTTGTTGGCTACTTGTGTCGGAACTTTCTTCAAAAAGTCGTGAAAAGTTTCGAAACGACCCTTGTCTGCACGAGCAGCTTTGATGTGTTCGACAACTCCAAAGCCGACATTTCGAATAGCACCCATGCCAAATCGGATGTCTTGACCTACAGCAGAGAAAACACCATCTGATTCGTTCACATCAGGAGCGAGGACGTTGAGCCCCATTCGGCGACATTCGGAAAGATAGATACCTAACTTGTCTTTCGAGTCGCCCACAGAAGTCAGCAGCGCTGCCATATATTCCGCTGGGAAATTGGCCTTGAGGTAGGCAGTCCAGTAACTGAGCACGCCGTATCCAGCTGAGTGAGCCTTATTGAAGGCATAGTCAGCGAACGGCATCAGCGTGTCCCAGAGAATCTTGACTGCCGGGGCTGAGTAACCATTGGCCAGCATGCCAGATTCAAAATCAGCAAACTGCTTATCAAGCTCAGATTTCTTCTTTTTACCCATGGCGCGACGCAAAACGTCCGCTTGACCGAGCGTGAAGCCAGCAACTTTCTGAGCAACCGCCATGACCTGTTCTTGATACACAATCAAGCCATACGTGGTTCCCAGAATTTCTGAGAGTGGCTCTTCCAACTCTGGGTGAATGGGTTCAATTTCTTGAAGACCGTTTTTTCGCAGGGCGTAGTTGGTGTG
>NZ_CAKZII010000119.1 GCF_936931525.1 uncultured Aurantimicrobium sp.
GCCCAGGCTGTTACTTCCAACGGCGCCGCATTCTGTCGCGGCCCTCACACGCATTATCGAAGCACCCAAACCAAAGGATCTGTATGTCACGCGCTGCCGTAACCAGCACCCCCATCAACCCTGTTCTAGCCAACCGTTGGAGCCCCCGCTCCTACGACGCAACGAAGACACTAACTAAGGCAGATCTGAACGCTTCATTCGAGGCTGCACGCTGGTCGCCTTCGGCCAACAACAGCCAGCCTTGGCGCTTCATCGTGGGTTTCCGCGGTGACGAGACCTTCAACAAGATTGTTCCCACCCTTGCAGGCTGGAACTCGGCATGGATGCCCAACGCTTCGGCCATCATCGTTGCTGTTGCTCAGACCGCTGGCGCTGACGGCACCCCCAACCACTACGCACTGTATGACCTCGGTCAGTCGGTAGCTCACTTCTCCGTTCAGGCCCAGACAGATGGACTCTATGTTCACCAGGTTGCAGGAACCGATGTTGAGGCTCTCAAGGAAGCTTTCAACCTGCCTGCAGGTTACGAAGCATTCCTCACCATTGCAGTGGGCAAGCTCGCTCCAGCTGATGATCTCCCAGAGGCTCTCGCAGAGCGCGAGAAGGCACCTCGTGTTCGTCACGAGCTTGCAGAGATCGTTCGCTACGACGCATTCGAAGACTAAATCTTCAACGAAGAACGCCCCCGAGAAATCGGGGGCGTTCTTGTTTGTCCGGATCTAGTTGTTGGTCAGACCCGCAATTGCGGTGTTGATTGCAGTTGCTGTGGCTTTGGCATCAGAACACCCAATGGCCAGCTTGTCCCACTTCTGACCCTGCAGGTCAACGACAACGACTTGTTCACCACGGTGCCAGTTAGCAAAGATGCGGTTGCCGTTTTTGCGGAAGTGTCCTTCGGCAACGAAGCCAGGCATGCCGGTTCCACCGACACGGAGACCGAGACCGTGACGAATGAACGTGGGGTCATCGGTGGCGTGAACCACAGCGGTCAGTGGAACAGAGATGTTCGAAGAAAGTGAGCCCACACGCTCCCAGAACGACATCTGGATTTCGAGCGAGGAACCAGTTAGAACGATCGTGGGCATTACTTGCCTTCCAGAACCTTCTTCACTGCCTCAGCGAAGTAGTCAATGTCATCTTCAGTGGTGTCCCATGCACACATCCAGCGCACTTCACCCGTGGCCGCGTTCCAGTCATAGAAACGGAACTCCTTGCGCAGTTCGTCAGCAACACCAGCAGGTAGGGTCACGAAGACACCGTT
>NZ_CAKZII010000120.1 GCF_936931525.1 uncultured Aurantimicrobium sp.
TGCGCAGCTACGGCGACCTTGTGCTCAAAGACACCACAGCTGAGATTCTTGCTGGTCATGATGTTGTCTTCTTGGCCTTGCCTCACGGCTCCTCTGGTGCGCTCGCCGCACAACTCAGTTCTGACACACTCGTCATTGATTGTGGTGCAGATCACCGTCTTGAAGACGAAGAAGACTGGGCCGCTTTTTATGGCGGTGAGTTCAACTCAGCCTGGACCTATGGCATCCCAGAACTTCCCCTTTCTTCTGGTTCGCAGCGTGAATTCCTTGCTGGAACTAAGCGCATTGCCGCCCCCGGCTGCAATGCTTCTGCTATCTCGTTAGCTATTGCTCCTGGTGTTCAAGCTGAACTCATTGATGCCGTGGATATCGTTTCTGTGCTTTCTGTTGGCCCTTCTGGCGCAGGAAAGAGCCTCAAGGTTGACCTGTTGGCCAGTGAAATCATGGGATCCGCTTCTGCGTATGCCGTCGGTGGTGTTCACCGTCACACTCCAGAGATTGCTCAGAACTTGCGCAAGGCAGGTGCTGCTGAGGTTTCTGTCTCCATGACTCCAGTGCTGGTGCCCATGTCTCGTGGCATTTTGGCCACAACTACCGCGCGCATCAAGCCCGGAGCGACACTAGAGAAGCTTCACGCTGCGTGGAGCGCTGCGTATGCGAATGAGCCTTTTGTTCAGGTCCTGCCACTCGGTCAGTTCCCTCGTACCGCAGACACAGTGGGTGCGAACACGTGCCTGATTGGTCTTGCTCTTGATGAAAACGCCGGTCGCGTCGTTGTCATCAGTGCCCTCGACAACCTGACCAAGGGAACTGCGGGAGCTGCTATTCAGTCCGCCAACATTGCTCTAGGTATTCCCGAAACCACTGGTTTGACCACGAATGGAGTTGCACCGTGAGTGTGACCGCTGCAGCCGGCTTTAGTGCCGCAGGTGTTGTGTGTGGACTGAAGTCCACCGGTAAGAAGGATTTCGCCATGGTGCGAAACCTGGGACCGTTGAAGTCTGTGGCTGCTGTGTTCACGTCGAACCGCTGTAAGGCGAACCCAATTCTGTGGAGCCAGCAAGTCATGGCAGACGCGCAAGTGGAAGCCATTGTCTTGAACTCGGGTGGTGCTAATTGCTACACCGGTGCTCGTGGATTCCAAACTACGCACGCAACAGCAGAAGCTGTTGCAGAGCGTCTTGAGGTCTCCGCTGGTGATGTGCTGGTGTGTTCCACTGGTCTGATTGGCGAACAACTCGACCTGGACAAGCTCAAGACTGGCGTCTGGGATTCAGGCCTTGAAGTACTTTCTGAGGCTGGAACCAGTGAACAAGCAGGTATTGATGCCGCTCACGCCATCATGACCACTGATTCCGTTCCCAAGATGTCTGTTTCTACCGGAGCTGGATACACCATCGGTGGAATGGCCAAGGGTGCCGGCATGCTCGCACCAGGACTTGCCACCATGCTCGTTGTTATCACGACGGATGCTGTACTTTCGAGCGAACAGCTCGACACTGCCCTTCGTGCATCAACTCGTGTCACTTTTGACCGTCTTGACTCAGATGGCTGCATGTCAACTAACGACCAAGTCACCCTCATGGCCTCTGGTGCTTCTGGGGTGGAGCCTGAGCTTTCTGAATTCACTGCTCGTTTGACGCAGTTGTGCCGAGATCTCGCTATTCAGCTCCAGAAGGATGCAGAAGGCGCGAGCCACAACATCCACATCACCGTTTCTGGTGCTGCGTCAGAGCAGGATGCTGTCGACGTGGCTCGAGCTGTCAGTCGCTCTAATCTTTTCAAAGCAGCCATCTTTGGCAATGACCCCAACTGGGGACGTGTGCTGGCTGCTGTGGGTACTACTTTTGCTGAGTTTGATCCCTACAACATTGATGTCAGCTTCAACGGTGTTGCTGTCTGTACTGCGGGGGAGCCTGATCAGTCACGTGACTTGGTAGACCTCACTCCTCGCGAGGTGGACATTCGTATTGAACTCCACAGCGGTAACGAAACCGCCACTATTTGGACCAACGATTTGACCCACGACTACGTGCACGAAAACAGCGCGTACGCGAGCTAGAACACAAGGATTTCTCATGACCCAGATGCGTGAAGAAGACGCAGCAGCAACCATCAAAGCTGCCACGCTGATTGAGTCCCTGACGTGGCTCAAGAAGTTCAATGACCAGATCATTGTGGTCAAGTTCGGTGGCAACGCCATGGTGAGTGAAGAGCTCACACGTGCGTTCGCCGAAGACATGGTGTACCTGCGCACAGTAGGCATCAAGCCTGTTGTCGTGCACGGCGGTGGCCCACAGATCACCAAGATGCTAGAACGTCTGGGCATTGAGAGCGAATTCCGTGGTGGTTACCGCGTCACCAGTCCCGAAGCCATGGAAGTGGTTCGTATGGTGCTCACTGGTCAGGTCTCGCGTGATCTGGTTGGCCACATGAACGAACATGGCCCACTTGCTGCATCCATCTCGGGCGAAGACGCTGGTCTGTTTGTAGGCGAGCGTCGCGGTGTTGAAATCGATGGTGAAATGGTTGACCTGGGTCTCGTCGGTGACGTTGTCGCCGTTGACCCAGAAGCAGTTCATGCTCTTATCGATGCAGGGCGTATTCCTGTGGTGTCCTCTATTGCTCCAGATAAAGACACTCCCGGACAGTCACTCAATGTGAATGCTGATGCCGCAGCTGCCTCGCTTGCTGTTGCTCTAGGCGCTGCGAAGCTCGTGATTCTCACTGATGTTGCTGGTCTCTATAGCGATTGGCCCAACATGGACTCACTCGTTTCTGAAATCGGTGCTGATGAACTTCGTGAACTGCTGCCTTCGCTGGAATCGGGAATGATCCCGAAGATGTCGGCCTGTTTGGAAGCTGTTGATGGGGGAGTGCCCAAGGCTGCCATCATCGATGGCCGTAACCCACACTCGATTTTGCTCGAAATCTTTACCCAGACCGGTTCTGGAACGGAAGTAGTGGCCTGATGACTAAGCATTTCCTTCGTGATGATGACATCACTCAGGCAGAACAGACCGAGATTCTTGATCTCGCTGTTGCGCTGAAGGCTCAGCCCTATAGTGAAAAGCCACTTGCAGGTCCTCAGACCGTCGCTGTCATCTTCGACAAGACCTCCACACGAACACGTGTCTCCTTTGCTGTGGGTATTGCTGATCTCGGCGGTGTTCCGCTGATTATGGACTCAGGTTCCAGCCAACTTGGTGCCAAGGAATCTGTTTCAGATACTGCTCGTGTCCTGGAGCGCATGGTTGGTGCGATTGTCTGGCGCACGTTCTCTCAAGCTGGTTTGGAAGAGATGGCTGCCGGAACAACCGTTCCTGTTGTGAATGCTCTGAGCGATGAATTCCACCCCTGCCAGCTCTTGGCAGACTTGCTCACTATTCGTGAGCACAAGGGTTCTCTTGCGGGACTTACCGTGGCATTCGTTGGTGATGGCAGCAGCAATATGGCGCACTCGTACTTGTTGGCCTGCGCTGTTGCCGGAATGCACGTGCGCATTGCTGCCCCCGCTGGTTACCAGCCTGACCCTGCCATCGTTCGCGATGCAGACGAGATTTCAGTGGAAACCGGTGGCTCTGTTGCTGTGACTGAGGATGCTGCACTTGCTGTTGATGGTGCTGATGTTGTCGTTACTGACACCTGGGTGTCGATGGGGCAAGAAGACCAGAAGGCGCAGCGTGTTGCTGATTTTGGTGCTTACCAAGTTGATGCTGCGCTGATGGCCAAGGCGGATGCTGCTGCAATCTTCCTGCACTGCTTACCTGCCTACCGTGGCTATGAAGTTTCTGCAGATGTGATTGACGGTAAGCAGAGTGTGATTTGGGATGAAGCAGAGAATCGCCTGCATGCTCAGAAAGCTCTGTTGACCTGGCTGCTTCGCCACAAGTAATTCCTGACAACCCTAGGATTGAACCATGACTT
>NZ_CAKZII010000121.1 GCF_936931525.1 uncultured Aurantimicrobium sp.
TTCGGGGCGAACGGATTCATAGAACGAAGGCCAACCGCAACCAGAGTCGAACTTGGTGCCCGCGGTGAAGAGTTCGTTATTGCAGGCCTTGCAGGTGTAAACGCCAGCACGGTCCTCATCGAGGAGCTCACCGGACCAGGCACGTTCAGTCGCTGCTTCACGCAGGACTGCGTATTCCTCAGCAGAAAGTTCTGCGCGCCACTGGTCGTCGTTCTTCTCTACGTCGTAAGCCATGGTGAAAGTCTAGAGCTCTTCGTCACACTGAGCTAAGCCCAGCGACGAACAGCCCACTTCTCGAAGAGACCCAGCAAAGCGTCAGTTGTTTTACCGAAGACGGCTAGCAAGATGATGGCAAGAATGACCCGGTCCGTGCGGCCGTTGTTTTGGGAATCAAGCAACAAGAAACCAAGACCTGCAGAGGACGCAATCAACTCAGCAGCGACGAGGAAGAGCCAAGACTGGGCCAAAGCCAGGCGCAAACCAGAAATAACAGAGGGAACAACGGCGGGTAGTTGCACCGTCGTGAAGAGCTGGACACCGGAGAGACCGAAAGCACGGCCAGCCTCAACGAGCTGCTTGTCCACGTGACGCAGCGCTGCAGCAACCGTTGTGTACACGGGGAAAAACGCCCCGATCGCAATAAGGGTGATCTTGGATTCTTCACCGATCTTGAGCCAGAGCAGCAACAAAGGAACCCACGCCAAGGAAGGAACGGCACGAATCGCACCGAAGGTGGATCCAAAGAAGAAATCCCACACTCTGGCCAAACCAACGATTGCCCCGAAGAACAAGCCCAGGCTAGCTCCGATAGCAAAACCAATCAGCACACGCTGAACGGAGATGCCGATGAAGGGACCCAGCAGACCGCGTTGAATCAAATCAACGCCAGCAAGCCACACCATCTCAGGCGATGGCAGCTGCCCCACCGTGAAAATGCCCAGGCTGGACGTGATCTGCCACGCCAGCAGGATGGCAATCGGGAGTATGGCACTGATGAGGAGTTGACCTCCTCGGGTGGAAGTGAAGCGAGCACGACGAACCGATCCCCCACCCTGGCGGGCAGCCTTACCCCTGGCTTGTGCCCTGGGCGAGAGATCAGTCGTCGTGCTCATGCTTCGTATTCCTTGTGATTACTTCAGCGAATTACTTCGCTTCAGCAGCCTCGGTTGCCTTCACATCAATGTTCTTGTAGGAAACCTTGATGAAGGTGGTGTCGTAGAGGGTCTTGAGAGCCTCATCAACCTGTGCCTGAGTTGCCACGTCACCGTTAGCAACGAAGACCTTACCGATGGTCTTGAGCAGCTTGGTCTGCTTCTTGCCAGGGATGGGGTTGATGTCGATCAGTGTGCGCTCCGTAATTACTGCCTTAGCAACAGGAACACTCAAACCAGAAGCAGCTGCAAGAACTGCGTATGTGGCGTCAGGGTTTGCAATTGCGTACTGACGAGCTTCTTCGTAGACGTTGGTCACAACCTGAGCGATGTCAGGGTTCTTCTCAAGGAAGGACTCAGTTGCGTTGAGGAAGCCGTAGCTGTTGAAGTCCACGTTGCGGTAGATCAACTGGGCACCCTCGGTCTCAGCACCAGCGAGGATGGGGTCAAGACCAGCCCATGCATCAACGGAACCGTTGAACAGTGCAGTCTTGCCATCGGCGTGAGCCAGGTTTTCAATGGTTACAGTCGTGGGGTCAACGCCAGCCTCGTCCAGAGCCTGAAGCAGGAAGAAGTAAGGGTCAGTACCCTTCTTGGCGGCAACAGTCTTG
>NZ_CAKZII010000122.1 GCF_936931525.1 uncultured Aurantimicrobium sp.
CCAGTACGCCCACGATGGCCTCACTGTGGTCTTGGAGTCGACAACCTACCCAGGTACTACCGAAGAAATCTTGAAGCCGCTGCTTGAGGAAACCGGCCGAAAAGTCGGCAAGAACATTTACTTGGCTTTCTCCCCTGAGCGCATTGATCCAGGTAACCCAACTTATGGAATCAAGAACACCCCCAAGATTGTGGGTGGTGTCACAGAGGTATGTGGTGACAAAGCAGTTGCATTCTATGAACAATTCATCGAAACAGTTGTGCGTGCAAAGGGCACACGTGAGGCAGAAACTGCAAAACTTCTCGAGAACACCTACCGCCACATCAACATTGCTTTGGTGAATGAAATGGCTCAGTTTGCTCACGCCATGGATATTGACATCTGGAATGTCGTTGAACTTGCCAAGACCAAGCCCTTTGGCTTCCAGTCCTTCTCCCCTAGTGCTGGCGTCGGTGGTCACTGTATTCCAATTGATCCCAACTACTTGGCATATAAAGTTCGTGCAGAGTTAGAGCGTCCTTTCCGCTTTGTTGAGCTCGCCGAAGAAATTAACCACAGCATGCCCCCGTATGTTGCTCGTCGTGTTCAAGACCTCTTGAACTCTCAGAGCAAGGCAGTCAAGGGATCCAAGGTATTACTTCTCGGAGTTACCTACAAGGCAAACATCTCAGATAAGCGTGAATCGCCTGCTGTGCCCTTAGGGCAACGCCTCCTAGACATGGGAGCAGAACTCTCCTATTTCGACCCACACGTGCCAGCCTGGGGCGTAAATGGTGTTGATGTGCCTCGATCGGCAAGTATTTCCGGTGCTTTGCAAGACTCAGACGTGATCATTCTGGTTCAGCCACACAGAGAATTCATCGAGGCGGCATCTGAAATTTCCTCGTCCTCTACGGTAGTTCTCGACACCACCGGTAAATTCGCCGGTGCAAATATCGAGCGACTTTAAGCTAGATGTCAGCAACAGCGACTCCTCGGGTTTATTGCACCTATTTTGATAGCGGCTATCTCAGTCGAGGACTCGCTCTTATCGCGTCCTTGCGAGAACACGGCGATACATCACCCGTTTATGTATTAGCACTGGATAACGCAGCTGCAGCTTATCTAGAAGAAAACGCTCCCGATAATGTTTTTGTTTTGCGCATTGAAGAGTTGGAACGAGCAGAACCCGAACTGCTCCCTCTCAAAGCCCAGCGCTCACGCATGGAGTATTACTTCACCTGCACTCCATTGCTCATTCGCCATGTCATGAACAAACAGAACATTCCTGGTGGAATGTCCATCTATCTAGATGGGGACCTTTTCTTCTTCAATAACCCACAGCTAGTGATTGACGCCATGGCGGATTCATCTGTCGGAATCATCGAACACAGATACCCCGATTCTTTGGCTGAAAAGCTCTCCAAATATGGAAGGTTCAACGTCGGCTGGGTCGGCTTTCGCGACGATCAAGATGGTCGAAAAGTTCTCGACTGGTAC
>NZ_CAKZII010000123.1 GCF_936931525.1 uncultured Aurantimicrobium sp.
TCGAGATAAGTGGCTCGGATAGCGTCGTGGATCTCTTGCTGGACCTGCTCATCCTCATGACGGTTCCAGTCCACTTTCACCGGCAGACATTCGAGGAGGAAAACTCGTCGATACGTGGCCTGCTGAGATGCAGAAAAAAGTTCAGGGTTTGGAGTCAGACCCAGATAGCGCTCATAGCCAAGGCCGTCAGGAAGACCACGATCGAGAAAGACCGTCTCTGACCTATCCAAAGATTTCTCGTCAGCGAGCTGGCGCTTCAAGATCTCGCGTTGGAACCAATCACCCTCACCACGGACCTCGAGAAGGGTCTTTCCCTTCGCAAGTTCTTCCGCGATGATCGCGGAAGCTTGCTCGGTGGTGACTGTAAATCCGCGCTCTGTGAGCAGTTTGATGGTCGTGGTTTTACCCGAACTGGGTCCACCACTGATGACAAACCACGGAGGTGAATCAGTGGAACTCATCAGGTCAACAGAAGTAAGGAACTTACTTCTTGCCCTTTTCCAATGCAGCAGCCTTGAGATCACCCATCAGAACAGCAGCGCCGCCTTCGACGATGCCCTGAGCAGCGTATTGCTCGAGACGCTCACGTGAGTCAGCGATGTCGAGGTTGCGCATGGTCAGCTGACCAATGCGGTCTTCAGGACCGAAGGCGGCATCTTCGACGCGCTCCATCGAGAGCTTGTCGGGGTGGTAGCTCAAGGCGGGACCTGCAGTGTTGAGAATTGTGTAGTCGTCACCGCGGCGCAGGCGCAGGGTCACTTCACCGGTGACGGCAGAGCCAACCCAGCGAACAATGGATTCACGCAGCATGAGTGCCTGTGGGTCGAACCAGCGACCTTCATACATCAAGCGACCCAAGCGACGACCCTCGGCGGCGTAGTTGGCCAGAGTGTCCTCGTTGTGGATGGCGTTGAGCAAACGTTCGTAAACAATGTGAAGCAAAGCCATTCCAGGAGCTTCATAAATACCGCGGCTCTTGGCCTCGATGATGCGGTTCTCAACCTGGTCAGAAATTCCCAGACCGTGGCGTCCACCAATAGCGTTGGCTTCCATCACGAGAGCAACGGGGTCGTCGTAACGCTTGCCGTTGATCGAGACGGGACGACCTGCTTCGAACGCAATGGTGACTTCTTCAGTCTTAACCTCGACGTCATCACGCCAGGCAGCAACACCCATGATGGGCTCAACCAGGTCAAGACCCTGGTCGAGGTGCTCGAGGAGCTTGGCCTCGTGTGATGCACCCCAAATGTTGGCGTCGGTGGAGTAGGCCTTCTCTTTAGATGCGCGGTAAGGAAGGTCACGTGCAAGCAGCCATTCGCTCATCTCGTGGCGGCCACCGAGCTCGTTGACGAAGTCAGCGTCCAGCCACGGCTTGTAAATACGCAGGGCGGGGTTAGCCATCAGGCCATAGCGATAGAAACGCTCAATGTCGTTGCCCTTATAAGTAGACCCGTCACCCCAGATGTCCACGCCGTCTTCGTGCATGGCACGAACCAGCATGGTGCCGGTGACGGCACGGCCCAAAGGAGTGGTGTTGAAGTAAGTCTTGCCGGCGGTGCGAATGTGGAACGCACCACACTGCAAAGCAACGAGACCCTCTTCTACGAGAGGTCCGCGGCAGTCGATCAGACGGGCAATCTCAGCACCGTATTCGAGTGCGCGACCGGGAACGCTGTCGATGTCTGGCTCATCTGCCTGGCCCAGGTTGGCGGTGTAGGTGCAAGGGATTGCGCCCTTTTCGCGCATCCACGCAACAGCAACAGAGGTGTCGAGACCTCCAGAGAAGGCGATACCGACGCGCTCACCAACGGGCAAAGAAGAAAGAACCTTAGACATGCCTCAATTCTAGTTGTGCCTACACAACCCCACGTTGTTCGCCTAGCATGGGCAACACCCTCCCTCGATTCAAGGACGAACGATGCTGCCTACTTCTCTTCCTGCTCCCCGCCTGATTGACCCTGCCTCGGTTACCCCGCTGCGCTGGGGACTCATCGGCCCCGGCGGTATTGCGGAAGCCTTTGTTGATTCAGTGCAGAAGCACACTACCCAGCGCTTTGTTGCAGTGGCATCGCAGACTCCCGGCAAGGCCGAGGCCTTCGCCACTCCTCGCGGCATCCCTCACGCACTGACCTCATATGACGCACTGGTCAACCACCCCGAGGTGGACGTTGTCTATGTGGCCACTACCCACCAGTTCCACAAAGCGCATGCCCTGCTCGCGATTGCCGCTGGTAAGCACGTGCTGGTGGAGAAGCCTCTGGCCACAAACCCCACTGATGCCCAGGAGATCGCAGATGCTGCGAAGGCAGCAGGCGTTCTTGCCATGGAAGCCATGTGGACGCGTTACATCCCCCAGTCCGATGTGATGCGTCAGATCTTTGCCGACGGCATCTTGGGGGACATCTCGTTCGTGCTCTCTGACTTTGGCCAAGACCTGCGCCACGTTCCTCGCCTGATGGATCAGGTTGCCGGTGGTGGACTTCTCGACCTCGGTATTTATAACTTTGCCTTCAGTTCTTTCGTCCTCGGCAATGCTTCGAGCATCCAGACATCTGGTTCGCTCACGTCAACCGGTGTTGATGAAACAACCACCTCGGTGTTGAGCTACGCCTCAGGTGCTCAGGCAGTTGCCACCGTGACGATGGCTGCCTTCACCCCCACGGCAGCATCTGTGACCGGCTCTGCCGGACGCCTGAACATCCACGAACCGTTCTTCACCCCCAGCGGTCTGACCTTGTTCACCTCTGAGTTCAACCCCGCCCCGGTTGCCACCTGGCGCGACGAAACCGGCGTTCCTGCTCACGAAGGTTTGAGCTATCAAGCAACGGCGTTCGCGTCATTCCTCGATCAGGGGTTGACTGATTCACCACTTCGACCTTTGGCCGAAGCCATCAGCGACAACGCCTTGATCTATCAAGCACGCCACCAGATTGGTGCGTTTCTGACCGGAGAGAAGTAGGGCTTCTTACTTTCCTCGTGCAGGGAAGAGCTGCGTAATTGCAGGCTCTGCCAGCAAGGGCGCAATGGGTAATCCTGCTGCACCAATCATCAACAGGTTGGGGCCCAGCTCTGCAGTCTTCACCAGTAAACGGTCCTGCGGTGCAGTGAGCGTGCTCCAACGGAAACGGCTCAGCAGGCGATCGCGGTCATAGGAGTGAAGCACGGCGAGATATCCCGCGATGAGCACAATCTCAGGGTTGAAGATGTTGACGTAGTTACCCACCGCAATCGCGAGTGCATCAATTTGTGATTCCAAGAGCTTTTGAACTTTAGAGCTCACGGGCTTGGACAGGACTTCTTCCAGCTGCGCATCATCAGCGCTCTCGATCTTGAGTGCCGCCAAGAGATCATCACGCTGAACGAGTGACTCGAGGGTTCCTTGGAGCCCTGAGTAATCCTCACGAGGTGAATCAGAAATGCGGACGTGGCCAAGCTCACCGGCATAGCCGGCAGCGCCACGAAGCAAAATACCGCCGTGGATCACACCGCCACCAATACCACCAGCACCACCGAAGAGATACACAATTTCACTGAAGCCACGACCAGCACCGAGGTCGCGCTCTGCGATGGAGCCCAGGCTGGCGTCATTGTCAATGAAGACAGGAAGGCCCGTTTGCTGGTGAAGCATGCGAGCGAAGGGAACCTCAACCCAGTTGAGGTGAGGAGCGAGACGGACCACACCATCTTCCACACGGATCTGTCCAGGGATGGCCACACCGATTCCAGCAATGCGGAAAGTGGCGGGCATCTTGGCGCGCAGCTCAGCAATAAGCCGTGTTGTGGTCTCTACCGATTCGGTGGGGCTGGGCACCGTCGAGTGGGTGTGGCGAACCTTGTCAATGACTTTGCCGGAGAGTGTGACGACACCCACAGTTGTGGCATCGGTTTCTGGGTTGACCGCGAAGACGACGACTTCATCCGAGAAAGAAACCATCAGCGAAGGTCGTCCAACGCCTTGGGTGGAGTTCGCTTCGGACTCGATGATGAGGCCCAGTTCTTGAAGTTCTGTCACGAGGTCCGAAATGGTGGAGCGGTTCAAACCGGTGCGTTGAGTCAACGCAGAACGTGACATCGTGCCGAATTGGCGCAGCAGACGAAGAATTGCCGACAAATTATGTTGGCGTACTTGTTCGCGGTTACTACCAACGGTTGACGCACCACTGTGCGGTTTTGATGCGGATGGAGTCATCTGCCTTTTCTCTCCGTGTGAACTATCTCCAACATATTCTGCCCTCTAAACAACAAATTCGTAACACCCTGTGTTTTCGAGTTGACAAAGTAAATAGGTCGGGGTCTATATTGTTCCCTAAGGCAACAAATACACAACCCCACATTCTTAAGGACTACCGACAATGTCGTCATTGACTCCCACCCGCGAAGACAAATTCTCATTCGGCCTCTGGACCATCGGCTGGGCAGCCCAGGATCAGTTCGGTGGACCCACTCGCCACAACCTCGATGTTGTCGAAGCTGTGGAGAAGCTCGCTGAGCTCGGCGCTTACGGCCTCACCTTCCACGACGATGACCTCTTCCCCTTCGGCAGCACTGACGCAGAGCGCCAGAAGCAGATCGACCGCCTCAAGCAGGCACTCGCCGACACCGGCATCATCATCCCGATGATTACCACCAACTTGTTCAGCCACCC
>NZ_CAKZII010000124.1 GCF_936931525.1 uncultured Aurantimicrobium sp.
GGGTGTCCGAGGGCAATTGCGCCACCGTATTCATTGACGCGGGGGTCATCGTCCGCGATGCCGAAGTAATCAAGGAAAGCAAGAACCTGAACAGCAAAGGCTTCGTTGACTTCAAAAAGACCAATGTCTGTGATGTCGAGACCTGCCTTGCGCAGGGCTTTTTCTGTAGCAGGAACGGGCCCAATACCCATGACTTCGGGTTCAACGCCGGCAAAGGCGAAGGAAACCATGGTCATCTTGATGCCGAGCCCAAATTCTTCTGCCGCTTGTTCGCTCGCAAGCATGCACACGGTTGCGCCATCGTTGAGGCCGCTGGCATTACCTGCTGTAACCCTTCCATGAGGGCGGAAAGGCGTTTTGAGTGCAGCTAGTCCTTCCAGAGTGGTTTCGGGTCGGGGAGCTTCGTCAACTGTTGCCAAAGTCCAACCCTCGGCAGTCTTGGCTGAAACAGGAATCAAATCTGGCTGAATGAGCCCTGCCGCATATGCGGCTGCAACTTTTTGCTGAGACCGCAGTGCATAGGCATCTGCGCGTTCCTTGGTGAGGTGGGGGAAACGGTCATGCAGTCGCTCCGCGGTGGCACCCATGTTGAGGGCATCAGCACTGACGAGCTTTTCTGCAAGAAAACGAGGGTTGGGATCTGCATTGAAGCCCATAGGGTGACGCCCCATGTGCTCCACACCACCAGCAATAACGATGTTGTAGGCACCCATCGCAATTCCACCGGCAGTCGTCGTCACAGCGGTCATTGCTCCTGCGCACATGCGGTCAATGGCATAACCAGGAACATGGCGGGGGAGCCCGGCAAGAATTCCTGCAGTTCGACCGAGGGTGAGTCCCTGATCTCCCTGCTGTGTTGTGGCAGCAATGGCCACTTCGTCGATTTCCTCTGCAGGTACTGCAGGGTTGCGCTCCAAGAGCCCCATCATTGCTTTGACAATGAGATCGTCAGCTCGGGTTTGCCAGTACATCCCCTTCTCGCCAGCACGGCCAAAAGGTGTCCGCACACCATCGACAAATACGACACGATTTCCCGCTGTCATGATTTCCTCTCGAAGCGTCATTGCTATCTTGATGCTAGTTCGTGGGATTCAGCTGTGAAAGACAGCTGTTGTTCTCTACGAATCCTCTACAGGTTCTTCAGGTACTTTTTGGTCTGCTTCGACAAAAGCGTTGGAAATCAGCGCGCAGGTCTCCGTTATTTGCCAAATTCGGGCACCGTGCTTTTTGAGTGCTTCGGTGATGCTCACTACAGTGATGGGACTGGGTGGCGCCCAGGCCAATTCACGAAGAATACTCGGGGTGAGGAGATTCTCAACGGGCATCGACAGCTCTTCTGCCCTGGCAGAAAGCACCTCACGAGCAAGTTGAAGCCGCTCTAGAGCCTCAGGCTTGCGATCAACCCATGCTCGTGGGGGAGGCAGTGTGTCGCTGGGAACGCGCATCACCGGAAGTGACTCATCCTTGAGCCCAATGAGAACAGCGTCCCACCAGGTATCCAACAAGCTTTTGCTAGCCCTGCCATTGAATTCCTTGAGCCCAATGAGTTCTGACTTGTTGGTCAAAGTTGATCGACTCGCGGCGACGATGGCGCTGTCAGGAATGAGTCGACCTGGAGACACATCTCGTCTCTGAGCAACCTCATCGCGTGCGGTCCATAATGCCCTGGCAACAGCAAGCTGTCGAGGGGTTCTGAGTGTATGAAGTCCAGAAATTCGGCGCCATGGTTCAGCGCTGACAACCTTCTCCGGTTTGTCTAAAGTGGCCTGAAATTCTTCCTGTGCCCAGGCGAGCTTGTCGGATTCAATGAGTAACTTTTCAATCTCATCGCGTACGTCAACGAGTAGCTCAACATCGAGAGCGGCGTATTTGAGCCACGGTTCTGGAAGTGGACGGGTAGACCAGTCTGCAGCGCTGTGTTCCTTGGCAAGGTGAATTCCCAAGAGAGATTCGACGACAGGTCCCAGCCCAACCCGTTCCATTCCGAGAAGTCGAGCAGATAGTTCAGTATCAAAAATGCGGGTCGGTGTGATTCCCACCTCTCGCAAGCAGGCTAGATCCTGGCTTGCAGCGTGGAGAACCCATTCTTGATCTGCGTTTTGCAGGAAGAGTTCTGACATGTCACCAATGGCAGGAGGGTCGAAGAGAAAAGTGCCAGCCTCGCGACGGTGAACCTGAATCAAATAAGCGCGTTGTGAATAGGTGAAACCAGAGGCTCTCTCTGCGTCAATGGCGAGAGGGCCAGTACCTGCTGAGATGACATCACACGCTTCAAGGAACTCTTGTGCGTTATCTATAACGCGAACGCTAACCACGCTCCCTGCGGCGGGCAGTGAGGCTAACAGCATCTGCGGTTGGAGGGAGACCTGCCAACATGCACAGGAGTTCACCCCACGCTTCTGCTTGTTCACCCATGTGAGGGGAGGCGGGAGACCATGATGCGCGAAGTTCTATTTGAGCGCCTTCGCCGGAATCAGCCAGTTCACCAAAACCTGTTGAAAGAATCCGTGTTGCTGTTCCGGAAGCATTGAAATAATCAGCTTCTCGAATGGTGAGAGCATCGGTAAGCCAAGACCAGGCAACATTCGCTAAGAAGGGGTCAAGCCCAATTTCAGCTTCAAGCGGTGCTTGTGCAAAGGCAACTACTCGAAATGGACCGCCCCAGGATTCAGGTTCCGAGGGGTCGTAAAGAAGAATGAATCGACCTGTGCCATGTTGGGATTCGTGCTCATGTTCGGCAATCAGGACATCAGCAGCTAAGGCGTAACTATAAGGAGCGACGCCACCCGGAGAGTCAATCTGGCGAACGGTCAATTCTTCGCGAAAGGTCACGGCGCTGATGCTCTCAACGGCAAGTTTGAATGCCTCGGGCACGTTCTCTGTGACTGTCACATCTCGACCCTAAAGTCGCGGCATTACTGGTGCTCTACGGCTCGCCGCCAATATTGGAAAGTCATTGAGGACTTGCTCTCAGACAAAGTCGATTCGAGATCAAAATCGCCATGGTCGCAGAGAAATGGGGGCAGCGCTACATAGGGGTCATTTCCTATTCGGGTTACAGCAATGTGGTCAAACCCCCACTGTTGACCTATGAGTTGCGCAGTGGTGACGCCGCCCTCACACAAAATGTGTTCATCCTCACTCTTCAGTGAGTGAACAATCGCTTGGACGCTCGGGTATGTCATAACGCGTGCAGGATCCGGACAAGAATCCCAGGGGAGTTCTCCCGACCGAGACAACACGGCAAGGCGTCCGCGAGGAGGAAGGAACCAACCTTCTGCTCGTACAGATTCAGCACCTACGACAACAACGTCTGCGTCGGAACGAAGGATTTTTAATATGCGGCGGTCTTCTACAGATGTCAATGTGTGTGAGGTGGAATCAACACCGCGGGTTTCATCGGCAGGGCTGAGCACCATGTTGAGCCGAACACTGCGACCTAGAGGCCATGCATAGTGCTGTGAGAGCTGTTCATCGGTGAGCGAAGAACTCTCCATCTTTAGGCTTCGGTCTTCTCGCGGATCTGTCTTTTCATGCGCCATAACATTCCTGTCATCCCGCGAACGCGCAGGGGAGAGATCAGCGTATTGAGGCCTAAGGTGCTGGGGAAGTCATCAGGAATACCCAACGCCTCGTCAACAGAAAGCCCGGTAAGTCCTTGGGCAAGAATGCTGGCAAAGCCACGCGTCGTGGGAGCTTGCTCAGGCGCTGTGGCGAAAACGGCAACAGTGTTGTTTTCAACCTCGACAAAGATGTAGACCGGTGACTGACACTCCTCTACTTTTTCCAAAAGCTCGGGGTGATCTGCATACTTTGCAGGGAGATCTGGGAGCTCTTCAGCAAACTCAATGAGGAGTTGAATTTTGTCCTTGTCCCCAAGGTCGAGGAAGTCTTCTCGTGTTTCAGCGAGTACAGATGGCAGGTCAGTCATGATGAAACAATCTTCTCAGGTATTCGAGGGAAGAAAGAATGGGAGCCAACCGAAGTTGACTCCCATCTGTACTAAGCGACTAGTGCGCCGGGTTCTGTTCCCTTGACAATAGGAACGCGAACCGCGGAACCCCATTCAGTCCAAGAGCCGTCATAGTTTCGGACACCAGTGAATCCGAGGAGGTAGTTCAGAACAAACCACGTGTGGCTCGAACGTTCGCCAATACGGCAGTAAGCAATGATGTCGTCGCCTGGCTTGAGGCCAGCACCATCGAGGTAGAGGGCTTCAAGTTCAGCGCGGTCCTTGAACGTGCTGTCTTCGTTTGCTGCACGGGCCCAGGGGACACTTGCTGCGCCGGGAATGTGGCCACCACGAAGGGCGCCTTCTTCTGGATAGGCAGGCATGTGTGTGCGCTCACCGGAATACTCTTCGGGGCTACGAACATCAATCATGGGCTTGCCAATGTGGGCAAGAGTGTCGCTGAGATAAGCGCGAATAGGAGCATCGTTGCGCTCGATGACGGGGTACTGAGATGGAACAAGAGCGGGCTGATCTTTAGTGAGCTCACGTCCCTCTGCGATCCACTTGTCACGGCCGCCATCAAGGAGGCGAACATCTTCGTGGCCAAAAAGTTTGAAAACCCAGAGAGCATAGGCAGCCCACCAGTTGCTCTTGTCGCCATAAATCACAACGGTGCTCTCACGTGAGATTCCCTTAGAGCTCAAGAGTGCTGCGAAAGCCTCACCCTGGACATAATCACGAAGAACAGGGTCGTTGAGGTCGGTGTGCCAGTCAATCTTGACGGCTCCTGGAATGTGTCCGATTTCGTAGAGAAGAACATCCTCATCCGATTCAACAATGACCAAGTTAGGAGTTGAGAGGTGTTCAGCGAGCCATTCGGTGCTCACAATAGCTTCAGGGTGTGCGTATTCGGCGAATTTTGGACTGTTATCGATAGGTACGCTCATAGCTCCATGTTTCTTTCTCAAGGCACGCTACTCAAACCGGGCTGGAATAAAAGCCAATAGGCTTGAGGTGCACTTCGAGACTACGTACTGAAACACCAAGTGCCAACCCCACAGGCTCTATTCACACCTTTTGTTGAGGAATATTTCACGCGATGACTTCCACCGTTTCCCTGGTCGAACGCCATCCGACCCTTGATGCAAGCTCGATTGTGAGCAGTCTGGTTCCTCCGCCCCAGTTTGTGGATGCTCGATTCGACAATTACATCCCCAATCCTGATTTCCCTTCACAAGAAGAAGCTCGCCACATCTTGGAAGAGTTTGCAGCGAAGAACACATCTGTAATCAAACAGGCCAAACTCTTTAGCCGAGCAAAAAAGACTGAAGAAGTTCCACCAGGGGTTTATCTCGATGGTGGCTTTGGTGTGGGAAAAACACACCTACTTGCTGCTGCATGGAATGTCGCTTCCGGAAAGAAATACTTTGGCACCTTCTTGCAATACACCTCACTGGTGGGCGCATTGGGCTATGTCAAAGCAGTTGAAGCGCTCAAAGGTGCCAGCCTGATTTGTATTGATGAGTTTGAACTCGATGATCCAGGCGACACCATGATGATGACCCGCATGCTGGGTGAGCTTGTGGCTGGTGGCACGCGCATTGCTGCAACAAGTAATACACCTCCTGCTGCTTTGGGTGAGGGGCGATTCGCTGCTGCAGATTTCTTGAGAGAAATCCAGGCTTTAGCTTCTAACTTCCGAACTCTCCGCATTGATGGCACTGATTATCGTCAGCGCACAGCAGAAGGCATTTCTCGAGTTTTCAGTGCACATGATCTCACCACGTCGGTTGAGGGTAAAGCCAGCGATGGCCTAACCGTCTCGGTAGATTCCTTTGACGGACTACTTGCTCACCTCGCGACAGTTCACCCTTCTGTCTACGTTCGTTTGCTCGAGAACATTGACGTCATTGCCTTGGAAAATGTTCACGTCATTATGAATCAGACTGATGCCTTGCGTTTGGTTGCTTTCATAGACCGTGTCTATGACGCGCAGATTCCCATCATTGCTTCGGGCTCCCCGCTTTCTGAAGTTTTCGGCGGCGACATGATCAATGGCGGATACCGGAAGAAGTATCTTCGTTGCGTATCCAGGCTGATCGCACTGACAAACTCCTAAAGCGAAACCAGCTGGAAACAAAACTGCCCATTTTGTAACCTCAGCGTCACCTCAGTGAACTCATGCGGTAACCGCAACCGAGCACACTCGTGAATACAGACGGTTCTTTATCCGTCACCATTCGTGAAAGAGGTTGAAATGGATCAAGGCAACACCGCCTTCGTACTCATCAGCGCAGCTCTCGTGCTCCTGATGACTCCCGCCCTGGCATTCTTCTATGGCGGTCTCGTCAAGGCTAAGAGTGTCGTCAGCATGATGATGCTGAGCTTTGGCTCACTCGCACTGATTGGTGTGCTGTGGGTTATCTACGGTTACGCAATTGCTTTCGCTAACGAAGGTTCCGCAACCTTCTACGGCATCGATGGCGTTATCGGTATTGACACCGCCTACATTGGCCTTGAAGGTCTCCTCGAGACTCCTGAAGGCGCTGCTTTCCCACCACTTGCATTCGCTGCCTTCCAGGCAACATTCGCCATCATCACCGTCGCGCTGATCAGCGGTTCTATCGCTGACCGCGCGAAGTTCGGTGCATGGTTGGTCTTCGCGGGCATCTGGGCAACCGTTGTTTACTTCCCCGTAGCATCTTGGGTCTTCAACTTCACCATCGTGGACGGCAAGATCGTGGATGGTGGATGGATCGCCTACAACCTCGGCGCTATCGACTTTGCTGGTGGTACTGCTGTTCACATCAACGCTGGTGCTGCAGCCCTTGCTCTTGCATTGGTTCTCGGGAAGCGCATCGGTTTCGCCAAGGGTGTAGCAAAGCCTCACAACGTGCCACTGGTTCTCCTTGGTGCAGGTCTGCTTTGGTTCGGCTGGTTCGGCTTCAACGCAGGTTCTGAACTCGCTGCTGACGGTATTGCTTCGCTTGCTTTCATTAACACCATTGCCGCTCCTGCTGCTGCTGTTCTTGGATGGCTCCTCATTGAGCGCATCAAGGAAGGTAAGGCGACTTCGGTTGGTGCTGCTTCCGGTGCTGTAGCTGGTCTGGTAGCGATTACCCCTGCATGTGCGAACCTGACTCCAATGTGGGCGATTGTTCTCGGCCTGGTTGCTGGAGCAATCTGTGCACTTGCTATCGAGCTGAAGTTCACCTTCGGCTTCGATGACTCGCTCGACGTCGTGGGTATCCACCTCGTTGGTGGCCTGATTGGAACCTTGTTCCTCGGTTTCTTCGCAACCGACGTAGGACTGCTCTTCTCTGGCTCGTTCGACCAGCTGGGCAAGCAGGCCATCGCAGCCTTCACCGTCCTCATCTTCTCCTTCGTTCTCAGCTACATCATCGGAACGATCATTGAGAAGACCATGGGCTTCCGTATCAAGAACGAAGATGAGCTCGCTGGCATCGACACCATCGTTCACGGTGAAGAGGGCTACGCACTCCAGGACGCATAATCCGCGTTCATAACTGAATAGGTACGCGCTGGGCCCTGCAGAAAACTGCAGGGCTTGGCCGCGTTAACCTGTTCGAAACATAAATGCTTCACAACTGAAACGCTTGTGGCAAAGAATCTCTTCTGGAGGTTCTCATGGATACAGGTAATACCGCTTTTCTGATCATCTGCACGGCTCTCGTTCTGATGATGACGCCTGCGCTGGCCTTCTTCTATGGCGGGCTAGTCCGCGCCAAGAGCGTGATCAGCATGATGATGATGAGCTTTGGCTCCATCGCCATTGTCGGTTTGCTCTGGATTATTTATGGTTATGCCATCGCATTCCCTGCCTTTGACAGCTCTTCTTTCTATGGCATTCCCGGCGTCTTTGGCATTGATATTGCTCACATTGGTCTTGAAGATCTCCTAGTTGTTCCCGACGGCGCTTCCGTTCCTCCTCTTGTTTTTGCTGCTTTCCAGGCAACCTTTGCGATCATTACTGTCGCACTGATTTCGGGAGCTATTGCTGACCGCGCGAAGTTCGGTGCGTGGATGGTCTTTGCCGGGGTCTGGGCCACATTGGTGTATTTCCCTGTTGCGTCCTGGATCTTTAACTTCACCGTGGTGGACGGGGAAATGACCAGCGGTGGATGGCTTGTCTATAACGTGGGAGCTCTTGACTTTGCTGGGGGTACTGCCGTTGAGATCAACTCTGGCGCTGCAGCACTTGCTCTGGCGCTCGTTCTCGGTAAGCGCATTGGTTTTGCCAAGGGAATCCACAAACCTCACAACGTGCCTTTCGTTCTTCTGGGAGCTGGCCTGCTGTGGTTCGGCTGGTTTGGTTTCAATGCAGGATCCGCCATTGCAGCCGACGGTATTGCTGCCATTGCTCTGATCAACACCATGGCTGCTGGCACCACGGGAATTATCGGATGGCTCATTATTGAGCGCGTCAAGGACGGCAAAGCAACTTCGGTTGGAGCGGCATCCGGTGCTGTGGCAGGTTTGGTCGCCATTACGCCCTCCTGTGCCTATCTCACGCCTACCTGGGCGCTTGTTCTCGGTCTTGTCACTGGAGTTCTTTGTGCTCTCGCCGTTGAACTGAAGTTCACTTTTGGCTTTGATGACTCGCTCGACGTCGTGGGTATCCACCTTGTTGGCGGTCTGATTGGAACTTTGTTCCTTGGTTTCTTTGCTGCCGAAGTTGGACTTTTGTACTCCGGTTCATTCGACCAGTTGGGCAAGCAGGCAATCGCAGCCTTCAGTGTCTTGGTTTACTCCTTCGTTCTGACCTTTGCTATCGGCTGGGTCATTGAAAAGACCATGGGCTTCCGTGTTCGTAACGAAGATGAACTTGCAGGCATTGACTTGGTTATGCACGGAGAAGAAAGCTACGACTACTAAACCTGCGTGTCAGGTTTTGCGTTCGGGCAAACTTCTCGATAAAGTTCCAAGGTACTCATTAGAGTGCAACGCGGATGTGGCGCAGTGGTAGCGCATAACCTTGCCAAGGTTAGGGTCGCGAGTTCGAATCTCGTCATCCGCTCGAGTGTGGTCATTCCTAAGACTTACTCATTGTTAGCGTGGGCAACCACCTACGGTGGATTGGCCGAGAGGATAGGCAGCGGCCTGCAAAGCCGTCCACACCGGTTCGAATCCGGTATCCACCTCCAAAACTAGGTAGAAATACTTAGCTTTTGAGCGATTGGCGCAGCGGTAGCGCGCTTCCCTGACACGGAAGAGGTCGCTGGTTCGATCCCAGTATCGCTCACTGAAAACCCTCGGATTTCCGGGGGTTTTTCTTTTGGCTAGGCTGGTAGCTGAGAACAGTTCTAAGAGGAGTTCACTTCGTGTCTGATGTTTCCGGTGCACTAACCGTTCAAGCTTCCAGCGATGGCTTTGCGCTCTACACAGACCGCAGCATCGTTGCCATGCGAGTCAACGGTGAACTGCGTGACCTCGCTCATGTTCTCTCGGCGGGAGATGTCGTCGAGCCCGTCACTATCGATTCTGCTGATGGTCTCAATATTCTTCGCCACTCAGCAGCCCACGTCCTTGCCCAAGCTGTTCAGAACGTCAACCCGGAAGCCAAGCTCGGTATTGGTCCACCCGTAACCGATGGTTTCTACTACGACTTTGACGTTGCTGAAGCTTTCACACCTGAAGACATGAAGGCGCTAGAAAAGGCCATGTCTCGTATTGTGCGCGCTGGTCAACGCTTCATGCGTCGTGTCGTCACCGAAGATGAGGCACGCGCAGAACTCGCTGCTGAGCCCTACAAGCTGGAACTGATCGGTCTCAAGGGCGGAAACACCGGGGATGACAACGAAAGCGTTGAAGTTGGTGGCAATGAGCTGACCATTTACGACAACGTTGATCCCGCCACGGGGGAGACCGTGTGGAAGGACCTCTGCCGTGGTCCTCACATTCCGAACACTCGCATGATCGGTGATGGCTTTGCCCTTACTCGTCTTGCTGCCGCCTACTGGCGCGGTTCTGAGAACAACCCCCAGTTGCAGCGCATTTACGGCACGGCATGGCCTACCAAGGCAGACCTTCGCGCATACCAGGAGCGTCTAGAAGAGGCCGCCAAGCGTGACCACCGTCGTCTCGGTAGTGAGCTGGACTTGTTTAGCTTCCCCGACGAAATCGGCTCAGGACTTCCGGTCTTCCATCCCAAGGGTGGTGTGATTCGCCGCACTATGGAGGATTATTCTCGTCGTCGCCACGAAGAGGGCGGCTACGAGTTCGTCTACTCACCACACATCACGAAGTCGAACCTGTTTGAGACCAGTGGACACCTTGACTGGTATTCCGATGGCATGTTCCCTCCCATGAAGTTGGACGAGATTCGCAATGAGGCTGGAGACGTCACCCGCCAGGGAGTGGACTACTACCTCAAGCCCATGAACTGCCCTTTCCACATTTTGATTTTCAAGTCACGTTCAAAGAGCTACCGCGAATTACCTTTGCGTCTGTTCGAATTCGGTTCTGTCTATCGTTACGAGAAATCTGGTGTTGTTCACGGTTTGACTCGTGTTCGCGGCATGACTCAAGACGATGCGCACATCTTCACCACGCGCGAGAACATGAAAGAAGAGCTCACCAAGGTTCTGAACTTTGTACTCTCGTTGCTGCGTGATTACGGTCTCGATGACTTCTATCTTGAGCTTTCTACCAAGGACCCCAAGAAGTATGTTGGCGACGACGCCATCTGGGATGAAGCGACAGAAACTCTCCGTCAGGTTGCAGAGGATTCTGGTTTGACCTTGGTTCCAGATCCAGGTGGCGCTGCGTTCTATGGCCCCAAGATCTCTGTACAGGCACGTGACGCTATTGGTCGCACCTGGCAGATGTCAACGATTCAGCTTGACTTCAACTTGCCTGAGCGTTTTGATCTTGAATACACCGGGCCTGACGGAAACCGTCACCGCCCCGTGATGATTCACCGCGCACTCTTTGGTTCTATTGAACGCTTCTTCGGTGTGCTGACAGAGCACTATGCCGGCGCATTCCCGCTCTGGTTAGCTCCAGTTCAAGCCATTGGGATTGCTGTTGCTGAAGAGTATGAAGAGTATCTCTCAGGAGTTCTTGACCAACTCAAGGCTGAGGGTCTTCGAGTTCAACTTGATGCCAGCGATGACCGCATGCAGAAGAAGATTCGTAATGCTGCTGCACAGAAGGTTCCTGTTCAGATCATTGCCGGTGAAGAAGACCGAAACAACGGTGCTGTGAGTTTCCGCTTCCGAGATGGAAGCCAGCGCAACGGTATTCCGGTCAGTGAGGCAATCGCACTTCTCGTTGGTGCAGCCAAGGACCACCGTCAGGTGCTGACTGCAGAGGACCTATGAGCCACTACGGAGAGAATGAATTCGAGGGTGTAGACCTTCGATCTGCTTCTTCCTTTGCTGGCGTCCCTGACGAATTCCAGCGCCTGTGGACCCCGCATCGCCTTGCCTACATAGAAAATGGCCAGCAGCCTCCCGAGGCAGATTGTCCGTTTTGTTTGGCACCCCAGATGTCTGATGAAGAAGGCTTAATTGTTCATCGAGGCACCCACGCATTTGTCTTGCTGAACCTGTATCCCTACAACAGCGGACATTTACTTGTCTGTCCCTACAGACACGTTGCGATGTATGACGAAGCAACTGTTGAAGAGACCGCAGAAATAGCTAGTCTTACTCAGGAAGCAATGCGAGTGTTGAAAAAGGTTTCTCGCAATGACGGCTACAACATCGGCATGAATCAAGGTCGTGTTGCTGGAGCCGGAATTGCAGATCATCTTCATCAACATGTAGTGCCTAGATGGGCTACAGACTCAAATTTCTTCCCCATCATTGCCAAGAGCAAAGCTGTTACAGCTCTCCTCGGTGATGTGCGTCACGCCATTGCGCAAGCATGGTCTGAAGGCAACTAAACTTTTTCCTCTCACCCTCCACATAAAGAAGTTGTAGAAAATGACTGAAAAGAACAACGCACCCCTCACTGGTAGCAACCGTGTTAAGCGCGGACTTGCAGAGCAGCTCAAGGGCGGTGTCATCATGGACGTTGTCAACGCTGAACAGGCACGCATTGCTGAAGACGCTGGTGCTATCGCTGTCATGGCTCTCGAGCGTGTTCCTGCAGACATCCGTGCTCAGGGCGGTGTTGCACGTATGAGCGACCCAGACCTCATCGAGGGTATTCAGGCTGCGGTAAAGATTCCGGTCATGGCCAAGGCCCGTATTGGCCACTTTGTTGAAGCTCAGGTTCTTGCAGAGCTCAACGTTGACTTCATTGACGAGTCCGAAGTTCTCAGCCCCGCTGACTACATCAACCACATCGACAAGTGGGCGTTTGATGTTCCTTTCGTCTGTGGTGCAACCAACTTGGGTGAAGCACTCCGTCGTATCAACGAGGGTGCTGCCATGATTCGCTCCAAGGGTGAAGCTGGAACCGGAGACGTTTCTGAAGCTACCAAGCACATTCGTAAGATCAACTCCGAACTGCGCTGGTTGTCCTCCATGTCAAAGGACGAGCTCTACGTTGCTGCAAAGGAGCTTCAGGCTCCCTACGACCTCGTTGTTGAGGTAGCAGCTGCAGGCAAGCTTCCCGTACCCATGTTTACCGCTGGTGGTGTTGCAACCCCAGCTGATGCCGCAATGATGCTTCAGCTTGGTGCTGACGGTGTCTTCGTTGGCTCGGGTATCTTCAAGTCCGGTGACCCTGCAGCTCGCGCTAAGGCCATCGTCAAGGCTGCAGCATTCTTCGATGACCCTAAGGTCATCGTGGAAACCTCTCGTGGCCTCGGTGAAGCAATGGTGGGCATCAATGTCTCTGACATTCCTGCACCACACCGCCTCGCTGATCGTGGCTGGTAAATTTCACCACCTCAGAATTGGCGTTCTCGCCTTTCAAGGTGATGTTCGTGAGCACATCCACGTTCTGGAAGAACTGGGTGCGCAGGTAGTCAAGGTTCGTCGTCCTGACGAGCTTGCCTCCGTGGATGCCTTAGTCATTCCTGGTGGTGAATCCAGCGTGATGGACAAGCTGGTGCGCTTGTTTGGCATGCAGCTGCCACTGCGTGAAGCTATCGCCTCAGGACTACCGGTATTTGGAACCTGTGCAGGACTCATCATGATGGCTGACCACATTGTGGACGCAATCGCTGAGCAAGAATCTCTTGGTGGACTTCACGTTGATGTTCGTCGTAACGCTTTTGGTACACAGATTGATTCATTTGAAGTTGATCTAGAAATGCCTGGCGTTACTGCTGAGCCAGTTCCCGCAACATTTATTCGGGCACCGATTGTAGAACGTGTGGGCGAGGGTGTCCGGGTTATCTCACAGCTGGAAGATGGCCGAATTGTCGCTGTGGAGCAGGGATACCTTCTGGGTATCTCTTTCCATCCCGAGGTGAACGGGGATACCCGAGTTCACGAATACTTCCTTGGGCGCGTAGCCCAATCTGTTACTGAGAAGAAAGCTAGTATCTAAGGCATGTCTGGACATTCCAAATGGGCAACCACCAAGCACAAGAAGGCGATCATTGACTCTCGCCGTGCGAAGTCTTTTGCCAAACTGATTAAGAACATTGAAGTTGCGGCCAAGCTCGGTGGTGCTGATCTTTCGGGTAACCCCACCTTGGTGGATGCAATCCAGAAGGCTAAGAAGACCAGCGTTCCTAACGACAACATCGACCGCGCCGTCAAGCGTGGTGCTGGCCTGTCCGGTGAAACCGTCGAGTACACCACCATCATGTACGAAGGTTACGGACCCAACGGTGTAGCTCTGTTGATCGAATGTTTGACCGACAACAAGAACCGTGCAGCTGCAGAGGTTCGTACCGCGATGAGCCGCAACGGTGGAAACATGGCAGACCCAGGTTCTGTTGCCTATAACTTCAGTCGTAAGGGTGTCATCCGTGTTTCTGCACAAACAGGAATCGATGAAGACTCGATTTTGGCTGCTGTTCTCGACGCAGGTGCCGAAGATGTTGAAACACACAACGGTTCTTTCGAAATCACCTCAGAGCCACAGGACCTCGTCAAGGTTCGTGAAGCTTTGCAGGCTGCGGGTATCGACTACGACTCCGCTGATGCTGAGTTTGTACCCAACCTCGAAGTCGAAGTTGATGCTGACACTGCTCGAAAAGTTTTCAAACTGATTGATGCACTTGAAGACTCTGATGACGTACAGAACGTTTTCAGCAACTTCGACTTGAGCGAATCAGTTCTCGCTGAGCTCGAGCAGGACTAACTTGCGCATTCTCGGAGTTGATCCGGGTCTCACTCGTTGTGGTGTGGGCATCATTGATGCCAATCCTGATCGTTCTGTCTCTTTGGTCACGGTAACTGTGCTCAAGACGGATAAAGATCTTGAACTGCCTCAGAGGCTGTTGCAGTTGCGTTCCGAACTCGCTTTGTTGATTGAGGAGTTCAAACCAGAGCGCATCGCTGTTGAGCGAGTGTTTGCTCAGCACAATCTTCGAACTGTAATGGGAACTGCCCAGGCAAGTGCGGTTGCATTTGTTGAAGCTGCTGAGCGTGGCATTCCAGTGGATATGCACACTCCTAGCGAAGTGAAAGCATCAGTCACGGGAACAGGTCGAGCCAATAAAGTTCAGGTCGCCACCATGGTTGGGCGATTGTTGACATTGCCTGAAGGCAAGCTGCTACCTGACGCTACGGATGCACTCGCGCTTGCTATCTGCAATGCCTGGCGTGGGGGAGCAGGAACAGCTCCGAAGGGAACATTGACGCCTGCCCAGCAGCGTTGGCGCGATGCGGAGCGTCAGGCGAAGAAACGCGGCTAAGACCACTTAAGCTGGGCAGGTGATTGCCTCCCTGCGTGGCACCGTTCTTTCGGTGCGAGAGAACACCTGCATTGTTGATGTGCATGGTGTTGGTTATGCAGTGAACGTCACACCCTCACACAAGCTTTCATTGCGTATCGGAAATGAACACACTTTCCTCACCTCACTGATTGTCCGTGAGGATTCAATGACGCTCTTTGGTTTTGAAAACCCAGAAAGTCTTGAGCTTTTTGAGCTGCTTCTTTCTGTCTCAGGTGTTGGTCCTCGATCAGCTTTGGCCGTCCTTGCTGAGCTTTCCCCGGCAGATATTTTGACTGCGGTAGTTAACGAAGACGACACAGCGTTCAAGAAGGTTTCTGGCGTTGGTCCAAAGACGGCCAAGCTCATTATTGTTCAGCTCGCAGGAAAGCTCACTGCGCTTTCTCACACCGACGCCGTTGCCTCTGCAATTCCAGCAAGTTCAGCGATCACATTGAGTGTTGTTCAAGCACTGGTGGGTCTGGGCTGGAACGAGAAAACAGCGCGCGACGCTGTCGATTCGCTTGATACATCCGCCCCTACTGCAACGACAGCATCAGTTCTCAAAGACGCTTTAGCTGCCTTGGCAAGGAATAGCTAATGTCGGACAGCGACATCACCTCAGTTGAGCCACTCGACGATGCTGAGCTCGATTTCGAAGGGGCACTCCGACCTGCATCATTAGGAGAATTCGTCGGTCAGCGCCGCGTAGTTGGTCAGCTTGATCTCCTACTCAAGGCAGCAGAGATGGATGGACGCACTCCAGATCACATCTTGTTGGCAGGCCCTCCAGGTCTTGGAAAGACCACGTTGGCCATGATTGTGGCTCATGAAACTGGTCGAGCCCTGCGCATGTCCAGTGGCCCTGCTATTTCTCACGCTGGTGATTTGGCGGCGCTTCTGTCGTCTTTGGTCCCCGGTGAAGTGTTATTCATCGACGAAATCCACCGCATGGCTCGCTCGGCGGAGGAGATGCTCTATCTGGCGATGGAAGATTTCCGGATTGACATCATGGTGGGCAAGGGTGTCGGTGCTTCAAGCATTCCGCTTGAATTGCCTCCGTTTACCTTGGTTGGTGCCACAACTCGAACTGGCTTACTTGCAAACCCTTTGCGTGACCGTTTTGGTTTCACCGGCCATCTGGAATTTTATGAAACCGAAGAGCTGCTTCGAGTGCTCACGCGTTCAGCTGCACTTCTCGGGCTAGAGATTCCACAGCCCGCGCTTGCAGAAATTGCTGGACGAAGCCGAGGAACGCCTCGAATTGCAAACCGTTTGTTGCGTCGCGTCCGTGACTACATGACTGTTCACTCCTCAGAAACCGCTATTGATGCAGTGAATAACGCCCTGGCTTTGTATGACGTAGACCCCCGTGGGCTTGATCGTCTTGATAGGTCTGTTCTTGAAGTGTTGATCAACAGGTTTGCTGGGGGACCGGTGGGGGTTTCCTCACTCGCCGTCTCGATTGGTGAAGATGCTGAAACGATCGAAGCCGTTGTAGAACCTTTCTTGATCCGTGAAGGTCTCGTTGTTCGCACCCCTCGTGGGCGCGTAGCTACGGCAGCGGGTTGGCAACACCTGGGTCTCACCCCACCTGCCAATGACCCCACTCTTCTGTGACCTATACTCAATTAGCGGTGATATTTCACCAAACTTCAGCAATAACTAAGGACTTCTCGTGGATGCAATGACACTCTTCATGATGGCTGTTCTCGCCGTCTTGGTCTTCTTTATGTTCCGTAATGGACAGAAGCGTAAAAAGGCAGCTGCAGAACTGCAGAACCAAGTAGTTGTCGGCGCACACGTCATGACCACTTTTGGTGTCTACGGCACTATCAAGTCCATCGACGAAGTAGAAAACATTGTTGTTCTGGAGACCTCACCCAAGAACACTCTCAAGCTTCACCGTCAGGCAATCGCCCGTGTTGTTGAGTCTGCTGCTGTTACTCCTTCTGCAGGAGAAGCAATCGGTGCTGATCTGACTAACTTGGCTCTCAACCCTGAAGCTGAAGCCGGCAAGCTTGAAATCGACCCTCAGTTCGGTGAGCGTAAGCCTAAAAACTCGAAGTAATGGCTAAATCTCAGTCGTCGCGCAAAGCGCTGCGCTCTTTGACGTGGCTTCTTGTCCTCGTTGCGGGCCTTTTTGGAATTAACGCTGCAGGTGTCCTGTGGGGTGGCGGTTCGTGGACTCCTAAGCTCGCGCTTGACCTCGAGGGTGGAACTCAGATTGTTCTCTCGCCTCAGCTTGAAAGCGGACAAACGGTCACGACCGAACAGATGGCTCAAGCCGTCTCTATCATTCGTCAGCGTATTGACGCTGCTGGTGTCTCTGAAGCAGAAATCAACACTCAGGGCAACAACAACATTGTGGTGTCCATCCCAGGAACACCAGACGATGCAACGCTTGCTCGTATTGAAGCATCAGCAAAACTAGATTTCCGCGCTGTTCTTGAAGCTGGTGCACCAACTTCAACTTCGGTTGGGGCAGATGGTGTGGCGACTCCTGTACCTGTAGGAACGGTAGACCCTAGCCTCTCGAGTGTTCCTGCCGTCTCGCCTTCTAACGGTAGTGACCTCAACTGGGTCACCCCTGCGTTGCAGGCTCAGTATGAACAGTTTGACTGTGCATCTGAGAATGCTCAGGTAGCAAATACTGCTCCGGAAGATCAGCCGCTGATTACGTGTGACTTCACAAACACAGTGAAGTACATTCTCGGCCCTGTTGAAGTTTCTGGTGCCGATATTTCCAATGCCGGAGCAAGTATGGTCACCACCTCAACTGGTGCCACCACCGGTCAATGGGCAGTTGACCTCGCTTTCAACGGCAAGGGAACGAAAGACTTTGGTGATGTAACCACTCGACTCAATGGTCTGACGGGATCTCAGAACCAGTTCGCCATTGTTCTCGATGGCCGTGTGCTGACAGCTCCTTCCACGAACGCTGCCATCACGAACGGTAGTGCGCAGATCACCGGTGGCTTCACTCAGACCAGTGCAAAGACTCTGGCAGATCAGCTCAAGTACGGTGCTCTTCCCATTGGTTTCCAGGTGCAGTCCTCAGACACCATCTCGGCAACCCTGGGTTCGACTCAACTGATGAGCGGTCTCCTCGCAGGAGCAATTGGTCTCATCTTGGTCGTTCTTTACTCGCTGTTCCAATACCGAACCCTTGGTTTGGTCACCGTTGCTTCACTTATTGTCGCGGCAATTCTGACCTACCTGGTTGTGACAATCCTGTCTTGGCGTGAGGGCTATCGCTTGTCTCTTGCCGGTGTCGCCGGTTTGATTGTGGCCATCGGTATCACGGCAGACTCGTTCATCGTTTACTTCGAACGTATTCGTGACGAACTCCGTGATGGACGTGGCCTTGAGTCCGCAGTCGAATCAGCGTGGAAGCGTGCAATTCGAACCATTATCGCCAGTGACGCTGTGAACTTCCTTGCTGCAATTGTGCTTTTCATCCTCGCCGTTGGAAACGTTCGAGGCTTTGCATTGACACTGGGTCTGACCACTGTTGTTGACCTCTTTGTCGTGTCACTGTTTACTCACCCTGTTCTCCAGCTATTGGCTAAGACAAACTACTTCGCCAGTGGTCACAAGCTTTCTGGGCTTGACCCGCAGGCTTTGGGCGCTACCTACCGTGGCCGCGCTCAGTTCGCGCCTTCGACCTCGGTTTCTTCCGGAAAGCTCGCAAAGTCTTCTAAGGAAGCTGTGAAGCGTCAAACCATTGCGGAACGAAAAGCTCAACAATCCTCCGGTGAGAAGGGTGAGAACTAATGGCAAGTTTTTCTCAGTTCGGTAATGACCTTTACACCGGCGCTCGTTCAATCAACATTGTTGGCCGCCGTAAACTCTGGTATTCAATTTCAGCAATCCTGATTTTGATCAGCATTGTGGGTCCAATTCTTCGTGGCGGGTTCAACTTTGGAATTGAGTTCACCGGCGGTAGCGAATTCGTTGTGTCGAATGTCTCTGATACTTCACAGGCATTGGCAACAGACGCTGTTCAAGCTGTTGATCCCAACATGGTTCCCAAGGTTTCACGCCTCGGTGATTCCAGCGTTCGAGTACAGACTGAACAACTAACTGACGCTGAAACTCGTGAAATCCGTAATGGCCTAGCCGGCGCTTATTCAGTTCCTGTTGAAAACGTCACCAGCTCGTTTATTGGTGCCAGCTGGGGTCAGGACATCACTGCTCAGGCTATTCGCGGTCTTCTTGTCTTCCTTGTACTAGCTGCGTTAGTTATGGCCATTTACTTCCGCACCTGGAAGATGTCTCTCGTTGCCATCATCGCTTTGCTGCACGACTTGGTCATCACCGCGGGAATCTACGGAATCTCTGGCTTTGAGGTGACTCCTGGGGCCGTGATTGGTTTGCTCACCATTCTTGGTTACTCGCTTTATGACACCGTGGTTGTCTTCGACAAGATTCGTGAGAACACTCGAGGAACCACTCGTGAAGCTGGATATACCTTCGCTCAACAGGTGAACTTGGCTGTGAACCAAACCTTGGTTCGCTCAATCAATACCTCTGTTGTTGCGGCTCTCCCCGTGGCTTCCATCCTCTTCATCGGTGCTTTTGTGCTTGGAGCGGGAACTCTGCGAGACATTTCTTTGGCTCTGCTCATCGGAATCATCGTGGGTACCTACTCCACGATCTTCCTGGCAACGCCTCTCTACGCTCAGATTCGCTCCAGTGAGCCTGAGATCCGTAAGAGCGATAAGAAGGTTCTTGCAGCACAGGGTAAGGCTGACGCGGCTTCTGAGCCTGTTTCTGCCTAAGTGCAGATAACCCCGTCATAATGGAAACCTCAAGGAGGCGACATGGTTGATACAACGGGTTCAACATCACTGCGTCGCCTTGTGCCACGAATCTTTAGTCGTGCGCAACCTGCAGATGGTTTTGAAAAACTTCTCAAAACAGTTCGGCAGCATCATCCTCGAGCTGATCTTCTTCAACTTGAAGAGGCACATGATGTTGCCCGCAAGGCACATGAAGGCCAGAAGAGACGCTCAGGTGAGCCCTACATCACTCACCCCATCGCAGTGGCACAAATCCTGGCGGAGCTCGGCATCGGACCCAAAACAATCATTGCCGCCCTGCTTCATGACACTGTAGAAGACACCGAATACACGCTTGAACAGTGTCGTGCTCAGTTTGGCGCCGAAGTGGCCATGTTGGTCGACGGGGTCACCAAGCTTGACAAAGTGAAGTACGGCGACAGTGCACAGGCTGAAACCGTCCGCAAAATGATTGTCGCAATGTCGAAAGACATTCGTGTTCTAGTCATCAAGCTTGCAGATCGCCTTCACAACGCCCGCACCTGGGGCTTTATGCCTGTTGAATCTGCACAGCGCAAGGCTCGCGAAACACTCGAGATCTATACTCCGCTTGCTCATCGTTTAGGTATCCAGACGCTGAAGTGGGAACTGGAAGATCTCTCGTTTGCTGTTTTGCATCCCAAGATTTATCAAGAGATTGAAAACCTCGTCACTCAGCGCACCCCTCAGCGCGAATCGTTTGTTCAGTCCGTCATCAAGGACGTGGAGAACGACCTTAAAGCAGCTCGTATTCGTGGTGAGGTCAAGGGGCGCCCCAAGCAGTTCTATTCGATTTATCAAAAGATGGTTCTTCGCGGACGAGAGTTTGATGAAATTTATGACTTAGTTGGTATCCGAGTCATTGTGAACAGTGTTCGTGATTGCTATGGCATCCTCGGCTCAATTCACGCACGTTGGAACCCTATTCCTGGTCGTTTCAAGGACTACATCGCCACCCCTAAGTTCAACCTGTATCAATCTCTTCACACCACGGTGATGGGGCCGTCCGGGCGTCCGGTTGAAATTCAGATCCGCACCCCTGAAATGCATCACCGTGCAGAATTCGGTGTTGCTGCGCACTGGATGTACAAAGACCGAATGAACAGCGGTAAGAGTGATGACACGTTGGCTGTTCAAGATACCGACATGGCGTGGCTTGCTCACATCTCTGACTGGCAGGCAGAAACAGAAGACCCAGGAGAGTTCCTTGACTCTCTACGCTTTGAAATTGGCGCCAAGGAGGTTTATGTCTTCACGCCTAAGGGGCGAGTAATCGGACTGCCTTCAGGTGCTACTCCCATTGACTTTGCCTATGCTGTTCACACCGAAATCGGTCACCGGACCATGGGGGCAAAGGTCAATGGTCGCCTTGTTCCCCTTGAAAGCAAGCTTTCCAGCGGAGACGTCATTGAGGTTCTTACTTCGAAGAACCCAGATGCTGGCCCCAGCCAAGACTGGTTGAACTTCGTCCAAAGCACACGAACCCGCAACAAGATCAAGCAGTGGTTTACCAAAGAACGCCGCGATGAAGCCATCGAGCAAGGCAAAGACGCCATTGCTCGGGCAATGCGTAAACAAAACCTTCCCCTGCAGAAACTCATGACTCAGGACTCCTTAGCTGAGGTTGCAAGCAACCTTCGCTATGAAGATGTGTCCATGCTCTATGCAGCAGTGGGTGAAGGACATGTTTCTACGCAGAGTGTGATTGAGAAGATTCTCGCCAGCATCCATGAAGATGGAGACACCGAAGAGGTCGAGTTCGTCTTACCTTCGCGAGGACCTTCAAAACCACTTTTGCACAGTGACTCAGGTGTTCTTGTTCGTGGTGCGCCGGATATCTTGGTGAAGTTAGCCAAGTGCTGCACACCAGTACCTGGTGATGCCATTTCAGGCTTCGTCACTCGAGGTCAGGGTGTTTCTGTTCACCAAACAAGTTGCCACAATGTGTCGAACATGCTCAATGAGCCTGAGCGCATGATTGAGGTTGAATGGTCACCTTCGTCAAAGAGCGTCTTCTTGGTTCAGATTCAAATTGAAGCACTGGATCGCTCCGGACTGCTTTCTGACGTGACACGTGTTCTGTCAGAACACCACGTCAATATTTTGTCTGCGACGGTCAGCACAACCCAGGATCGCTTAGCTCTCAGCAGATTCGTTTTTGAGATGAGCGAAGTAACACATCTTGATCGGGTACTCAATGCCGTTCGCCGTATTGATGCGGTCTATGACGTTTATCGCGTCTCTGAGGGCTAGTTCATTAACTTCTCTAACCGTGCCAGCGCCCTGCGCTTGTGAGGAATAGACGCCATATTCTGGATAGTTCTTTCAACCAGTGCGTGTGAAAGATCAAACCTCTGCATCAATAATCGAAGTGAATCGCTTATCAACGTCGATTCATGAGCGTCAGCTTTCAACACGTCAGTCAACGTCCTCAGGGGAGTAGTCACCCCATGATTGCCGGTGAGCCAGATGTCTGAAGCTGAGAGAGTTCTTTCTTCAATTCGTAACTGAGGATTATTGGGCTCACGAATTCGTTTCCCTTTCAACGTCGATGCTGAATGGATTGGGGGCTCTGGCACTACTTGATGCGCCCAGAGAGCAGAATTCACGGTGAGAACCACAGGATGTCTTTCTCGACCAAGAACTAATGAACTCCTCGAACGCCAATCATCAACCTCGTCCCACAACAGCAGCTTGTTGTTGATTTCTCCATCAAGGCGAAGAGCAGAGAGCTCAGCCAGTGAGTAATAGTCCTGAAATGAAAAGTGGCCCATCCGCACATAATGCGTGATGGGCCACTCATAAAGTGATTACTCACTTCAAAATGTGGACAACTTACTTCAGAACAGCAAGCCATTCCTTCTGCGTTGCAATTGCTTCTTCAAGTTCTTTTGTCTTTTTGGTGTCCTTGGCTGCTTTGGCAGTGGCAAGTTCAGTTTCGAGCTTCTCAATCTTCTCTTCAAGTTGACCAGCAAGACCCTCTGAACGTGCCTGCTTTTCTGGGTTAGAGGCATTCCAGTGGTTGTCTTCTAGCTTGCGAACAGCTTGTTCAACCTTGCGCATGCGTTCTTCGGTGGGCTTGAGCTGTGCACGTGGAACTTTGCCAGCAGCGTCCCACTTCTTTTGAAGAGCGTTGAGCTTGTTGCGAGCGTCAACTCGATCTGTTGCTTCCAGAAGTGCTTCAGCTTCTAAGAGGATTGCAAGCTTCACTTCCAGGTTTCCTGCGAAGGAAGCGTCCTCAACTTCATCCTGTTCCTTCTTGGCAGCGTAGAGAGCATCTCCAGCTGCTTTGAAGCGGGTCCAGAGTGCATCATCAATCTTTTTACCTGCACGAGGGGCAAGCTTCCACTGATCTAGCAACCCGCGATACGCGGCTACTCCGTTGGAACCCTGCGAAAGGAGGGCCTCTGCCTTGGCAATGAGTTCTTCCTTTGCAGACTTGGCACCCTTGTTTTTTGAATCCAATTCAGCAAAGAATGCACGGCGGTGCTGATCGAGTTTCTGGCGCGCATCACGGAACCGCTTCCACAGTTCGTTCGACTCAGTCTTTGACAGACGTGGTCCACTCTTCTGAGCTGCCTGCCACGCTGCGAACAATTCATCTACTTTTGCCGTGGTTGTTTTCCACTGAATCTTTGCAGGGTCGGTCGAAGCAAGAGCCTCAATTTGTTCAACGATTGCTACACGTGCAAGACGAGATGCCTCAACTGCGGCAGCATTCTTCTCTTTCTCAGCTTCACTGAGTTCACTGAGAGAGGCGACGAGCTTGTCGAGGCGTTCCTGCAGAGCCGCGTAGTTACCAATCCCGTTGCGAGCTTCAATCTGCTCTGCAATCTTCTTGGAGCTTTCGCTGATCTCGGAAGCTGGTGCTCCACGCTTGGCACGCTGTTCGAGAAGAACAAGCGCCGAATTGGTGTCGTTGAACTTGCGTTCAAAGAAAGCAAGAGCTTCTTCGGGAGTGACGTCGGCATACTGACCGATCAGACGCTCGCCATCAGCTTCGACGACATACACATGGCCGGCTTCGTCGACACGCGCCGTTGTCTTTTCAGACATAACAATCCACCTCGTTGGGATAGGGAACAACCAGCCTCAAGCCTAGAGCAAGGCATCCTTCACTGGGGACTGTTACTTAACGCTGACTCCGGTCAGCGTGACAGGAACCTTTGGAGCACCATCTGCACCACCATTGGCTGTGCCTTGGCTTGTCACCTGGGCAACGAGTTCTGGTAGCCCACTGGTTATGCGGCCAATGACGGTGTAGCCGCCGGCAGCATCACTGGGGATTGTGCTGTCTTCATAAACCAAAAAGAACTGACTCCCCATTGAGTTGCCATTTCCGCCCTGACGGGCCATCGCAATAGTTCCTGCAGGATAAACGTTGTCTGCGGGAGCATTCTCTACGGGGCCATAAGAATAACCAGGTCCACCGGTTCCATCTCCTACAGGATCACCACACTGGAGGACATAGATTCCTTCAGTGGTGAGGCGGTGGCAGCTAATACCTTCATAGAACCCACTACCGATGAGAGAGATTGTGCTGGCCACAGCTTTGGGGGCCGCTTCGCCGTTGAGTTCAAAAGTAATGGGGACACCCGCAACATCCATTGCTCCGTTCCACACGCGGTATTCGCTGAGTGCAGCATCGGGGGAGCCATCGGCTGAAGCTGAGGGAGTAGAGGTCACTTCGGGGGCAGGTGAGGTGATGGAAAGAACTGCTGACGTAACCCCAATACCAACAGCGAGTGCCGTCACTCCAGAGATAGACCAGATGATGGCTCTATTCCTGGCCTTCTTAGCCTTTTGCGCGCGTTCATGAGCAGCTTTACGATCTGCATAAGACTTGATTCTGTCTCGGTCTTCTTTGGTTACGCGGTTGTCGCTCATCTTCGCCATAGGAAGCAACGCTAATCTAAAGTCCATGGCACAGGGCGATTCGACACTCGGGGGACACACAGCTCCTCTAGCTGTTCGCATGAGACCTCGGAGCCTGGCTGAAGTAGCGGGCCAAGATCAACTCCTCAAGACGGGCTCACCTCTTCAAGTGTTGGCAGCACCAGGATCGCAGAGTGCTGTGTCCGTCATTTTGTGGGGCCCTCCCGGTACGGGTAAAACCTCCTTGGCGCACGCCATTGCGACATCCTCTGATCGTCGATGTGTCGAACTTTCCGCCGTCACAGCTGGGGTGAAAGACGTCCGTACCGTCATGGAGGAGGCTCAATCCCAACGTGACTTATACGGCGTTCGCACATTGCTCTTTCTTGATGAGATTCATCGCTTTAGTAAGGCGCAACAAGATGCCCTGTTACCTGGCGTTGAAAACGGCTGGGTCACACTCATTGCTGCCACGACAGAGAATCCTTCGTTCAGTGTCGTAACTCCTTTACTTTCACGCTCACTCTTGTTACGCCTCGAGCCACTTTCAGATGCCGCATTAGATGCACTGATTCAGCGTGCTCTTGATGAACCATTTGGCCTGGCAGGAAAATTCAGCGTCGATGAACAAGCTCGAGCAGCAATCATCAATTTCGCTTCTGGGGATGCTCGACGGGTGCTGACTTCCTTAGAGGCGGCCTCTGCTATTGCCCAGCAAACCTCAAAGAAGAAAACCGGCATTATTGCGGTGACGGCTGAACATGTTTCTGCAGCAGTGGATTCGGCTCTTCTTCGCTACGACCGCAATGGTGACGAGCATTACGACGTCATTAGTGCCTTTATCAAGTCAATTCGTGGCTCTGATCCTGATGCAGCTGTTCATTATCTTGCACGCATGATTGCAGCGGGGGAGGATCCTCGGTTTATTGCTCGAAGGCTGATCATTTCTGCGTCTGAAGATATTGGTTTAGCTGACCCTCATGCACTCTCCGTGGCAACTGCTGCTGCGGATGCCGTTGCCTTTATTGGCATGCCTGAAGGCCGAATTCCTCTTTCAGAAGCCACCATATATTTAGCTACTGCCCCTAAATCGAACGCTGCCTACAATGCCATCAATGCTGCGTTAGCAGATGTTCAAGCTGGTAAATCTGGTTCTGTTCCTAAGCATCTTCGAGACGCTCATTACGCCGGCGCAAAGAAACTTGGACACGGTAAGGGATATCTGTATCCACATGACTCAGCTCTCGGCGTTGTGGAACAGCAATACCTGCCCGACACCCTGGCATCAACCGAGTACTACAAGCCCACAGACCACGGTTCTGAACGTGACGTCAAAGCGCGTTTGGAGAAACTTCGAGCCATCACAAAGAAGCGTCGATAGCCACACGTCAATAGTGATAAGGTTTTAATGTCTATTTCGACTGTGAAGCGCGGCTGCAACACAGTAACGAAAGAACTGGATGGCCCTGTAGCCGGGCACCATGACAAACCCCTCGATTTTTCGCTCTCTATGAGCGTGTTCATTTTGTTTGTTCAATCGAAAAGGAAATTGTGTCTACTAAGTCACGTACCCGTAGCAAGACCCGTCTGTCGCGTGCCCTCGGCATCGCGCTGACCCCCAAGGCAGCAAAGTACCTGGAAAAGCGTCCCTACGCTCCAGGTGAGCACGGCCGCACCAAGCGCAAGGCTGACTCTGACTACGCAGTTCGTCTGCGTGAGAAGCAGCGTCTACGCGCTCAGTACGGTATTCGCGAAGCTCAGCTGCGCAACGTATTCCAGGAAGCTCGTAAGACCCAGGGTCTGACCGGTGAGAACCTGGTTGAGCTTCTCGAAATGCGTCTCGACGCTCTCGTATTGCGTGCAGGTTTTGCTCGCACCACCGCTCAGGCACGTCAGCTGGTTGTGCACCGTCACATCCTCGTTGACGGTCAGCTGGTTGACCGTCCATCTTTCCGCGTAAAGCCTGGACAGCTCATCCACGTCAAGCCACGCTCCGAGGTTCTTGAGCCACTGCAGGTAGCTGCAGCTGGTGGCCACGCAGAGGTTCTTCCTCCCGTGCCTGCTTACCTCGAGGTTGAGCTCGACAAGCTTCACGCAACCTTGGTGCGTCGCCCCAAGCGTGCAGAAGTTCCCGTCACCTGTGACGTTCAGCTCGTGGTTGAGTACTACGCAGCTCGCTAAATACTTAGCTCAGAAAGGGTGTGGATCTTCGGATCTGCACCCTTTCTTGTTTTAGTGGATGCATATCGCTCCCGTAGACTGGAGTCTCGCATTTGCACCGTTCATCTGGAGAAATCATGAAGCAGCTCTTTTGGCTTACCGTAGGCGTTATCGCCGGCTTCTTTGTCGCGCACAAAGTAAACCAGACAGAAGAGGGCAAGGCATTCTTCGCCAACCTCGACGCCAAGACTCGTGACTTCACTGATGCACTAGTTGAGGGCTACAAAGAGCGTGAGGCAGAGCTGCGTGCAGCTCGTAACAAGTAACTATGCAAACTGCTGAAATTCGCCAACGTTGGCTTGACTTTTTTGCTGCGCGTGAGCACACCGTAGTTCCTTCTGCATCACTTGTTAGTGATGATCCCACCCTTCTTTTCACTGTGGCAGGAATGGTTCCTTTCATTCCCTACCTATCTGGTGTTGTGCCTCCGCCATACCCACGTGCCACCAGCGTTCAGAAGTGCATTCGTACTCTGGACATTGAAGAAGTAGGAAAGACCACACGTCACGGTACTTTCTTCCAAATGAACGGAAATTTCTCGTTCGGTGACTACTTCAAAGAGCAGGCAATTGAATACGCCTGGGAACTTCTCACGACCCCCGAAAATGATGGTGGACTAGGTTTCGCTGAAAAGGACCTGTGGGTCACTGTCTATGAAGACGATGACGAAGCCATCGCGTTCTGGAAGAAGACCGCTGGTCTTCCTGACGAGCGCATCCAACGACGTGGCAAGGAAGACAACTACTGGTCAACCGGCCAGCCAGGTCCTGCTGGTCCGTGTTCTGAAATTTACTTCGACCGTGGTCCTGCCTATGGCATCGAGGGTGGTCCTGTCGCTGACGAAGACCGCTACATCGAAATCTGGAACCTTGTGTTCATGCAGTACCTCCGTGGTGAGGGAACAAGCAAGACCGAGTTTGAAATCTTGGGTGAACTTCCCAACAAAAACATCGACACCGGAATGGGTCTGGAACGTGTTGCTTTCCTCAAGCAGGGCGTAGAAAACCTTTACGAAATCGACCAGGTTCGCCCAGTGCTCGATCGAGCAGCTGAACTCGCTGGAGTAACTTACGGCGCAAACCACGAGAACGATGTTCGTCTTCGTGTAGTCGCTGACCACGTTCGTTCCGCTCTCATGCTCATGGCAGATGGAGTTCAAGCTTCTAACGAAGGCCGCGGATATATCTTGCGTCGTTTGTTGCGTCGCTCTGTTCGTGCAATGCGTTTGCTCGGCGTTGACTCTGTGACCTTCCCCGAGCTGTTCACTGCTTCACGCGATGCCATGAAGTCTGCTTATCCCGATGTTGAGAACGAATACGCTCGTATTTCTCAGATCGCCTACGGTGAGGAAGAAACATTCCTCAAGACTTTGGCTTCTGGAACCACCATTCTTGATACTGCAGTGACCGAAACAAAGAAGTCTGGTGCAAAGGCGCTTGCGGGCGACACTGCATTCTTGCTCCACGACACCTTCGGTTTCCCCATCGACCTCACCCTCGAAATGGCTGAAGAAGCTGGACTGAGCGTTGATCGTGCCGCTTTCGACACTCTGATGCTGGATCAGCGCACTCGTGCCAAGGCAGATGCCAAAGCAAAGAAGTCGATTCTTGCTGACCTCTCGATTTACACCGACCTTCGCTCCAAGGGCGAAACAGTCTTTACCGGTTACACCGACTTAGAGACTGAAACCAGCATTCTTGGATTGCTCAAAGACGGCCTTCCTGTGCAGAGCGCATCAACCGGAGACATCGTTGAAGTCATCGTGGGAGCAACTTCCCTCTATGCAGAATCGGGTGGTCAAGTTTCTGACGCTGGTTCCATCATTGGTGACGGTTTTGACCTTGAAGTTCTTGATGTGCAGAAGCCTGTTAAGGGTCTCGTTTCCCACACGGTTGAGGTTCGAAGTGGTCAGGTAAACGCTGGCGCTCCTGCAACCACAGTTGTAGACAAGGCATACCGTGCTGCAGCTGCAGCTGCTCACTCTGCTACTCACCTTGTTCACGCAGCACTGCGTGAGGTTCTCGGAGAAACAGCCCACCAGGCAGGTTCCTTGAACAAGGCTGGCTACATGCGTTTCGATTTCTCGTGGAATGAAGCACTTTCTGCGGAAACACGGACTGAAATCGAAGAGATTGCCAACAATGCAATCCTGTCCGACTTCGAAGTAGTCACTCGCGAGATGGCACTCGATGACGCCAAAAAGATGGGTGCAATGGCACTCTTTGGTGAGAAGTATGGCGAGACCGTCCGCATGGTTGACATTGGAGGCCCTTGGTCCCGTGAACTGTGTGCTGGAACTCACGTTGCTCACTCCTCACAAGTAGGCCTCATCAACCTGGTGAGTGAAGCATCTGTTGGATCTTCAAACCGACGCGTTGAAGCACTCGTGGGTGCAGATGCCTTCAAGTCGTTGGCTGCTGAACGTGCCATTGTGCACGAGTTGTCCTCATCTCTGAAGGCACCCCGCGAGCAGGTCACTTCTCGTGTTGCGGACCTCGTTGCCAACCTCAAAGCTGCAGAGCGCAAGATTGCTGAATTTGAAGCAGCGGCTGTTCGCGAGCAGATTCCCGCTCTAGTGTCCAAAGCAGCTCCTGTAGGTAAGGTCACCGCAATCGTGGAGACGGTTACTGGAGTTGCTTCTGTCGATGATCTTCGTAACTTGGTTACCGGTGTTCGCGAGAAGGTTCAGTCCACCAACACCGTTATTGCTTTAGGTGCCGTTGTCGACGGCAAGCCTGCCGTGATTGTTGCCACTACAGAGGCTTCTCGAGGTGAAGGTGCAAAAGCTGGTGCTCTTGCCAAGCTCGCTGCGGGAATCCTTGGCGGTGGCGGCGGCGGTCGTGATGACATGGCTCAAGGTGGCGGAACGAATGTCGCAGAGCTTGGTTCTGCTCTTCAGGCAATCATCTCGGAGCTTCGCGGCCTCTAATGCGCACTGGCGTTCGAGTCGGCATAGATATCGGTACCGTTCGCATAGGCGTTTCCCGAAGTGATCGTGACGGCTATTTAGCGACGCCGGTAGAAACGGTAGATCGTGGTTCCGAGGCTCCACTTTCGCGACTAGTTGCACTCGTTGACGAACTTGACGCCATCGAGATCATTGTGGGATTACCGTTGTCTCTCAACGGCTCTCACACTGCCTCGACAGACGATGCACTCATGATGGCTCACGAGCTCTCGATGCAGACACGCGTGCCAATTCGTCTCATTGATGAGCGTCTGACGACTGTCTCTGCGCATTCAGCCATGCGTGCCGTGGGGAAGAAGCAAAAGCAAACTCGTTCGGTTATCGATCAGGTAGCAGCAGTCATGATTTTGCAGCACGCACTGGATTCAGAGCGTTCAACGGGAAAGCTCCCTGGTAAAGACCTCAGCGAGTTTCCAGCTCAGTCCTAAGGTGCCTCGGTAGGCTGTCAACAGTCCATTCCACGAAACAGGCTGTGATGTTAGACGAAGAATTCTCACCAAGCTCAAATTCTCCTTTGGGTTCTGCACTTCCCGATACCCCTTCCCACGCGGCCGGTAAACGAAGGAAGTCTCCTCGCAACAAAACTGCCCTGGTGATCGGTTCGATCATCGGTGTACTAGTTCTCGTTGGTGCAGTACTTGGTGGTCTTTTTTACACCGGCATTATTGGCGGTTCACAAAATGACTATTCAGGTGGGGGACATGGTGAAGTCATTTTCACTATCGGTGAAGGTGAAATTGGTGATCAAATTGCCAACAATCTTGTCGAAGCTGGCGTGACCAAAAGTTTCGATTCTTTCTACCAACTGCTCTTGGAAACCAAGCCAGAACCTGTGTTCACTCCAGGTGTCTACAAGCTGAAGCTAGAAATGTCATCTCAAGCAGCCCTTGATGCTCTTCTTGACCCCGCTAACAGGGTAGAACTCACCGTGACAATCCCTGAGGGCACCACAGAGAAGAACGTTCTCAAGATGCTTGCTGAAGGCCTCTCAATTCCATTGGCAGATTTCCAGGCTGCCGTGGCAAATCCAGCTGAATATGGAGTTCCAGCAGAAGCCACCACCCTTGAAGGTTTCTTGTTCCCCGCTACCTACACTTTTTCTCCAGGTGTAACGGCGACCGAAGTTATTCAGAGACTTGTCGATGAATCTCTCGCCGCACTTGACGCAGCAGGTGTTCCCGCTGATCAGCGCTGGGAAACAATCATTATGGCGTCGGTAATTCAGCGTGAAAGCGGTCCTGATCCCGAGGACATGTACAAAATCTCACGTGTGTTCCACAACCGTTTGGAACAAGGCATGACGATGGGGTCCGACGTCACAACCTGTTACGGAGCGGGTTTGATCGGCAAGGATTGCCTGCTCATTACGCAAGCGGCTTTAGACGACACCAGCAACCTCTACAACACCAGAATTCTGCCGGGTTTACCCATTGGTCCCATTTCAAATCCTGGTGCTGTTGCTATTGATGCTGCATTCAACCCCACTGAGGGGCCTTGGTTATTCTTTGTCACCGTAAATCTGACCACGGGTGAAACTGTCTTTACTGAGACAGCGGCAGATCATGAGGCAGCCGTAGAGCAGTATTACGCCTGGCTTGAAGCTCACCCTGAAGCTGTCGGGTAATGCGATGACGCCACAACCTCGCACTCTTGCAGTGGTCGGTCATCCCATTTCGCACTCACTTTCTCCTGCTCTGCATCAAGCCGCCTATTCACAGCTGGGGCTTTCGTGGAGCTATGAAGCTGTTGATGTTGCTCCTGGTGAGTTTGACTCCTTCTTAGCTTCGAGAGATTCGACCTTGCACGGCATATCCGTGACTATGCCTCATAAGGCTTCAGCGCTCGAAGCTGCTGACAATGTTGATTTGCTTTCAGAGCGAACAGGATCTGTGAACACGTTGTTGTGTGAATACAACGATGATGGTGTCCGTTCACTTCGGGGTTTCAATACCGACGTTTTTGGAATCGTCAATGCTCTCAAGGACAGTCAACGTGAAAATGCCCGACATGTTGCCGTTATTGGAAGTGGAGCAACAGCCTCCTCGGCAGTTGCAGCGGCGGCAGAACTTGGGGCAGAGCACGTCTCCATCATCGCGAGAACTCCTCAAAAAGCCTTCTATCTCGAAACGGTAGGCCAAGAATGTGGCGTGAATGTCTCTGTTCATTCGATTGAAGACATTTCTTCTATTTCTGAAGTTGATGTTGCGATTTCAACCCTTCCCGGAAATGTTGTTCAATCACTTTCATCGCTTTCTAGGACAACTCAGGCCACGTTGTTGGACGTCGCATACAGTCCGTGGCCGAGTTTGAGAGCAACTGAATGGGCAAGTGCTGGGGGAGAAGTGGTCAGCGGTCTTCGAATGCTTGCTCACCAAGCACTCATGCAGGTTCGAATATTCGTCGGGGGATCTCCTTTTGAAGTTCTTGCGGACGAAGAAGCTGTGAAAAGTGCAATGTTCGCTTCTGTAGGGCTTGAAACTCTCTAGAGTGCAATTCCTTCCTCCGCGTCTATGACAAACTTGATACATGCTTAGATGGCTTACCGCAGGTGAATCTCACGGACCAGAACTGATTGCTGTTCTCGAGGGATTGCCTGCTGGCGTGCCTGTGTTGGCCGAAGACATTCAGCTCGATCTTCAACGCCGTCGTCTCGGCTATGGTCGTGGTGCACGGATGAAGTTCGAGCAAGACGAACTCAACATTTCAGGTGGTGTTCGACACGGTAAAAGCCTCGGTGGACCGATTGCTCTTCGCGTGGGAAACAGTGAATGGTCTAAATGGGTCGAGGTAATGAACCCAGCTCCAGTAGACGCCTCCGTTCTTGAATCCGGTCGTGGAGCTGCACTTACCAGACCACGTCCAGGCCACGCAGACCTCGTCGGCATGCAAAAGTATGACTTTGATGAGTCACGCCCCATCTTGGAACGTGCAAGTGCACGAGAAACAGCAGCCCGTGTTGCCCTCGGCGCTGTCGCACGCTCCTTCTTGAACGAGCTGGGTATTACTCTCGTCAGTCACACGATTGCCATTGGCCCTGTTTCGGTTCCAGATGGAACTCCGCTTCCACATGCTTCAGATGTTGATGCACTCGATGCTGATCCACTCCGTTGCTTTGATAAAGCAACCAGTGACTTGATGTATGCCGAAGTGGAACAAACCCACAAGGATGGCGACACTATTGGTGGCGTTGTTGAGGTGTTGGCATATGGTTTGCCACCCGGGCTTGGTTCTCACGTTCACTGGGACCGTCGCTTAGATTCACAGCTTGCTGCAGCACTGATGGGCATTCAGGCCATCAAGGGTGTTGAAGTGGGAGATGGATTCGAGACCACCCGACGCCGTGGCTCCGTTGCACATGACGAACTCTTTGCTTCTGATGAGGGAATTGTTCGTGAAACTGATCGTGCTGGAGGCATCGAAGGTGGAATGAGCACAGGGACCGTTCTGCGTGTTCGTGCCGGAATGAAGCCCATCGCGACTGTTCCTCACGCCTTGCGCACAATCGATACTTCTACCGGAGAAGCAGCCCCTGCTCACCACCAGCGTTCTGATGTGTGTGCTGTTCCAGCTGCTGGCGTTGTTGCTGAAGCGATGGTCGCATTGACACTTGCGAATGCTGTTCTGGAGAAGTTCGGTGGCGACAGCATCGGCGAGACCAAGCGCAATCTTGAAAGCTACCTCGCCCACATTCCGGACTCCGTCCACACTGTCGGCAAGTAAGCCCGTGGCTTCGCCTGTCGTCGTCTTTATCGGTGCTCCTGCTTCGGGTAAATCAAAAATCGCCAAGCGGGTTTCGGCACTTCTCGATATTCCCAGAATTGATACCGACAAAGTAGTTGTTGAGAAGTACGGTCCCATCGCCGACATTTTCGATTCCTCTGGCGAAGCAACTTTCCGCAATTACGAACGTGCTGCCGTTGTTGATGCTCTTGCGCAGAAGGCCATTGTGAGTTTGGGTGGGGGAGCAGTGCTAGATCCTGCAACTCAGGCAGATCTCAAATCTGTTCCCGTTGTTCTCCTCTCCGTTTCCGAAGAAGCCGTTGAAGCCAGAATTCAAGACCCCAAACGCCCGCTTCTGAGGGGTGGAATTGATTCCTGGAACAAGCTTGTTGCTGCCCGCATGCCGATTTATACAGAACTGGCATGGAATACTTTTGATACATCGGCAGGCGATCTGGACAAGATAGCTGAAGACATCGTTACTTGGATCAATTCCGGCACTCCACGACAGGGCAGCGCATCATGAGTATTTCCCAGATTCACGTCACTGGTGGTGGCGACTACATGGTGAACATTGGTCGAGGAATGTTGGCCAATCCCGAACCGTTTTTTGCACCGATTTTTGGCCCTGCCGTCAATAAAGTTCTGATTATTCACCCGCCTACCATGGGTGCTATCGCGAATAAACTTCGCGAACAATTGATGGGCGAACGAGAAGTTCTTCTGGCTGAAGTTCCCGATGCTGAAAACGCTAAACGCGTAGAAGTTGCGGCGTTCTGTTGGCAAGTATTGGGGCAGGCAGACTTCACTCGTTCCGACGCCATTATTGGGCTTGGTGGTGGAGCAGTAACTGACCTTGCTGGCTTTGTTGCCGCTACGTGGCTTCGCGGAGTGAAGTTGATTCAGGTACCCACGACTGTATTGGCCATGGTTGATGCATCTGTCGGTGGAAAAACTGGTATCAATACAGCTGAGGGAAAGAACCTTGTCGGTTCTTTCTATGCGCCACATGCGGTTGTGTGTGACCTAGATGTTCTGGAAAAGCTTCCCCGTAATGAACTTCTTGCTGGTTTTGCCGAGGTAGTGAAGTGTGGATTCATTGCTGAACCTGAAATTCTCGACATCCTCGAAGCTGATGTTGATGTTGCGACTGATCCCTCTTCTCCTGAATTCCAGCGCCTCATTGAACTTTCTGTCGGCATTAAGGCCCGAGTCGTTTCTGAAGACTTCACTGAGCAGGGTCAGCGTGAAATCCTCAACTACGGTCACACTTTGGGCCATGCTATCGAGCACGCTGAGCGATACACCTGGCGTCATGGTGCAGCAATTAGTATCGGTATGGTCTTTGCGGCTGAGCTCTCTCGCATGACTCAGAATCTGCCCGATGAGGTTGTTGATCGTCATCGACGCATCCTTGAATCTCTCACTTTGCCTACGACATACGGGGCAGAGGCCTGGGAGCATTTGTTGACCACGATGAAGCGTGACAAGAAGGCGCGTGGTTCCATGTTGCGCTTTGTTGTTCTGCGCGATGTGGGGCAGCCCACCATCTTGAACGTGCCAGACACGTCGGTACTGTTCACTGCCTACCAAGAACTGACTGCGTAAGTTTCGTTAGGCTTAGCTCTATGGCACGCATTCTTGTTCTCAACGGCCCCAATCTGGGTCGTTTAGGTTCTCGTGAACCCGATGTTTACGGCAACCAAGATCTTGCTGCCCTCAAAGTTCTGCTCGAGGCAGATGCGCCTTCTCACCAAATTGATCTTCGTCAGACTGATTCAGAGCCTGAACTGATGTCTTGGTTATTCGAAGCTGTCGATTCGAAGACCCCTGTGATTTTGAACCCTGCCGCATTCACTCACTATTCCTACGCGCTGCGCGACGCAGCTGCCATGGTGACCAAAGCTGGCGTACCTCTCATAGAGGTACACATTTCCAATCCTCACTCTCGTGAAGAATTCCGCCATAACAGCGTCATTTCTGCGGTGGCCACTGGTGTTATTGCGGGCTTTGGCTTTGATTCTTACCGTTTAGCTCTGTCTCAACTCATTCGCTAGCGCTGCGATGTGCTCGTAATACTGGGCGCACACGTAGACTTATCTGTTGGGTCACTACCCATAGTTTTGCCCTCGGGCATTTTGATTCGTAAAAAAGGAACACTCATGGCTTCTACCGCTGATATCAAGAACGGCATTGTCCTCAACATTGATGGTGCTCTCTGGACAATCATTGAATTCCAGCACGTCAAGCCAGGCAAGGGTGGAGCTTTCGTTCGCACCAAGATGAAGAACCTGATGACTGGCAAGGTTGTCGACAAGACCTACAACGCTGGTACCAAGATCGACATCACGAACGTTGACCGCCGTGACTTCCAGTACCTCTACAACGATGGCAACGAATACGTTTTCATGGACAAGGGCAACTACGAGCAGCTTTCTGTCTCCGAAGTAGTTGTCGGCGATGCAAAGAACTTCATGCTGGAGAACCAGGATGTACAGATTGCACTCCACGAAGGAACTCCACTGTATGTTGAGCTTCCTGCCTCTGTCGTACTCGAGATCACCTATACCGAGCCTGGCCTCCAGGGTGATCGTTCAACCGGTGGAAACAAGCCTGCAACTGTTGAAACAGGCTTTGAAATTCAGGTTCCTTTGTTCCTGGAAATCGGCACCAAGGTTAAGGTCGACACTCGTGACGGCTCATACCAGGGTCGCGTAAACGACTAATTCATGAGTGCACGTACTAAAGCGCGCAAGCGCGCTCTCGATGTACTGTTTTCAGCTGATGTGAGAGATATCTCAATCTCTGATGCGTTGGAAGCAGAAGCAGAAAGAGCGGCCAGCGAGCCGGAGCGTTCTGCTTCATGGCTCTATGCCCGTGAAATTCTTGACGGTGTTATTGACCACAGTGTGGAAATCGATGAAACCATCGAAACTTATGCTCGTGGCTGGTCTCTGGAGCGTATGCCGGCTGTAGATCGTGCAATTGTGCGCATTGCTGTCTGGGAAATCCTTTACAACCCAGAGGTTCCGAGCGCTGTTGCGGTGGATGAAGCTGTTGAAGCAGCAAAGACCCTCTCCACGGATGAATCTTCTGGATACGTCAACGGTCTGTTGGCTACTATCGCTTCGACTGCAAACTGATACACTAACAACAACACCGACATCCTTTAATTTCCGTCCAGAGAGGCGGGGAAGGAGGTCAGAATGACTGCACGAGCCATCATGCAGGCGACTGACATGCAACGCGCACTGACGCGGATTGCTCACGAGATCCTCGAATCTAATCGAGGCGCTCAGTCCCTCATCCTTCTCGGCATTCCCACACGCGGCGTCACACTCGCTCATCGCCTTGCTGAAATCCTCGAATCAATCGTTCCCGGTTCCTCAGTACCTGTTGGTTCTCTTGATGTCACGATGTACCGCGATGATCTGTATCAGCAGCCCACACGCTCCACCGCACCGACAGAGGTGCCTGCCAGTATCGATGACATGACCGTTGTCCTGGTTGATGATGTTCTCTACAGCGGCCGAACAGTTCGCGCAGCGCTCGACGCCCTGACCGACCTTGGCCGTCCAAAGGCTGTCCGTCTTGCAGTTCTAGCTGATCGTGGTCACCGCGAACTTCCGATCAGAGCAGATTTTGTTGGCAAAAACCTTCCTTCCGCACACGGCGAGCGCATTAATGTTCGCTTGGTCGAACATGACGGAGAAGATGGCGTTGAAATAGACGAGGTGATGAGCGCATGAAGCATCTGTTGAGTACTCGTGACGTTTCTCGCGAAGAAGCAATACAGCTTCTCGATATCGCAGAGGACATGTCTGCAGTCAACGAGCGTGAGGTCAAGAAACTACCCGCGCTGCGCGGTAAGACTGTCGTGAACCTCTTCTTCGAAGACTCCACCCGCACTCGCATCTCTTTTGAAGCAGCTGAAAAGCGCCTCTCTGCAGATGTCATCAACTTTGCTGCCAAGGGTTCAAGCGTTTCTAAGGGTGAAAGCCTCAAGGATACGACCCAAACTCTCGCCGCTATGGGAATCGATGCAGTTGTCATCCGCCATGGCGCATCTGGAGCACCTCAGGTTCTTGCGCAAAGCGGATGGATTGATGCTCCCGTCATCAACGCGGGAGACGGTACGCACGAACACCCCACACAGGCGCTTCTTGATGCATTCACCATGCGAAAGCGCCTTCATGGTGCTGGTTCACGTGGGAAAGGTCTTGACGGGGTCAAGGTCACCATCGTCGGAGACATTCTGCACTCACGTGTCGCGCGCTCAAACGTGTGGCTCCTAGAAACTCTTGGCGCTGAAGTTAAATTAGTAGCTCCACCGACACTGCTTCCACATGCCGTCGACACCTGGCCTGTCTCTGTCAGCTATGACCTGGATGATGCACTTGCTCAGAGCAAGCCTGATGTGGTCATGATGCTGCGCATTCAGCAAGAACGTATGCAGGATGCTTTCTTCCCAAATGAGCGGGAATACTCCAACATGTGGGGTCTTACACAGGAACGATTCTTCTCACTGCCAGCTAAAACAATGGTGATGCACCCCGGTCCCATGAATCGTGGCTTAGAAATTAGCTCGGCTGCAGCAGATTCCCCACAATCAACAGTCCTGGAACAAGTAGCCAACGGTGTCTCTGTTCGAATGGCAGCGCTTTATATGGTTCTTACCGGCGAACGAGAGGTAACTCATGACTAATCCAGATTTGCTCATCAAAGGAGCCACGCTTCCGGATGGTTCTCGTGCTGACATTCTCATTGAAGGAATGCAGATAACTGCTGTTGGTCAGGGATTGAGTTCTGCCTCTGCAACAACTATTGATGCAGATGGCCTTGTAGTTCTGCCAGGACTTGTCGATCTGCACACACACCTGCGCGAACCGGGATATGAACAATCAGAAACTGTTCTCACCGGAACACAAGCAGCAGCACTAGGTGGTTTCACTTCTGTTTTCGCGATGGCGAACACACTTCCTGTTGCGGACACTGCAGGAGTTGTCGAACAGGTACTTCGTCTTGGTGACGAAGCAGGCTATGCCACTGTTCGTCCTATCGGTGCCGTAACCAAGGGGCTTGAGGGACTTCAGCTGGCAGAGCTGGGTGCGATGGCCAATTCACGTGCGGCAGTTCGTGTCTTCTCCGATGATGGTAAGTGTGTCTTCGATCCCTTAATCATGCGCAGAGCGCTTGAATACGTGAAAACTTTCGGTGGCGTTATCGCCCAGCATGCTCAAGAGCCTCGACTGACCGTTGATGCTCAGATGAACGAGGGTGAAGTTTCGGCTCGCCTCGGTCTTGCTGGCTGGCCTGCAGTTGCTGAAGAATCCATCATCGCTCGAGATGTGCTCTTGGCCGAGCACACTGGCTCTCGTCTCCACATTTGTCACCTCTCTACTGCTGGTTCTGTTGACGTCATTCGCTGGGCAAAGAAGCGTGGAATCAACGTCACGGCTGAAGTGACCCCGCACCACCTTTTGCTTACTGACGAACGTGCTGAAAGTTACGACGCAAGATTCAAGGTGAACCCACCACTGCGCCGTGCTGAAGATGTCATGGCACTTCGTGACGCATTAGCTGACGGAACAATCGATATTGTCGCAACTGACCACGCACCACACCCCATCGAGTCCAAAGACTGTGAATGGGGAGCTGCTGCGTTCGGCATGGTGGGACTTGAGTCAGCTCTAGCTGTAGTTCAGACCACCATGGTTGAGACCGGTTTGATTGGCTGGGCAGATGTTGCTCGGGTTCTCTCAGAAACACCTGCTCGGATTGGTGGACTTGCAACTCACGGTCAGAAGATTCAGCCAGGTATCCAAGCTGAACTTGTCTTGGTTGATCCTGCTACCCGCCGCAACTTCGGGGTTGAAGACCTCGCAAGCCTGTCTCACAACTCTCCCTACCTGGGTATTGAGCTTGCTGGTCAGGTTGTCGCCACAATCCACCAGGGATATCTCACGACCGCTGACCGAACTGTGGTTGCTGCTGATGTTGTTGCTGCACAAGCTGAGGTGGTGGCCCGTGGATAAAGTCCTCGCCACAGTTGTGGTTCTTGCTCTCATAGCTCTTGCCCTCACGGGAATGGCCATTGCGTGGCGCAAGCGCGTAGCTCGGGACAGTAGATTCCAGATCATTGCGCCCGGTGCTCCGATTGTTTCTCACAGTTCAGCACCAGCAGAGTTCTCTGGCCTGTATGTCGCAACTACTCTGGCAACTGACCCGCTACAGCGCGTAACTCTTCCGGGTCTTTCATTTCGCGCTGATGCTCATGTTCTCGTGAGCATGGACGGGCTTTCAATCGCTCCACGTGGAGAAAAGTCGACATTTATCCCTGCCGCGCAGATTGTTCAGATTCATCGCACTCAGGTAGCAATCGACAAAGCTGTAGAAAAAGATGGACTGACCGCGATTTCCTGGACAGCTTGGGACACCCTCGCTCAGGAAGATGTTGAGTTCACGTCCTTCTTCCGCTTCTCCATTCCCGAAGTTCGTCTCGCCTGCGAGAACGCCCTCACCAGTAGTTTCCCCAACGCCAAAGCCACATCGAAAGAGGTTGCCTCGTGAGTCTCACGACCCCCAATGCCGTATTAGTTCTCGAAGACGGTTCACGTTATGAAGGTCGCGCCTATGGTGCAGAAGGAACCACCTTCGGTGAGATTGTTTTTGCAACCGGCATGTCTGGTTACCAGGAGACACTCACAGACCCTTCCTATGCAGGTCAGATCGTGTTGATGACCGCTCCTCACATCGGCAATACCGGTATGAACGATAAGGACATGGAGTCTCGTCGCATTTGGGTTGCTGGCTATGCCGTACGTGACGCTTCACGCATCGTCTCTAACTTCCGTGCAGAACGAAGTCTGGATAACGATTTAGACCATGAAAGCATCGTGGGTATTCAGGGCATCGATACACGTGCCGTCACGCGCCACATTCGCTCAAAGGGCTCCATGCGCGCAGGAATCTTCTCAGGCTCTGCAGCAGCAGAATCTGCAGAAACACAGCTGACCAAGGTTCTTGAAGCAGATCAGATGGCAGGGAAGAATCTTTCCGCTCAGGTTTCAACTCAAGAAGAATACGTCGTGCCAGCCGTGGGGGAGAAGATTGGCTCGGTTGCCATTCTCGACCTCGGTGTGAAGACTTCGACAGTCAACTACATCGCTGAACGTGGCTTTGATGCCCACGTACTCCCACAGACGGTAACGGCAGAACAAATTCTGGCTATGAAGCCATCAGCCTTGTTTTTCTCGAATGGTCCAGGTGACCCTGCGGCAAGTGACAAGCACGTTGAACTCCTCAGTACTGTCCTCAAAGCAGGGATTCCCTTCTTTGGTATCTGCTTTGGAAACCAGTTGCTCGGTCGTGCGCTTGGTTTCAAGACCTACAAGTTGCCCTTCGGACACCGAGGAATCAACCAACCTGTGCTTGATAAGGCAACCGGCCGCGTTGAGATCACCAGTCAGAACCACGGTTTCGCAGTGGACGCACCGATCGAAGGTGTGCTCGAGTCTCCTTCAGGTTTCGGCCGTGTAGAAGTCAGCCACTACAGCCTGAACGATCAAGTAGTTGAGGGTTTACGCTGCCTCGACATCAATGCTTTCTCTGTCCAGTACCACCCTGAAGCTGCATCGGGACCTCACGATAGCAACTATCTCTTCGACCGATTCCGCGACATGGTCCTCGCATCCGCTACTACCTCGGGAGCATCGAACTAATGCCACGTCGTCCAGACATCAAATCAGTCCTCGTCATTGGCTCCGGTCCGATTGTTATCGGTCAGGCCTGTGAGTTTGACTACTCAGGAACTCAGGCGTGCCGCGTTCTTCGCGAAGAAGGCATCCGTGTGATCTTGGTTAACTCCAACCCGGCCACCATCATGACCGATCCTGACTTTGCCGATGCAACCTATGTGGAGCCCATCACTCCTGAGGTCATCGAAGCCATCATCATCAAGGAAAAGCCTGACGCTATTCTGCCCACCCTCGGTGGTCAGACTGCACTCAACGCTGCCATCTCACTCCACGAGAACGGTGCTCTTGAGCGTCACGGCGTTGAGCTCATTGGTGCCAAGGTGGAGGCAATTCGCAAGGGTGAAGATCGTCAGATTTTCAAGGAACTTGTTCTTGCCTCTGGTGCTGATGTTGCTAAGTCATTCATTGCTCACACACTCGAAGAGTGCATTGAAGCAGCCAAAGAATTGGGTTACCCACTCGTTGTTCGCCCCTCATTCACTATGGGTGGACTTGGCTCTGGTTTTGCCTACAACGAAGAAGATCTCATCCGCATTGCTGGTGACGGTATTCACTCCAGCCCCACTAGTGAAGTTCTTCTCGAAGAGAGCATCTTGGGTTGGAAGGAATATGAGCTCGAGCTCATGCGAGACACCGCCGACAACACTGTTGTCGTCTGTTCTATTGAAAACGTTGATCCCGTAGGTGTCCACACTGGTGACTCCATCACCGTGGCACCCGCATTGACGCTGACTGACCGCGAATACCAGAACCTCCGCGACATTGGTATTGAAATCATTCGCCTTGTTGGCGTCGATACTGGTGGTTGCAACATTCAGTTCGCCATCGATCCCAAGGATGGCCGTGTCATCGTGATCGAGATGAACCCTCGTGTATCTCGCTCCTCTGCACTTGCTTCCAAGGCAACAGGATTCCCGATCGCAAAGATCGCTGCCAAGCTGGCCATTGGTTACCGTCTGGATGAAATCCCTAACGACATCACCAAGGTGACTCCTGCGTCCTTTGAGCCGACACTTGACTATGTCGTGGTGAAGGTTCCCCGCTTCGCTTTTGAAAAGTTCCCCGCTGCTGATGCGACACTGACGACCACTATGAAGTCTGTTGGTGAGGCCATGGCAATTGGTCGCAACTACGCAACAGCACTTCAGAAAGCGCTACGTTCACTTGAAAAGCGTGGCAGCTCTTTCCACTGGGGTGAGGAATCACGTTCAGTCGATGAACTGCTCACCATCTCTCAGGTTCCTACTGACGGTCGTATCGTGACCGTTCAGCAGGCACTGCGCAAGGGTGCATCTCTTGAGCAGGTCTTTGAGGCAACCAAAATTGATCCGTGGTTCATAGACCAAATCGTTCTCATCAACGAGGTTGCTTCAGAAGTTCAGGCCGCGCCGTCCCTGGATGCGTCTGTCATTCGTTATGCGAAGGATTTCGGATTCTCTGATGCTCAAATTGCTGAACTTCGTGGACTGACTGAGCAGGAAGTGCGCGATCAGCGTCATGCGCTCGACATCCGCCCCGTGTTCAAGACTGTGGATACCTGTGCTGGTGAATTCCCGGCGTTGACCCCGTATCACTACTCGAGTTATGACCTGGAAACTGAAGTCATGCCGAGTGATCGTAAAAAGGTCGTCATCCTGGGATCTGGCCCCAACCGTATTGGTCAGGGTGTGGAGTTCGACTACTCCTGTGTTCACGCATCCTTCGCACTTTCAGATGCTGGTTATGAAACCATCATGATCAACTGCAACCCTGAGACTGTTTCGACGGACTACGACACTAGTGACCGTCTCTACTTCGAGCCCCTCACATTGGAAGACGTCCTTGAGGTCATTCACGCTGAGAGCAAATCTGGCGAACTTGTGGGTGTCGTTGTCCAGCTTGGTGGACAGACCGCACTGGGCCTTGCAAAGGGTCTCAAGGCAGCTGGAGTCCCAATCTTGGGAACTACTCCTGAAGCAATCGACCTTGCAGAAGAACGTGGTGAATTCAGCCGTATCCTCGACGCAGCAAACTTGCTTGCTCCACGCAACGGCACTGCCACCGATGTTGAAGGTGCTGTGAAGGTCGCTGAAGAGATCGGTTACCCCGTCCTTGTCCGTCCGTCCTATGTTCTTGGTGGTCGCGGCATGGAGATTGTCTTCGACACAGCAACGCTGCGAGACTACTTTGTTCGAATCGATGGTCAGGCAATTGTCGGACCAGATTCTCCACTCCTGGTGGATCGTTTCCTCGATGACGCGATCGAAATCGACGTAGATGCCCTCTTTGACGGAGAGCAACTCTATGTCGGTGGCGTGATGGAACACATCGAAGAGGCGGGTGTTCACTCCGGTGACTCGGCTTGTACTCTTCCACCCATCTCACTGGGCAAGAAAGATGTCGACCGCGTTCGCGAAGCAACCCTCGCTATAGCTCAGGGAATTGGCGTCAGAGGTCTTCTCAACGTCCAGTTCGCTATCGGTGCAGGAGTTCTCTACGTTCTAGAAGCAAACCCTCGTGCATCTCGCACTGTGCCTTTCGTTTCCAAGGCGTTGGGTATTCCTCTGGCTAAGGCTGCCAGCCGCATCATGGTGGGGGAGAGCATTCGAGATCTCATCTCTGAAGGTCTCCTTCCTATCCAGGACGGCTCTGTTGTCCCCATGGATGCACCCATCGCAGTGAAGGAAGCAGTTCTTCCCTTCAAGCGCTTCCGCACACCTGCGGGCAAGGTTGTTGACTCGCTCCTCGGCCCTGAAATGCGCTCAACTGGAGAGGTTATGGGTATGGATGTGAACTTCCCCATAGCTTTCGCCAAGGCACAAGCCGGTGCGTATGGCGGATTGCCTTCCTCAGGAACCGTGTTCATCTCTGTTGCAGACCGCGACAAGCGAAACATCATCTTGCCCGCGCTGCGTTTCTCTCAGCTGGGCTTCAAGATTGTGGCTACTGAGGGCACTGCAGAGATTCTTCAGCGCAACGGTATTCCAGCAACCATCATCGGTAAGGTCAGCGCCAAGTTAGGTGATGACACCATCGTTGAGCTCATCAACCGCAACGAAGTAGACATTGTGATCAACACTCCAAGTGGATCAGCGGCACGTGCAGATGGATACGAAATCCGCGCCTCAGCTATTGCTGCTGATAAGCCTTTGTTTACGAACATGGCTCAAGTGAGTGCTGCTGTTGCTTCTATCGACACAATCCGCGAGGGTTTTGATGTGTGCAGCTTGCAGGAATACGCCATTAAGCGTCGTGAGGCCTTGGCTCGCGCATGAGTGAATTAGGTTTCGGAGATCGACTCCAGACTGCTTTCGGGCAGTTTGGACATCTTTGCGTCGGTATTGATCCGCACCCATTCCTCTTGAACGAGTGGGAATTCGACGACACTTCAGTCAGCTTGCGTGAATTTTCCTTACGTGTCATCGATGCCTGCGTTGGACAGGTGGGGATTATTAAGCCTCAGGTTGCGTTCTATGAACGCCATGGTGCCAAGGGAATGGAAGCTCTCGAATACGTCATTAGACGTGCACGTGATGCCGGATTGATCGTTATTTCTGACTGCAAGCGCGGAGATATTGGCAGCACCATGGAGGCGTATGCTCAGGCCTGGCTCACTCCCGGTTGGAATCTCGAATCAGATGCCATCACTGTGAGCCCATACCTTGGCTCAGGAGCGCTTTCGCAGACTGTTGACTATGCCTTGTCTCATAACAAGGGAGTCTTTATTCTCGCTGCGACCAGCAACCCTGAAGCGGCAGTTCTGCAGACGGCTCAGGTTACCCAGGGTATTCATCAAGGAAAGACCGTTGCTGCAGCCATGCTCAGTGACGTCGCACGATGGTCAACCGAAGCAACACCAGCCAACTCTGTTGGTGCTGTGTTGGGCGCGACGCTAGACCTTCCCTCCTTGGGGATTCAACCCGATGACTATCCAGCGCTTCCCGTTCTCGCACCTGGCTTCGGTTTCCAAGGTGCTCGCGTTGAGGATGCTCAGCGATTATTTGGAAATCTTTCGACCAATCTGATCGTGTC
>NZ_CAKZII010000125.1 GCF_936931525.1 uncultured Aurantimicrobium sp.
GCAGTGGCAGACAAAGCTAACGCGGAAGAAACCTTGGTTGTGCGCCAAGACGAGGTTGATGTTCCTGTTCGTGAATTGGTCGAAGCTAATGGCAGCCGTCTTCACATCGCTGAGGTAACCGGTGGACGTGTCACTGTTGCCTATGACGCCACCATCACTGCGGTGACTCCACCACCTGCTGTGGAAGAGTCAGATCTGATCGTCTACTCACGTCAAAGTCGCTACTGCGAATCTGACCAGTTGGGCAATGTTGCCAGAGCTGAGTTTGGTGGCCTTGCTGGTCTGGAACTTGTTAACAACGTTCGTGACTGGGTGAACCAGCAGTTGAGTTATATCCCTGGCACCAGCCGTTCCTCTGATGGAGCACTCCACACACTTATCTCCCGCCATGGTGTCTGCCGTGACTTTGCTCACCTCAACATCGCACTGCTTCGCGCGCTAGATGTTCCTGCACGTCTTGTGTCCACTTATGCACCGGGTGTGACCCCGGCTGATTTCCACGCCGTCACCGAAGCCTTCATTGATGGTTCGTGGCACGTCTTTGACTCCACGGGCCGTGCACCACGCCAGACTCTGATGCGCATCGCGACGGGTCGCGATGCTGCAGACACTGCGTGGTTGAGTGTTGTGGGCGGCCAGGTGAACTTCGGTTCTCTTGCTGTTAACGCTGAAGCAGATGACATGCAGGAAGACGATCACAGCTCACTGGTGAACCTCTCCGCCTAGAAAGCTCTTTCCCACTCGATTTTTAGGGCACCCTAGCGTCCTGCTATGCTTTCAAAGTTGTTTTCAACACTGCGCCCGTAGCTCAACGGATAGAGCATCTGACTACGGATCAGAAGGTTGGGGGTTCGAATCCCTCCGGGCGCACACATTTCTTGCTTCTTCACTTGGGTGGTCAATCCCCAGTAGGTAGGTGTTTATGCTTCCCAATTTCTTCGACTGCGACCTCGAACAACTACGTGTTCGCGTGGCTGAGCTGGATGCTTATGCCCAGGCTGTTGAACTTAATGATCCTGACCTCGACCAGTTGCGAGCTTCGGTGTTTGCGTTGGGAGGCAACGAAAACGATGCATGGAACAATTACCATCTGGTTCGAAACGAATTTGATCGCAGAGCTGCAGAAGAGTTTGATTTAGGGCAGTAATTCCCCAGACGTTAGGTGAAAATCAGCAGTGTGATGCGAAGTAGGTTCGATCCGAACGCCAACTTCCATAGTTACTTCGGCCATAATGAGAAACGTGGAAAACGTTTTAACGAATCAGCTGATCCTGTTCGCAGTTGTAGCGGCTGGTCTTGCGCTCGGCTTCGCAATCCACCGCCTGATGTCGGCGGGCTCAGGGAGCAAGAACAAATTTGCTGACACTTTGCCACGACTTACGGACTCTTTTGGGTTTGTTTCCAGTGCCGTAGCCATTTTGCTTGCGTTACTTCTCAGTATTTCGGTCACGACTTTTCAAAATACTCAAGCAAGCGTTAATGATTTCAACTCTTCAGCTATCTCTGCTTATCACGGTGCTGAAGTTTACCCCGATGAGTATCAGTCGAGCATCCGTAACGACATCATCTGTGTTGTTGAAGTTGTCTATAGCGAAGATGTTAATTCCCAACACCAAGATCATGCAGGGCATGTTGAAGTGGGGGGCGATGTCAGTGCAAGTAACCAGCTAGAAAGCAGTGACGCCGTAGGAGCTACACAGGCAAATCTCTGGTTGACGCAACTCAACTACGATCTCAATGACCTCCCAACGGATACTGGTCCGCGCATGGCTACCTACTCTCGACTTCTCGGAGACAGCCTCAATCTTGGCGTTTCACGTCACAAGATGTTGTCCTATTCCACACAAACGCTTCCAGTTATTGTGTGGGCTGTGATTTATATTTTGATCTTCATCATGGCCATATTGCTGAGCTTGCTGCTTGCAGATAAGAGGCGATTCGCCGTCTTATCAACTGTTCTCAGTTACTTCACTCTCGCAGGGATGTTATTTGGGCTCAGCGTTCTCCAATCACCTCTCAACGATGAAGGATTGGGCGGCGTTGTGGACACCCAGACAATGTCCAATCTGGTGACAGATATTACGGAAACATATCCGGACGAAGTCATCCCCCAATGTCCCATTCTTGAACCCGGCGTTCAATTCGATTGGGATTAGCAAGCAGCCTTCTCTTTCCTGCATGATCCAATAAATTGCTTCGGGCTAGACACTTTCTCATCTTCAGATTCATCAACGTGTGAAAGTTTCTACTGTTACCCTTGGCGAATGTTTGATTACAAGGGACTAACCGCGTTAATTACTGGTGCAAGCTCAGGAATGGGTGCTGAATACGCCCGAGAACTTGCCGCTCAGGGAAGTAACCTGGTGCTTGTTGCCCGCAGGCTTGATCGCCTGGAAGAGCTAGCTACAGAACTTCGAAGCGCATTCGGAGTAACTGTTACCTGCCTTGACCGCGACCTGTCTGCAACCGGAGCTGGACGCTCACTCGCAGAGGAGCTCCTTGCCCAAGGCACTGAAATAGATGTCCTTATTAACAATGCAGGCTTTGGCACGAACGGTTCTGTTGCCGAGCAGGACCCAGATGCTGTGGTGAACGAACTCAACGTGAACGTGGTGACGGTCACAGAGTTGACCACTGGTTTGCTTCCCGGAATGCTCAAGCGCGATCGCGGAGTCATCATCAACATGGCGTCACTGGCAGCATTCCAGGCACGAGCAAACCATGCGTTGTATTCGGCAACGAAGGCCTATGTTCTTTCCTTCACAGAGGCTCTCTGGGGAGAGACGATTGGAACGAATGTCCGAGTCACCGCAGTGTGCCCAGGACCTATTGCCACAGAATTCTTTAGCGTTGCTGGAACAACCCCTCCGGGCAAGCCCATGGAAGTGTCCGTACCAATCAAGGCAGCCCTTGCCGCAATCGATGCGCGTAAGCCATTCGTGATTGTGGCAAAGCCGGGTATGCGTATTGCATCGAAGCTCATCAGAATGCTGCCTGCACGAGTTGCCCTCAAGCTAGGAAAGTAAGCAGATATATCTGTTTAGGGCAGCGGACCCCTGCGGGCAATAAAGTCTGCAAAGAGTGCGTGAAGCAGAGGAACCCCGGAGATCACGAGCAGCACGGTGCCGAGGTCTTTATCTGTCTCAAACATGAGGAGACCGCTGATGAAGAACACTCCAAAGAGAACGGCAGAGATCACTCTGCGGACTGCTCGAGCGAGGAAAGTGGTGCGCTTTTCCAGTTCTGGGTTGCGCAGGGTGAGCTGACCGAGTTCTGCTCGAGTTATCAACGAGTCCACTCGCTTGGGCAGACGGGCAAGGAGGCTCAGTGAGGTGAGGCCGTCTCTGAGGAACGCCTCGATGACATTGCCGCCCTCAGCCTTGATGAGCTTGGCCGAGTAGGGCTCAATAGCGTTCCAGATATTGAATTGCGGGTTCACCGAGCTACACACACCAGAAGTCAATGAGATTGCTCTGATGACCAGAAGGAAGTTCTCTGGGAACTGGAAAGGCAGTGCTCGGACAATCTCTGAGAACTCGTTGACGAATGCTTTGAATTCCCGTGGATCAATTGTTTGCAGCTCCACAAAGCTGATGCCACCAAAGCGGTCAAAGACTTTGGTTAGCGCACGCTCAAGTTCAACGGTGTCAGCGCTGGGCATCAAGACGCCGATTTCACGCATGCCATCGACCATTCCAGCACCATCGCGTGATGCGGCCGCAATCACGGTGGTGCGGAGGGCTTTGCCCAAGCTTGAGGGAACTTCGCCCATCATGCCGAAGTCAATAAAGGTCATCCGCCAGGTTTGGCCAAACTCATCAGGTTCCGGAAGCGGCTGAATAAAGATGTTGCCGGGGTGAGGGTCAGCATGGAAGAAACCGTGAATAAACACCTGGTCAAACATGACTGCAGCGAACTCGTCAGCTACGTCGGCAGGATCAATTCCTGCTGCTTTCAAAGCATCCAGGTCTGTGATCTTGATGTCGGTGACATCCTCCTGCACCAGAACGCGGCGGGTGGAACGCTCCCAGGCAATGCCGGGAACACGGACGCGGGGGTTCTCGGCGAAGTTCTCTGCAAAGCGCTCGGCATTCGCTGCCTCATTGAGGTAGTCAATTTCTTCGAGGCACGTGGCGGCGAATTCGTCCATCAGGGCCGGAGCATCAGCACGGCGATTGATCAGGCGTATCCGGCTGAGCCAGCCCGCAACTCTGCGCAGTGCGCTGAGGTCAACCTCGACGATGCCGTCGATACCGGGTCGTTGAATCTTGAGCACAACGTTCTCAAAGCCCAACTCTTCTGCTTCTTGGGAGGAGAGCACAGCACGGTGAACTTGTCCGAGTGAGGCTGCAGCCAAAGGTGTGGAATCAACGGATGCAAAGACCTGCTCGAGAGGGAGTCCCAGCTCGCGTTCTGCCATGGCCCGGATAGTGATGAAGTCCACGGCAGGAACCTCGTCCTGGAGGCCTTCAAGTTCTTTGGTAATTTCCGCGGGAAGGATATCCAAGCGTGTGGACATGAATTGTCCCAGCTTGATCAGCAGACCACTGAGATCCAATGCCAGCTTTTGGAAGCTGCGTGCGATGCGCTGAAGGCGCTTTGTCCTCGTCTTGTTCGCAATGGAGTTCAGGCCAAAGCGGGGCAGAACGAGTTCAAACCACCACAGCGATGCGAGGTGAAGGGCAGCGAATCGAAGGATTCGGCGATAGCGCGCTCGAGCAGCGCGAGCACTCAATGGCTCGCTGGCTATACCTGCCTCGGGGTTTCCCACCCTTTAATTGTGCGACACAATGGCGGAAAGTTTCTTCGCAGCGTCATCAATGATCTTTGCTGCCTTCTCCATCTGTTCGGGAGAACCCACTCGAGCGACCTCGGCTGCTGCCTTGGCGATCTTCACACCAGACAGAGCGAGAGTTCCACGAGGGCCGGTGGGGCGCTCGAAGCCGGTGTCCCAGGGAGCTGGCTTGTCTGTTTCTGCAGCGGCAACCTCAACACCAGCAGTGGTGAGGGAGTAAGTGCGGCGACCCTTTGTCTCTTTGGATTCCAGGAGGCCTTCGTCCACGAGCATCTGGAGAGTGGGATAGACCGAACCGGGGCTGGGCTTCCACGCACCGCCACTGCGTTCTTCGATCTCGTGAATGATCTGGTAACCGTGCATGGGGGATTCGTTGAGCAGGCGAAGAACAGCAGAACGAACGTCGCCCTTGCGCATGCGCATGTCGACATTGCGCTTGAACTGACCACCCAAGTCTTCGATGGTTTGAAGCGCAGAAGCGATGGACCAGTCTGCTGCTGAATTCTTCATGATTACTCCTTCTAGCTACCCCACGCGGGAAAGTGATGAGTTAACGATATATCGCCCGGAAGGTCTGAAATAACAACATTCAGTACTTCAGCAGGAAGCTCTCAGCTATCGTGAGCACATGCCACGTGTTGCCCAAACCAAGAACGGCTTCCCGCCCAAAGTGTGTGAACGCTGTGGTTTGCCCTTCGAGTGGCGTAAGAAGTGGGCCAGGGATTGGGAGAACGTGAAGTATTGCTCCCAGAAGTGCAAAGGCTGAGAATCATTTTTGATTTAGTGCAGTGTGGAGTCCGGCTCGCCTCGTGAAAGTGAAGTGAAGTGAATTGTTAACCCTGCTCTGGTCGGACTCGCGAGATGAATGCCTGCACGCCAGAACTTATTCGGATCGAGCGGAACCAACCTCACTAGCTGCCATTCTCCGTCGCATCTCGATCTGATGGTGAGCGCATCTCCAGATCTGCTGATGCGAAGGTGCACCTCTTTATTTCTCCACTCAGGGACTGGCGCAACTGACCAGTCTGAAAGTCCTGCCGTCACAACCGCACCAAGTTGTGGAACACCATCGGCATACTCAACTCCTGCTTTGATCCAATTCTCTTCATCAGACCAAACCATGAGTCCTGCTTGATCAAACTGTTGGTCGTAGCTGAGTAACCAGCTCACTTCAAGCGAGCTGTTTTGAGGGAAATCGTTGAGAAGGGCATGCCCAGTTTCGTGGATGAAACCGTAGGAGGTTGTTCGCCAGAAGTCACTGTTCTCATTGGCTGTGACAAAAAATCCCGATTCGCTCACTTCGATAGCGGCCGGCTGATTAAGCCACTGTCCTTGAGCCATATCCGAAAGTTTCATGTGCATAAGGTTATGCCCAGTTCTTTCAGCAACGTTTCTCACAAGATCACTTCCTAGAGAAAAGTTCTCCGCGGTAATCTGCTTGTAACCAAAGACGGGCAGGATAGACATATGGCAACCCTCTTTGACGGCTATGGCAACACCCGCGAAACACCGCGGGTACGTAAGGGTGCCGCTGCGTGGGACGAGATGTTCCCTAAGACAGACAAGCCCGGTAACCCCCGTGCTCCTTATAAAGATCTCTATAACGCACTGGCTCAGATGACCCAGGACGAGCTTCGTGGTCGTACCGAAGCTCTCGCTAGTTCTTATCTTGCCCAGGGAGTAACCTTCGACTTCGCGGGTGAAGAACGCCCTTTCCCCCTCGATGCCGTTCCTCGCGTTATTGAAACAGATGATTGGAACAACGTTGAAGCTGGCGTGCAGCAGCGCGTCAAGGTTCTCGAGATGTTCTTAGCTGATGTCTATGGACCACAGAATGCCGTGCGCGATGGTGTCATTCCCGCCAAGTTGATCAGCACCTCAAGTCACTATCACCGTCAGGCTGCAGGTATTCAGTCCGCCAACGGTGTGCGCATCCATGTGGCAGGTATTGACCTCATTCGTGACCAACAGGGTGCTTGGCGCGTGCTGGAAGATAACGTGCGCGTTCCTTCTGGTGTGAGCTACGTCATCTCTAACCGCCGCGTGATGGCACAGACTCTTCCCGAGCTGTTCGTGGAGATGAGCGTTCGTCCCGTCGGTGACTACCCCTACAAACTTCTCCAGGCACTCCAGGCCTCAGCTCCCGATGGTGTGGATGAACCCACCATCGTGGTGCTCACTCCTGGTGTGTATAACTCTGCTTACTTCGAGCACACGCTACTTGCCCGCTTGATGGGTGTGGAGTTGGTGGAAGGCCGCGACCTGTTCTGCTCGAACGGTCGCGTGTGGATGCGCACCACGGCAGGTCCTCGTCGCGTTGACGTCATTTATCGCCGCGTGGATGACGAATACATTGATCCACTTCAGTTCCGTCCTGACTCGATTCTTGGTTCACCTGGCATGCTGCTGGCTGCACGTTTGGGACACGTCACCATTGCGAACGCGGTGGGTAATGGTGTTGCCGATGACAAGCTCGTCTATACCTACGTACCTGAACTCACGAAGTACTACCTCGGCGAAGAGCCCATCCTCCCCAACGTTGACACCTGGCGTTTGGAAGAGCCTGAGGCTTTGGAAGAAGTCCTCGACCGCCTGGACGAACTTGTGGTCAAGCCAGTAGATGGTTCTGGAGGTAAGGGCTTGGTTGTGGGCCCAGACGCGTCAGCGGATGAGCTGGAAGCTCTCCGCACGCGTCTGATCGCAGATCCTCGCGGCTGGATTGCTCAGCCCGTTGTTCAGTTCTCCACCATCCCCACTCTGGTGGAAGACGGTATCCGTCCTCGCCACGCAGACCTTCGTCCTTTCGCCGTGAACAATGGCGAAGATGTCTATGTTCTTCCCGGTGGCCTCACCCGCGTTGCTTTGCCTGAGGGCGAGCTCGTGGTGAACTCTAGCCAAGGTGGTGGCTCGAAGGACACCTGGGTTGTCGGTCCAATTGAAGATCGCCCCGGTAAGGGAGTCAAGCGCGAACACGTGAGCGTTTCTGATCTCGTTGCTGACCAGGCCACCCTCGAGTCCGATGAAGTCGAAACCTCTGCTTCTGGCTCACACGAGTCACGCGCTTCTTTGCCTTCTGTCCTGCCTCAAGATCATGACGCCACCAAGCGCCATCAGCAACAGGAACAGCAACAACAGTCGAACGAGGGAGAGGTGAGCTCATGCTGAGCCGCATCGCCGAGTCACTCTTCTGGATTGGTCGTTACGTCGAGCGTTCCGATGGAACAGCTCGTATTTTGGACGTTCACCTGCAGCTGCTCCTCGAAGACCCCTGGATCGACGAAGACACTGCATGCCGCTCACTGCTCTCTGTGATGGGCACTGATCTGCCTCCAGGCAAGTTGGTCACCCGTGAAGACGTCATCAACGACTTAGCCGTGGACCGTCAGCACCCTGGTTCCATTGCTTTCGCCATTGCGTCTGCTCGCGAGAACGCTCGTCGCGCTCGCGAGATCGTCTCCACAGAATTGTGGGAGTGCCTCAACAGCACCAACGCACGTATTCCGAAGAAGGTTGCGGCAGAGAAGACCCACGACTACTTCCGCTGGGTGCGCGAGCGCGCAGCGCTGGCCATCGGCATCGTGGACTCGGCAACGAGTCACGATGAGGCCTGGCAGTTCTTCACACTCGGTCGCGCCCTCGAGCGTGCAGATATGACCGCACGTCTGTTGGCGACCAGGTCGCTCACAGACGCCAGCGGCCCTTCCTGGACCACGATTCTGCGCAGCTGTGGCGCTTATGAGGCTTACTTGCGCACTTACCGTGGCGTTCCTTCGACCCGTAATGCGGCGGAGTTCTTGCTCACCGACCGACTCTTCCCTCGCTCGATTCTTTACTCGGTCACCAAAGCTGAAGAGTGCTTGCGTGAGATTGATCCTCGTGAGGGTCGCGCCGGTGTGGTGGATCAGGCACAGCGTTTGCTTGGCGGTATTCGTGCGGAACTTTCGTTCCGCCCGATCATTGAGCTGATGGATGACCTGCCCGGGCATATGGAAGAAGTCCAGGCTGTCACCAGCGCAGCCAGTGACCAGATTCGCTTGAAGTATTTCCCCACCAGCGCGGTGCCCGTCTGGATTGGAGAAAACTCATGAGTCGTCTCCGCATAGTTCACCGCACAGGTTTCTCGTATGAGCTTCCTGCGACAGCGTCCTATAACGAAGCTCGCATGTTGCCCTTCAACAGCAATGAGCAGTTTGTGCTTTCCGCCAATCTGCAGATTCATCCTGCAGCTGCGCAGCATGGGTATGTGGACTATTGGGGCACACAGGTCAGCACCTTCGAGGTATTGACTCCTCACACTGAACTGTCGGTAACAGCCACCAGCGTGGTTGAGGTGCGCCCTGCGCTGCGCGAGGTTCCTGACATGAGCTGGAACGAACTCGAAGCAGCACGCACGAGCACCACCAAGTTTGTGGAATTCACTGAGCAGACTCGACTCACCACTCCTCCTGAAGGTTTGGTTGAGCTTGCCCAGGGAATTGTTGCCCAGCACACCAACCCAGGTGAAGCGGCACAAGCCATCGCTGCTGCGATTCATGACCACATTGAATACACCAAGGGCGTGACCGGGGTTCAGACCACGGCAACACATGCCTGGGAGAACAAGAAGGGTGTCTGTCAAGACATCGCTCACGTGACTCTCGGCGCCTTGCGCGCGGTCGGCATTCCTGCTCGCTATGTCTCGGGCTATCTGCAGTCCAAGCCCGACGCAGCTATCGGTGAAACCATCGTGGGTGAATCTCACGCCTGGGTGGAATGGTTCTGCGGTGACTGGTTCGGTTATGACCCCACCAATATGCTCAACATCGGTGAGCGCCATGTGCTGATCGCACGCGGACGTGACTACAAGGATGTTTCTCCGCTGCGCGGTGTCTATGCAGGTGCCAGTGCATCGGGAGTTTTCGTTAAGGTGGAGATCACCAAAGAGGCATAACGCTTATACCCCTGGGGGTATCTGCTATTCTTTTCTCATGAAGAAAATCTTTGCCATCATCGCCCTTGCGTTTGCAGCAACTTTTGCCCTTGCCGCATGTGCTCCAGCAGCAGAACCCATCACCGTTGGTGCTGACACCATCGTGATCGACGTGCGCACTCCCGCTGAATACAGCGAAGGCCACCTGGACGGTGCCGTCAACATTGACGTTCAGGACCCCAACTTTGGCACCATCCTCAGCCAGCTTCCCACCGATGGTGAATACGTTGTCTACTGCCGTTCGGGAAACCGTTCAGCACAGGCTGTCGAGATTATGAAGGCATCAGGTTTCACGAACGTCACTGACGCCGGTGGCGTGAGCGATGCTTCGAGTAAGACGGGCATCGCAATCGTTCAGTAGTTCTTAGTACAAGAAGAAAGCCCCGCTCATCCATGAGCGGGGCTTTCTCGTTGTTCGCTACAAGTCAACCGTGGGCGGTGCGATGCTGCGAGGAACATCAGCCAACGTCTTGAATGCTTCCAACGCCCGGTTGCGAGATTCCAAGAGGTCAACGATGGGCTCGGGATAGCCGCTGAGCATGGGGTGCTCATACTCACCTAGGTAACGGTGAAGATACTCGCGCTTGGGATCAAACTTGTCTGCTTGAAGCACAGGGTTGAATACGCGGAAGTAAGGTGCAGCATCTGCACCACTGCCGGCAACCCACTGCCAGGAGGCAGCGTTGCTGGCAGGGTCAGCATCTACGAGCGTGTCCCAGAACCATGCCTCGCCCACGCGCCAGTCAATGAGCAGGTTCTTGATTAAGAACGATGCTGCAATCATGCGCACACGGTTGTGCATGTAACCCGTCTGCCAGAGCTCTCGCATACCGGCGTCCACCATCGGGATTCCGGTGCGACCTTGTTGCCATGCTTCCAGAGTCTCTGAGTCAGGCTTGCCCCAGGGGAAGTGGTTGAAGCGGGCATCAAAGTTGACGGTTGCCAAATCTGGCCAGTGGTAAAGCAGGTTGTAACTGAATTCACGCCAGCCTAGTTCGGCTAAGAACTTGGCCGCGTTTGTAGAGATCTCAGCTGAGTTACCCTTCTTCCGACGGAACTCATCAGTGGCATGCCAAATCTGGAAGGGGCTGATCTCGCCCCAACGCAGGTGGGGTGAGAGTTCACTGGTTGAGTATTCGGCTGGGAAGTCACGACCCTTGGCATAGCGGTCAATGCGTGTGGCAAAGAAGCGCTCGAGGGCAGCATGCGCGCCGTTCTCGCCAACAGTCCAGCGAACGGGGAAGGCCAATGCCCAATCCGGGTTAGTGGGGAGGAGGCCCCAGCTGTCGAGGTCGTCGCTCTCGGGCAATGTGTTCGGAGAGGTAATCGACTGAGGTGTGGGCGCCGGCAAGCGTGGTGGGGTGGGACGGTTCAGGCACGACTTCCAGAACGGAGTAAACACCGTGTAAGGGGTATCGCTTCCTGTGCGCACGGTCCACGGTTCAAAGAGCAGATTGGCTTGGAAGCTGGTGGCTTCCACATCTGAGGCCTTCGCGTATTCCTTGATGCTGGCATCCATGTCGCGCTCGGGCTTGCCATAGCGGCGGTTCCAGTAAAGGGCGGAAGCACCAGTTTCGCGAATGAGGTTGCGGATGATGTCGGGCGCTGCTCCCTGACGCAGAATGAGCTCACCACCCAATCTGTGAAGTTTGTCCTGGAGTGCAGTGAGGCTGTGGTGCAGCCACCACTTCGTTGCTCCGCCCAGGGGGCGAATGCCGGGGGAGACTTCATCTAATATGAAGACCACTACGACGGGCTCACCACGATCGACCGCTGCCACAAGGGCAGGGTTATCCGCAACGCGAAGATCATCGCGGAGCCATACGAGTGAGCTGGTCATGAGTACAGCCTAGGGAATGGGAAAGGGCCAATCGGAAGGGGGTTCCGATTGGCCCTTGTATTACACCAAGAGTTTTGCAATCACATTCACGAGTGAGCCACAGCAAGCAACGCTCGTAATGTCACTTTATAACGGAACGGTAACGGGAGGGAAGAGTTTTTCCTACGAGTTTCCTGAGAACTTTAGAACAGGTCGGGGCTGGGCCTACCTGCATGCATGACGGTGACGTCAGCGTGGGTGTCGTAGCGGTAGCCCACACCGCGCACGGTGCGGACGATGTCTTCGAAGCGACCAAGCTTGGAGCGCAGTCGACGAACGTGGACGTCGATGGTGCGCTCGTTAGGAATGTCGAGTTCATCTTCACGCCAGAGTGCCTTGATGATTTCTTCACGGCTGATGGTTTCGCCCTTGTGGACGACGAGGAACTGCAAAAGTTCAAACTCTTTGAAGGTCAGCGGTGCTGCGGTGTAGTCAATCAGCACGCGCTTGCGTGAGATGTCCACCACGACACCACCGTCACCATCAGAAGGCTCGAAGTCATCTTCTGGCTTGTATTTCGCCACAGCCGAAGGCTCCTGCAATGCCAGGCGCACAAGATCAACCTGGCGACCACGAGAACTGGCAGGTGCCAGAGCAACAGCTGCGTATGTCTCGGTTCCCGGAACAAGTTCATTGGTGAGCTTCTTGAGAGCTTCAACAACCTTGCCCAGGTCCAGGCCGCGCTCAGCAGCAGTCGCCTCGTCGAGGCCTACATAGAGCGCGAAGCCCTTCGGGATAGGGCGTTCGTTGGGTGTTGACATTGGAATCCTTTGTGGTGCCATAAACATCAGGCCGGGTTAACACGGACGATGTGTTGTGTGTCGAATGAGGGGGAAAGCAGCGGAAGTTAGTTGCTGCAACACATTCGACGGCAGGCACAGCTCATCACGGGCATCATGCCGTGAGCACCAGAGAAGGTGTGAGCGCCAGTTGTCATAGGACAAGTTAACCGGAGAGCGCTAAAGCCTGTCAAATAAGCGGATATAGGCTCGAAGCATGGCAATTCCCACTTCTCAAGAACGCAAGGCTCAGATGGAGCTTGCCCTTGTCGAAGCGCGGGCCTGCGCACACTCTGATGATGTGCCGGTTGGAGCGGTCATTCTTGATGCCTCAGGTGAAGTCATTGCCACCGGACGCAACACCAAGGAGCGCGACGAAGATCCTCTCGGTCACGCCGAAGTGATGGCCATTCGTGCAGCAGCTGAGAAGTTGGGCAACTGGCGCCTGAGTGATTGCACGCTGGTTGTCACCCTGGAACCCTGCGTGATGTGTGCGGGAGCAATCCTGGCAGCGCGCATCCCCACCGTTGTTTATGGCGCATGGGATGAAAAGGCCGGAGCCGCAGGCTCCGTCTTCGATCTACTGCGGGATCGCAGACTCAACCACCAGGTTGAGGTCATCTCCGGAGTACTGGCTGAAGAATGCGGTCAGTTGTTGACCGAATTCTTCCGAGAGAAACTCGGTTAGTCGGTTCCCTTAATCACGATGGCATCAGTTGCCAGTGATTCAGCTGGATCTACACGGGCCACATCAGGTTCGATATAGATCACGCGGGCAGCAGGCACTGCTTCGCGCACGCGGGTCTCAATGCTGTCGATTGATTTCGCTACTTCGGAGAAACGCAACTCAGCGGGGAATGCCAGCTTGGCACCCACCATGAACTCATCAGGGCCGAGGTAGAGGGTCTTCATGTGAATGATGCCGTCTGTCTCGCCACCGGAGATGATGGCCTTTTCAATAGCCTGGACATCTTCCACGCTGGCGCCTTCGCCCACGAGCAGACCCTTGGTTTCCAGTCCCAAGATGATGGCCACAATAACCAGCAGCACACCAATCGCAATCGTGCCGATGGCATCGAAGATGCTGTCGCCCGTGATGACTGTCAGGCCCACGCCAAAGAACGCCAACACAAGGCCCAACAGAGCAGCGGTGTCTTCAAGAAGAACCACAGGAAGCTCAGGAGCCTTCGCGTGACGAATGAACTGGAACCAGGAAGCATTGCCACGTAGGGGGTTAGATTCCTTGATTGCAGTGCGCAGAGAGAAGCCCTCGAGAACAATCGAAATGCTCAGCACGAGCATGGGTAGCCACCACATCTCAATGGGCTCAGGGTGCTGAAGCTTGTGAATACCTTCATAGAGCGAGAAGACACCACCAACGCTGAACAAAATGATGGACACAACGAAGGCATAGACGAAACGCTCACGGCCATAACCGAAGGGGTGCTTGCCATCGGCACGCTTCTTGGCCTTGCGGCCACCGAGCAACAGCAGGAGCTGGTTACCGGAGTCTGCAAGGGAGTGAACACCTTCGGCCAGCAGTGAGGTGGCTCCAGAGAATGCCCACGCAATGAACTTCGTAGCAGCGATACCGAGGTTTGCCAGCAGTGCAGCAACGATTGCTTTGGTTCCACCAGAATGGCTCATCGACGTATCTCCCTCAAAGGCTTGTGTCCCAATCCTAGAATGAGCAGGTGAGTGACAAAACACAGGTAACCCTTCCGACCATCGCCATGCTGGGTGCAGGCTCGATGGCCCGCGCCATTTTGGCGGGCCTCTTAGCTCCCCACGTCAGTGTGGACGGTGCTGTTCGTGTGACGAACCGCAGCGCCGAGAACGCTGCCAGCTTCGACAACGAACCACGGGTTCTGGCCTGGGCAACAGCGAATGATCCGGAAGCAAACAGTAAAGCTGTTGCTGGGGCACAGATTGTTCTTATTGCGGTGAAGCCCGCGATGGTTCCCGATCTACTCGACGAGATTTCTCCCGCGCTCGCGGAGGGCGCCATCGTGGTCAGCGTTGCTGCTGGTGTCACCACCGCAACGATGGAAGCTCACCTTCCCGACCACGTTTCTGTCATCCGCACCATGCCCAACACCCCCTCCAAGATTGGACTGGGTGTGACCGGCATCGCTGCGGGAACTCGCTCCACAACAGCCCAGCTCGATCTGGTGTGCTCGATGTTCAGCACCGTAGGTGAAGTCATCGTTCTTCCCGAAAACAAGATTGATGCTTTGGGATCTATCTCAGGCTCTGGACCTGCCTATGTCTTCTACTTCATCGAGCAGTTGACCAAGGTTGCTGTGGAGCACGGCTTTACAGCTGAGCAGGCAGAGAAAATGGTGCAGGGCACCTTCCGCGGCGCTGTTGAACTGCTGGCTCAGTCAGGTGAAGAACCTGCAGAACTGCGCCGCCAGGTGACCAGCCCCAAGGGCAGCACTGAGCGAGCTATCGCTGTATTCGATGAAGCAGACATCAAGGACATCCTGCTCAAGGGAACGCAGGCAGCCATTGCCCGCTCTGAAGAAATGGCCCGAGGCGAGTAGTCCTACTTCGGAAGAGCTGCGAACTTTTCCACGTCATCGGGGTGACCTGAGACCAAGATCTGATCCCCGGCTTCGATGAGGGTTTCTGCTGTTGCGTAGGTGAAGGAAGCACCAGGCTTCTTCACTCCAACTGTGGTGATCTTGTATTCATTCCGAATACCAGCGCCACTCAACGTTTTGCCAATGAGAACCTTGGGTGGAAGCATCCGCACGATGGCGAAGTCTTCATCGACTTCGATGAAGTCCAACATCTGACCACTCAACAGGTGAGCGACGCGCTCGCCGGCCTCAGCTTCGGGATAAATCACATGGGTAGCACCGATGCGTTCGAGAATCTGACCGTGTGATCTGCTGATTGCCTTGGCCCAAATCTCGGGAATACCTAAGTCAACAAGATTGGCTGTGATGAGGACGCTGGCTTCAATGGATGAACCAACCGCCACAACAGCTATAGAAAACTCTTGAGCACCGATCTGTTGCAGTGCCTCGATCTTGGTGACATCTGCTTGCACCGTGTGAGTTACTCGTTCTGACCACTTCTGAACAAGCTCCATGTCAGAGTCAACTGCTAAAACTTCGCGGTCTAGCCGATCAAGCTCACCCGCAGTGGCAGCACCAAAACGGCCAAGCCCGATAACGAGCACAGCATTGTCTTTTTTCTTGCGATCAACCAACGATGGGCCTTTCTTCGGGGCGTCTAAAGAATTGTCCCACTTGGGACGCTGCTAGGGCAGCAGCCATGGTCACGGTACCGACTCTGCCCATGAACATCACGATGGACATCACATAGAGTCCTTCATCCGGGAGAGTTGCAGTGACACCGGTGGACATTCCCACCGTGGCAAATGCGGAGATGACATCAAAGAGAACGTATTCAAATGCGGCATCCGTGAATTCACTTACGATGAGCGCACCAATAGCAACTGTTGTCGCACCCCACAGCCCCACACTCACGGCAAGTCGAAGAACGTCCTGAGGGATTGTTCTACCGAAGGCTTCAATAGCGTTTCGGCCACGTGCTTCAGACAAAGCGGCCAAAATCAGCACCGCAAAAGTGGTTACTTTGATACCTCCAGCTGTAGATGCCGAACCACCGCCGATAAACATCAACATGTCTGTCATCAGCAAGGTGGAGGAGTCCAGCTGACCAATATCGACAAGGTTGAATCCCCCCGAGCGTGCCATGGTGGAGAGGAATGCTGCCTGATACGTCAATTCACCGGGACCCATTCCGCCGAAGACGAGGCTGTTTTCAGGTTCAAGCAAGAGATAAGCGATGACCCCGCCTATCCACAAAATGGCCCAGGTCACCAGTGTGATCTTGACGTGCAGCGACCACTTTCTAGGGTTCTTGAGATTGCGGCTCAATGCATAGATGACGGGGAAACCGACGCTTCCGAGCAAGACTCCAACCATGATGAGTGTGAGGAACCAGTAGTCACCTGCAAACATTTCAAGCCCACCCACGTTCGGCGTGAACCCCGTGTTGGTGAATGACATTGCAGAGTAATAGAAGCTAAACCAAATACCTTCACCCAGTGGGTAACCTGCAGCAAGCACGCTTGGCATCATCAATGCAGCAAGAACTGATTCGATAATCACAAGACTCAGCGCAACTGTTGCAAGCAGTCCGCCCACTTCGCCGAGACGAATAGCTTGCCCTTCGGATACGGGCCCGCTGTGAAGGCGAAGAGGGTTGGTATCACTTGCCGCCATCAATCGTGCGCGGAGTCCAAGACGACCAGAAATAATTGCACCAAGAATTGAGGCGAGAGTTAGTACGCCAAGAGCACCCACCTGAGTACCAGTGAAGACGATTGCATTGCCTAGAGGTGACCAATACGTTGCCATGTCCACAGTGCTCAGGCCTGCAACACAGATCGTAGAAACGGCAGAGAAAAGCGCGTCAGCAAAATTTGTGACTTCACCTGAAGCAGACGCGAATGGTTGCGAGAGTAAGAATGTGAAAACCGCAATTAAGGTCGCAAAGACGAGAAGCGCAAAACGAGAAGGCGAGCGAGACGCGAAAACCTCTACCCATTCACGCAAGCGTGAAGAGAAGGCTATAGGGCGTTCGGTAGCCATGAGTCCCCCTGCGTAATCTTGATATCGGACGTACTCATGCTACGCGGTGCATATAGGGCGGTAACCTTATTCCATGGCTGACATTTTTGACGTAGTCGCAGACTCCACCCGCCGCGAGATGCTGCAGATTCTTCTCGAGAACCTGGTGAAGGACTCCGGTGAGATGAGTGTGTCCGAACTCGTAGCTCGCACGGGCCTGAGCCAACCCACCGTTTCCAAGCAGCTCAAGGTTTTGCGCGAGGCAGGACTGGTTGGTGTTCGTGAAGATGGCCAGCACCGCCTCTACCATCTGGACCCCACACCTCTCGAAGAACTTGAAGACTGGGCTATTCCTTTCCTCAGCGTGAACTTTCCCGGCGATCTTGACGACGCCGGTCAGGAGCGACTCTTCGCAGCCGATGATGTTGTTTCTGCCGCTGCCACCTCGGTGGGAAGTGCTGCAGCAACGACCGTGTTCCAGGTCACCCAAGCTTTTGGAGACCTGCAGAACAGCACTAAAGATGCTGTTCGGAATGCAGTTTCCCGCCTTCGTAAATCCAGCGGTAAGTAATCCGCTAGACTTCCACGAGGCATTATTTGCCAGTCACTGATCGCAATCATCGCGATCTAGCCCAATTTTTGTGAGGTTCGTGTGGGTTCAGTCATCAAGAAGCGCCGCAAGCGTATGGCGAAGAAGAAGCACCGTAAGTTGCTTCGTAAGACTCGCCACCAGCGTCGTAACAAGAAGTAGGTCTCTACTTCTTCAGCACAAAGGCGTCAGAGCATCAGCTCTGGCGCTTTTTGCTGTCTCTGGGCAGTGACCAGTGTCATAGTCTGGAAGGGTGTCCGAGATAACCCTCACCCTGATTGGCAAGCCTGGCTGCCATCTTTGTGATGATGCAGAAGCAGTAGTTGCCTCCGTGGTGGGAACCCTCCCTGAGCTCCCCATCACCGTGGAGAAACTCAGCATCGAAGACGATAAAGACCTCTTTGATTCCTATTGGGATCAAATCCCTGTGCTGTTGATCAATGGCAAGGTTCACAACTACTGGCGTATCGGCCCTGAGCGCCTGACAACAGCTTTGAAGGAGCTCGCATGAGTATTCGTCACATCGTGATGTGGAAGTTAGCCAGTGAGGCTCCTGAGGAGAAGCTTGCTCAGGCAGAGGAAATGCGCGTAGCTCTTGAGGGACTTAATGGCGTTGTTCCTTCGCTTCGCACACTGACCGTTCGACCTAACGCTTTGTTCGTGGGTGCAAACTACGACGTTGTACTCGACTCCACTTTCGATGATGCAGACGGCCTTGCTGCTTATGCTTCCCACCCTGCCCACGAAGAAGCTGCCAAGGTGATTAAGAAGTATGCAGCCGAACGCACTGCTGTGGACTACGAGTTCTAATAACCATGTGTTAACGACGAAGGCCCCGGGATTAACCGGGGCCTTCGTCGTGTTTATGACTAGTTAGAAGAAAGAATCTTCTTCTTCAGTGCAGTGAACTCTGCAGCGGTCAGTGCGCCGGAGTCCTTGAGTGCCTGTGCCTTAGCAATCTCATCTGCGTGAGAGTTGCCTGCAACCTGCTTGATGTAAGCGTCAGCCTGAGCCTGTGCTTCCTGCATTGCAGCCTGCTGGCGCTGAGCCATACCGCCACCGCGAACGATGAGGTAGATCAAAGCAGTGATCCAGAAACCGATGATGAGGAAGAAGATCCATGCAGCCTTAGCCCAGCCGGACATCTTGTGGTCGCGGAAGAGGTCGCCGATGATCGAGAAGAGAACCATCAGGTAAGCAATGAATACAAATGCCCAGATGAACATTGTGAGGAAGGACATGTCGCCCATAGTTGTAAACCTTTCAGAAGTGGAACCGGTAAAACCGAAACCTGTGTGGGAAATTTATCCCAACATGTAATCGTAGCGAGGATTAGGCTAAAGGTATGAGTAATCCACAGGACAAGATCACGATGTATGGCGCCGAGTGGTGTGGCGACTGCCGCCGCTCGAAGAAGCTTCTCGACACTCTTGGTGTCGACTACGACTACGTTGACCTCGAGGCAGTGCCCGAAGCTGCCGCTATTGCCGAGGGAATTGCAGGCCGCAAGAACATTCCTGTGATCTCATTTCCAGATGGCGCATTCCAGGTGGAGCCTGCCGACAGCGAACTACACGCCAAGCTCAAAGAACTGGGCTCAATCTAAAGTTCATCTACTTAACACACAAATGCCTCCGAAATTCGGAGGCATTTGTTGTTGAAACTGTTCTGACTAGGGAGTCAGGCGGTTGGGTCCACGGAAGAGGTAAGTCACCTCACGCAGGTTGGGCTGGTGCAACATGAGCATCATCACGCGGGAGAGACCCATGCCGAATCCACCGTGGGGTGGAACGCCGTAACGGAAGAAGTCGAGGTAGAACTCAAGCTCCTTAGGGTCGAGACCCTTCTCGCGTGCCTGTGCTTCGAGGATGTCGATGCGGTGTTCACGCTGAGCACCTGTGGTGATTTCGGTTCCGCGCCAGATCAGGTCGTAGCTGTTGGTGATGGTCTGATCTTCAGCATTACGCATGTGATAGAACGGACGAATGCTGGTGGCGTAGTCGGTCAAGAAGACGAACTCGTGGCCATACTTCTCAGCCACGTAGGCAGCAATCTGGCGCTCACCCTCAGGGTCCATGTCGTCATCGTTGCGAGGAACTTCGTAACCGCGCTCAGCGACAATCTTCTTGGCTTCAGCCAGAGGGATGCGGGGGAAAGGAATGGTGGGAACAACGACGTCCACGTCGAAGAGTTCCTTGATTTCTTCACCGTGCTTTTCTTTCACCGCGCTGATGGCCGCAACGAGAAGCTCTTCCTGCATTTTCATCACGTCTTCGTGGCTGTCGATCCAGCTGATCTCAGCGTCAACAGAAATGAACTCAGTTGCGTGGCGAGAAGTGAAAGAAGGGTCTGCGCGGAAGACGGGGCCGATCTCGAAGATCTTGCCGAAGCCAGCGGACTGTGCCATCTGCTTGAAGAACTGAGGAGACTGCGCAAGGTATGCCTTGCCTTCGAAGTATTCGACTTCGAAGAGCTCAGCGTTGGACTCGCTGGCGCTAGCCATGAGCTTGGGGGTGTGCAGCTCGATGTAGTCGCGCTCAATCCAGTAAGAACGCATGGCGTGCTCAAGGGTGGTCTGTGCGCGGAAGATGAGGTTGTTGCGAGCTTCACGCAGATCCAGGAAGCGCCAGTCGAGACGCTTGTCAATGCTGCTGTCTGCGGCAATAGGTGTCTCAGGGTTCGCTGCGGTGACGACTTCGATGTCTGCGATCTTGATTTCGAGACCGCCAAGCTTTACGCGCTCGTCAAGCTTGAGCTCACCGGTCACACGAATGAATGATCCAGTTGCCAGGCCAGAGATGATGTCTGCAATGGGGTCAGACTCTTCAGCGCGAGGGTGGACCAGCTGTGCTGCGCCGCTCTCGTCGCGGAGCACAACGAACTGCACCTTCTTCTGGTCACGGACCTTATCGACCCATCCGGCCACGGTTACGTTGCCCTCAGGAATGGTTGCCAGGTTCTTAATTACGATGCGTTCAGTCACAAGAGGTAAGTTTACTGGCCCGCTCTCGGCGAATTCACCGGAACGGCATCCGTAGACTTAGAGGCATGGTCGCCACTCAGTTACACCTCGTCCGTCACGGTGAGGTTTTCAACCCGAACAGGGTGCTGTATGGCCGTTTGCCTGAGTACGGTCTCTCCGAGTCTGGCCACCAGATGGCTGCCCTTGCCGCCGCTGATTTAGCTGGCCGTGGTCGTGCCTATTCGCGCCTCATTGCGTCTCCTTTGCAGCGCACGCAGGAGTCAGCAGCACCAGTTGCCAAGGCTCTGGCTTTGCCCATCGATATTGATGAGCGGGTTATTGAACCCACCAACGCTTTTGAGGGCAAGCGCATGCGCGGAGCCGACTCTGCGCTGAAGGATCCTGGTAACTGGAAATACCTCGTGAACCCTTTCCGTCCCAGCTGGGGCGAGCCCTATCAATCCATTGCTTCGCGCATGCGCGACGCCATGATTGATGCCGCTACCTCTGTTCCTGGCGGTGATGTGGTGATTGTGAGCCATCAGCTACCCATCTGGATGGTTCACCGTGACGTCAACGGCAAGAACTTGTTCCACGATCCTCGCGCTCGCCGCTGCACGCTCTCCAGCATCACCACCCTGGAACTCATTGACCCCATGAAGCCGGAGCTCGGCTTCGTCGAAGTGGGTTATGTGGAACCTGCAGCAGAGCTCACGGCAACCGCATTGGATGTGGGCGCAGTATGAGAAAGCTCACCACGCTTCTTGTTGCCGGTGCAGCTGTGATTGCTCTGGGACTTTCTGGGTGCTCGAGCGATCCTCTCGCAGAGCAATATCGCGAAGGCTCCAACAAGAACTACATTGCCGGTGATGGTTCGGTTACAGAGATCAATCTGGAAAACCGCGGAGACGTCATTACGTTCTCGGGTACGACCGAGACGGGTGCCACAGTTTCTTCAGCCGACTACCTGGGCAATGTTCTCGTGGTCAACTTTTGGTACGCAGGTTGCGCACCCTGTCGAGCAGAGGCTCCTGACCTGGAACAGGTCTACACAGAGACCGCCCCTTCTGGCGTGAACTTCTTGGGCGTGAATGTGCGCGACCAGGCTGCAACGATTGACAGTTTCAATGTTCGCTTCGGCATTACCTACCCCAGCATCATTGACCAGGACGGGCAGGCGCAGCTGGCCTTTGCAGCACAGGTTCCCCCCAACGCTGTTCCCACCACCCTGATCCTGGATGCCCAAGGCCGCGTCGCGGCACGCATCTTGGGTCAGCTCAAGGATCCATCGATTCTCTCCACTCTGATTACTGACATCGCTGCCGAATCGGGTGCGAATTAATGAACGTGGGTGAGCTGGTTTACAGCGGGCAACTTCTTGTTGCCATTCCACTGGCATTACTTGCTGGTCTCATCTCGTTTGCTTCGCCCTGCGTTCTTCCTCTAGTCCCCGGTTACCTTGCCTATGTCAGCGGGGTAACCGCACCGGCAACAGATAAGCAGGGTCGCCGCAGAAACATCCGCCGAATGGTGGCAGGAGTCCTCCTCTTTATCGCTGGCTTCTCTGTTGTGTTCGTGCTCTATGGGGCCGCTTTTGGCGCCATCGGTGCGTGGCTCATTCAGTGGCAAGAACTCATCACGGTGATTTTGGGCTTTGTCGTGATTGCGATGGGCCTGGTCTTTATTGGCCAGTTTGGTTTCTTCCAGCGCACCGCCAAGCTCAAGATTGCTCCGGCTACTGGTCTTGCGGGAGCTCCCTTGTTGGGTGTTGTCTTTGGCCTCGGCTGGACTCCCTGCATGGGCCCCACGCTGACCGCCATCTTGTCGCTCAGCATTGACACGGCTTCCCCCTGGCGCGGAGCTCTGCTGGGCTTTGCGTATTGCTTAGGTCTCGGCATCCCCTTTGTGCTTCTTGCGCTGGGCTTAGGCTGGGCAACAGGTTCGGTCGCTTTCCTCAAGCGTCACATTCGAGCCATCAACATCTTCGGTGGAGTTCTGCTGATCGTCATGGGTGTTCTCATGGTGACCGGATTGTGGACTGCATGGATCTATCAACTACAGGCGGTGATCAGTAACTTTGTCCCGTCCCTCTGATCACATTGATTCCAAGCCCGTTGATGTCGACGCCAAGATAGTGAACCCCAACCTCGGTGTTGTGGGCTGGTTGCGCTGGTTCTGGCGTCAGCTCACCAGCATGCGCACCGCACTGCTTCTTCTGTTGTTGTTGGCTATTGCTGCCGTTCCTGGATCTCTTGTTCCTCAACGCAGCTCTGACCCCAATGGTGTCAGCCAGTACTTCGTGGACCACAAGGACACTGCCCCGATTCTGGATCAGTTCCAGATGTTCGATGTGTATTCCTCTGCGTGGTTCTCGGCCATTTACCTGTTGCTGTTTATCTCTCTGATTGGCTGTGTTCTTCCCCGCACCAAGCACCACATTGAGGCCCTGCAGGCTCAGCCACCCGTGACCCCGGCAAACCTGGTTCGTCTTCCTGCCTACGCCAAGATTTCTGTCTCAGGTAAGAGTGCGGAAGAAGTACTCGAGGCCGCTCGAGTGGTTCTCAAGGCAGACCGTTACCGCGTTGCACGTTATGACCGTGCTGCCGGCGGCAAGGGAAAACTCAAGAGCGAGGCAGCAATCACTGTTTCTGCTGAGCGCGGTTACATGCGTGAGACCGGAAACCTCATCTTCCACTTTGCCCTCGTCGGTGTTCTCATTGCCGTTGGCTTTGGCGGCGGCTTCGGCTTTGCGGGCCAGCGCGCCATCTATGAAGGCCAAGCATTCACCAACTCGCTCATTGCGTTTGACTCGTTCAACCCAGGTCGCTTCTTCGACTCTTCTACTCTTCCCCCCTACACAATCCAGCTGGATAAGTTCACTGCTGTGTATGAGGAGAAGAACTCCAACGCCATTGGTCAGCCTGTGGACTTCACTGCCGATGTCACAACCCAGATCAAGGGTGAAGAACCCCAGAAGCAGACCATCAAGGTCAATGAACCGCTTCGCATTGCTGGCACGGACGTCTATCTCTTGGGCAATGGTTATGCACCCACGGTGACGGTCCGCGATCCTGAGGGCAACGTCATCTTCACCGACTCAGTGAACTTCCTGCCGCAAGACAAGAACCTCACCTCTCTGGGTGTGATCAAGCTTCCTGACGGCTTGGCAGAACAGGTCGGCCTGATTGGCTTCTTCTACCCCACAGTGAGCGAAGGCCACAGCGGTGCATTCTTCTCGATGTATCCAGACTTGATTGACCCTCGCCTCACCTTGGACGTCTATGCCGGTGACCTCGGTCTCGACGAGGGCATCCCCCGCTCGGTCTATGCCCTCGATACGGAGGACATGACCAAGCTGGCTGGCCGTAAAGCACCACAGAAGTCTCTGGAGTTCAGCATCGGCGACACCGTGGAACTACCCAACGGTTTAGGAACCGTCACCTTTGATGGCGTGAAGCGTTTCGTCTCTCTCGACATCCACCGCGACCCCACTCAAGGCTGGGTTCTGGTATTCGCGCTCTCTGCCCTTGGTGGCCTCCTCATCTCCCTCTTTGTGCCGCGCAGGCGCATGTGGGTTTCGGTCACTGAAAACGCAGACGGTTCGGTAACAGCGGAATGCGCAGGCCTTGCCCGCGGAGATGACCCCACCCTGGAGGGCGCAGTTATTGCCCTGAAGGACAAGCTCGAACGAGCCTTAGGATTGACCCGTGACTGACACCCTCTCGCAGTACTCCGTACTTGCCCTCTACTCGGCCATGGCCATCTATGCCATCGCCTTCGTGCTGTTCACGCTCGATCTGGCCAAAGGCGCCAGTGATGACTCATCAGCTGTGGGTGAGGCGAAGAAGGTCGTAGTCGTCCCAGAACGTCGCAAGCTTGCTCGCGTGGCTATGGCTCTGACGGTCATCGGATTTTTGTTGCAGCTTGCCGCCACTCTGATGCGCGGTTTTGCCGCATCTCGAGTGCCCTGGGCAAACATGTATGAGTTCGCCATGACCGGCACGCTCATCATCGTGGGTGTCTTCTTGCTGGTGAACCTGAAGTGGGACATGAAGTTCCTCGGGTCCTTTGTCACCGGTCTTGTGCTTCTTCTGCTTGGCCTTGCTGCCACTCGCTACTACGTCGAGATTGTTCCTCTTCCACCAGCGCTCCAGTCCTACTGGCTCGTCATTCACGTATTCGTGGCCACGTTGGCAACGGGCTTCTTTGCTCTCGGTTTCGCACTCTCACTGATGCAGCTGCTGCAGACCAAGCGCGAGAACGCTGCTGCAGCAAAAGAGAAGACCCGTCTAGGTTTCCTTACTCGTTTGCCCGATTCCGTGCAGTTAGAAAACTACGCCTACCGACTCATCATTATCGGTTTCGTGCTCTGGACCTTCACACTTATTGCAGGTGCAATCTGGGCTGAGAAGGCCTGGGGTCGTTACTGGGGTTGGGACACCAAGGAAGTCTGGACCTTCATCATCTGGACCATCTATGCCGGTTACATCCACGCGCGTTCCACGCGTGGATGGCGTGGCAGTCGTTCTGCCTGGCTAGCAATGGTCGGCTTTGCTGCGGTGATGTTCAACTTCACCGTGGTGAACATCTTCTTCAAGGGCCTGCACGCCTACTCAGGCCTCTAGGTCATCAGAGCAAGTCGTAGCAGCGCTCCAGCCGCTCCAGCCACCACGCAGTGGTGTCAGGGCTGGCTGCGAAGCGCTCTAACAAGTCTTCACTGACCACGGGGCGCTGGACTGTAATCGCTCCACCTTGGGCAACCAGGGGAGCAGCAGTGACGTCTCCGGCTAAGAGTGACGCAGTTCCTAAACCGCAATCGAAGTTCAGGTCCTTCACGGCGGCAGCGGCATAGAGGCCCATAGCGATGCCGACAGAAGACTCCAGGGCACTGGAGAGAACAATGGGCAGCGACACTTCTTCAGAGAGCTGCACAATCTTTGAGATGCCGCCAAGGGGCTGTGCTTTGAGTACCAACACGTCTGCCGCAACAGCCTGCGCAACAGCACGAGGATCCTCTGCTTTGCGAATACTTTCATCGGCAGCAATAGGCACGTCCATGTAGTGAGTGCGTTCACGCAGCTCTGCGAGTTCCTCCAGAGAAGCACAGGGCTGTTCGACATATTCAAGATCAAACTCTGCCAGGGCATGAAAGGCATGTTCTGCCTCATCCACATTCCATGCTGCGTTCGCGTCCACACGGATGCGGCCCTCAGGGCCCAAGATCCTGCGCACTTCACGGACGCGTTCCACGTCTTCACTGAGGAGCTGCCCAGGTTCGCCCACCTTCACCTTGGCTGTGCGACAGCCATCGAAGTGGGAGAGAACTTCAGCAACCTGATCAGGAGCAACAGCTGGAACGGTGGCATTGACCATGATCTGGTCGCGATAGAGCTGGGGCAGTGGCTGCCAGCCAAACTCGATAGCCGCACGAAGCCAGTGCACAGCTTCATCATCGTTGTATTCCACAAAGGGGCTGAATTCAGTCCAGCCTTCGGGGCCCTGGAACAGCATGACCTCCCTGGACCAGATGCCACGGAACTTCACCGCAAGGGGTAATGAGACCACGCGGGCGGTGGCCAGAAGCTCAGTTAGAGGTGGGTGCACGTCCCTAGTCTCCCACCGTTGCTGTGGTTCTCGTAGGCTGGAGGCATGGCATCTCCCGTTTCGGACATCTTTGACCCCACGCAGTGGGTTGTTGCACCTGGCTCAGAAGGCTTCACGGACATCACCTACCACCTTGACGTGCGCGGACAGGTGGCACGTATTGCCTTCAACCGTCCCGAGGTGCGCAACGCATTCCGCCCCCAGACGGTTGATGAGCTCTACCGCGCACTCGATGATGCACGTCAGAACAGCAAGGTGGGCGTAGTCCTCATCACCGGCAATGGCCCCAGCCCGAAAGATGGCGGCTGGGCATTCTGCTCAGGTGGAGACCAGCGCATCCGCGGCAAGGCAGGCTATGAATACGCCGACGGTTCCACCGGAACCGGTCGTCTGCACATTCTTGAAGTGCAGCGCTTGATTCGCACTATGCCCAAGGTTGTCATTGCTGTCATCCCTGGTTGGGCTGCCGGTGGCGGACATTCACTGCACGTGGTCTGCGATCTCTCCATCGCCAGCCGCGAGCACGCACACTTCAAGCAGACCGATGCTGACGTGGGCTCATTTGATGCCGGATATGGCAGTGCCTACTTTGCCAAGCAGGTTGGCCAGAAGTTTGCACGCGAAGTTTTCTTCCTCGCCGAGGAATACAGCGCACAGCGTGCGTATGAAATGGGTGCCGTCAACCGCGTTGTTGCACACGAAGACCTCGAAACCGAAGCCCTCGCTATGGCACGCACCATCATGACCAAGTCACCAACCGCAATCCGCATGCTGAAGTTTGCGTTCAACGCAACTGACGACGGCATCCTGGGACAACAGGTCTTTGCTGGTGAAGCTACCCGTCTGGCCTATGGCACTGACGAGGCAGTGGAAGGTCGCGACTCCTTCTTACAGAAGCGCGAACCTGACTGGTCGCCTTACCCCTGGCACTACTAGGTTCCACATGACAGCTGTGGTGCTCTGTGATGCGGCTGCGCCGCAACAGGTGTTTGCCGCACTCTCTGATGCTCTGGGCAACAACGGTCCAGCAGTACTCGTTCGGGATGCACGTGCTTCACGGATGGTCGCAGCAGGTGAGAACCCGCTGACCGAATCTCCTGAGGGAACTGCTTTGCTCATCCAGACCTCGGGCACCTCAGGAAAACCTAAGACGGTTGCTCTGAGCGCAGCGGCACTTCGTGCCAGCGCGGTATCAGCACACGAACGTCTAGGCGGAGCAGGTCAATGGTTACTGGCCTTGCCACTGACCTATATCGCAGGCATGTCTGTTCTTGTGAGATCAATTGAGTCAGGCACAGAACCGGTGTACATGCCCAGTGGCCCTTTTGATGCGCGCACCTTCTTGCACTCCGTCAGTGTGATGACCGGAGAGCGCCGCTACACAGCACTTGTCCCTGTTCAACTGGCACGTGTGCTCGATGAAGCAGAAGACAGCGCAGATGCTCTGGAGCTCCTGCGATCCCTTGATGCTGTTCTGATTGGCGGACAAGCTCTTGAACCTGAACTGCGCGAGCGTGCTGATTCACTGGGCGTCAAGATTGTCACCACCTATGGCTCGAGCGAGACATCCGGTGGTTGTGTTTATGACGGTGTTCCGCTTGCGGGGGTCAGTGTGGAAATAGCTGAAGACTCGGGCGAGATCCTCATCTCAGCACCACAGCTTGCGACTGAATACGTGGCTGATGAACAGCGCACTGCAGATACATTCCAAAACAGGAATGGAATCATTTGGTATCACACCGGAGATGCAGGAAGTCTAGAAAACGGCGTACTTACAGTCCTCGGGCGACTCGATCGAGTGATTACATCCGGTGGCCTCAAGATTGACCTTGATGCTGTGGAGGCCGTAGTTCGGGCGATTGCAGGCTGTACTCAGGCGTTGGCAATACATATTCCAGATTCGGAATGGGGTGTCCGCCCCGCTGTTGTTGTGCCTGGAGTTGAACACAGTGCCGAGCTCTCAGCGCAGATCTATGACGACATTGTTGCTGAGCTGGGTCGCGTTGCAGCACCCAAGGTTGTCTGCTTCATTGACGAGATTCCACGGTTGAGCTCAGGCAAGCCAGACCTGCTCGCACTGTCTGCATTCGCTGCGACGCAGAAGTAGGCTCGGACGTATGAGTAAGACCAGCA
>NZ_CAKZII010000126.1 GCF_936931525.1 uncultured Aurantimicrobium sp.
AACGGCCCCATCGTATAGCGGCCTAGTACGCTGGCCTCTCACGCCGGTAACACGGGTTCGAATCCCGTTGGGGTCACCAACGACAAAAACCCTCGCCTTCTAGCGGGGGTTTTTGCTTATTCTTTGAGGAAATTCTCAGCGTTCTTACCGGTAGCCTTGAAGCACTATGGATGGTGCTCTCCCCGCGTGGTTTGAAATTGGTTCGCTTGTTATTTTGACGGCGATTCTTGTTGCCGATCTCTTGATTATTTTCAAGCGTCCACACATCCCTTCCATGAAGGAATCTGCTCTCTGGGTGGGCTTCTATGCGCTGCTCGCCGTTGCCTTTGGTGGCGCGATTCTAGCTCTCGGAGATATTGAACACGCAGGCCAGTTCTATGCCGGTTGGCTCACTGAATACAGCCTGAGCATTGATAACCTCTTCGTCTTTGTCATCATCATGAGCCGCTTTGCAGTGCCCCGAAAGTACCAGCAGGAAGTGCTGATGGTGGGCATCATCATGGCGCTGATTTTGCGCGGAATCTTCATCGTTTTGGGCGCTGCCCTGATCGAGAACTTCTCCTGGATCTTCTACATCTTTGGCGCGTTCCTGCTCTACACCGCCTACCACCAGGCCTTCCGTTCACATGAGGACGAAGAAGAGACTGAAGGCAAGCTGATTAGCTTCCTGCGCAAGCGCATCACGATGTCACCAGATTTCGATGGGGCCAAGATCCGCACCGTTCACAACGGTAAGAAGATGTTCACCCCCATGCTCGTGGTGTTCATCACCATCGCTGTGACCGACGTCATCTTTGCTTTTGATTCGATTCCGGCCATTTTCGGAATTACAACAAGTCCGTTCCTGGTCTTCGCGGCCAACATTTTCGCTCTGATGGGTCTGCGTCAGCTCTACTTCCTGCTGGGTGGCCTGCTCGACAAGCTCGAATACCTCAAGTATGGAATCGCATTTATTCTGGGCTTTATCGGCGTCAAATTGGTACTTCACGCGATGCACGAGAACGAACTGCCTTTCATCAATGGTGGTCAGCACATTGAGTGGGCACCTGAAATCAGCACGGTCACCTCACTGTTGGTCATTGTGGCCTCGATGGCCGTGGCCACGATTGCCAGCGTGATCAAGATGCGTTCTGCAGAACCTACTTCACACACGAAGTAGAATTACAGGGTGAACAAACCAAGAACTCTTGCGGAAAAAGTGTGGGACGACCACTTGGTCGTCAAAGGCGAAGACGGCACCCCCGATCTCATCTATATCGACCTCCACCTCGTTCACGAAGTAACCAGCCCACAGGCATTTGATGGTCTGCGCCAGGCCGGACGCCCACTCCGCCGCCTGGACCTCACCATCGCCACTGAGGACCACAACACTCCCACCCTGGCCATCGACAAGCCCATCGCTGATGAGACCAGCCGCGTCCAGATTCAGACCCTGCGCAACAACGCGGAAGAGTTTGGTGTTCGCCTGCACTCACTCGGTGACCTAGAACAGGGCATCGTTCACGTTGTCGGCCCACAACTGGGTCTGACTATGCCCGGTATTACCGTGGTCTGTGGTGACTCACACACCTCGACCCATGGCGCTTTTGGTGCGATGGCCTTTGGTATTGGTACCAGTGAAGTAGAGCACGTCATGGCAACGCAGACGTTGCCCCTCAAAGCTTTCAAGACCATGGCGATCAACGTGGAGGGAACCCTCAAGCCGGGCGTTTCCGCCAAGGACATCATCTTGGCTGTGATTGCCAAGATCGGTGCCAACGGTGGTCAGGGATACGTTCTCGAATTCCGCGGTTCTGCTATCCGCGCCCTGTCCATGGAAGGTCGTATGACCATCTGCAACATGGCCATCGAAGCTGGTGCCCGCGCGGGTATGGTCGCTCCCGACCAGACCACTTTTGACTACCTCGAAGGCCGTCCTCACGCACCCGTTGGTGCTGACTGGGATGAGGCTGTCGCCTACTGGAAGACTCTCCCCACCGACGAGGGTGCAACCTACGACGCCGAGGTTAACCTCGACGCCAATGAACTTGAACCCTTCGTGACATGGGGCACTAACCCAGGTCAAGGTGTGTCACTGAGCGACGTCGTTCCTTCACCTGCTGACTTCTCTGACCCTAACGAGCGTGCAGCTGCTGAACGTGCCCTCGAATACATGGATCTGAAGCCTGGCACCAAGCTCAAGGATGTTCCTGTGGACGCGGTGTTCATGGGTTCCTGCACCAACAGTCGTATTGAAGACCTGCGCGTCTTCGCTGCCATCGTGGATGGCAAGAAGAAGGCCGACGGCGTTCGCGTCATGGTTGTTCCTGGTTCAGCACGCGTGCGTCTCGAAGCAGAAGCTGAGGGCCTCGACAAGATCATTGAGGCATTTGGTGCTGAGTGGCGTTTTGCTGGCTGCTCGATGTGTTTGGGCATGAACCCTGACCAGCTCGCACCGGGGGAGCGTTGCGCTTCCACCTCGAACCGTAACTTTGAAGGCCGTCAGGGTAAGGGTGGACGCACTCACCTGGTCTCTCCGCAGGTCGCTGCAGCAACCGCTATCCGCGGCACGCTCTCAAGCCCCTCAGATTTGGAAGGCTAGTCATGGAGAAATTCACTTCCGTCACCGGAGTTGGTGTTCCTCTGCGTCGCAGCGGCGTGGACACTGATCAGATCATTCCTGCTGTTTTCCTCAAGCGTGTGACAAAGACCGGTTTCGATGACGCACTCTTTGCTAACTGGCGTCAGGATCCTGAGTTCATTTTGAACCAGCCTGAGTATTCAGGTGCACGCGTTCTTGTTGCCGGTCCTGACTTTGGCACGGGCTCGTCGCGTGAGCACGCTGTCTGGGCTCTGCGCGACTACGGTTTTGATGCTGTTCTTGCTCCCAAGTTCGCAGACATTTTCCGCGGAAACTCCGGTAAGCAGGGCTTGCTTACTGGTGTCATCTCCGAGGCAGATTGCGAAAAGCTGTGGGCGGCACTTGAGGCCCAGCCTGGAGTTGAACTCACCGTGGACCTCGTTGAGAAGAAGGCAACCCTGGGCGACCTGGTTGTTCCCTTTGAAGTCGATGACTACATTCGCTGGCGTTTGCTCGAAGGACTCGATGACATCGCGCTAACCTTGCGTAACGAGCAGGCCATCACCGACTTCGAAGCGAAGCGTGAAGGCTGGCGCCCCAAGACCCTTCCTGTGAGGCATGCATGAACACCGTTGCAAACGACGCCCGCGCCGCTGGCGCGCGCGTAGGCCTCTCCGGAGACACCATCACCATCAATGGTGGCCACCCACTGTCTGGTCGTATTGAAGTCAAGGGCGCTAAAAACTTGGTCACCAAGGCCATGGTTGCTGCACTCCTCGGCGAAAGCCCCAGCGAACTGCGTGATGTGCCTGACATCAGTGATGTTCGCGTGGTCAAGGGACTGCTTGAAGTTCACGGTGTGAAGGTTCAGCATGATGTTGCTGCCGGAACTCTCAAGCTTGATCCTGCCGGTGTTGAATCTGCACACATGACGGATATTGATGCCCATGCTGGCTCGAGCCGTATTCCTATTCTTTTCTGTGGTCCACTTCTGCACCGCCTGGGTGAAGCATTCATCCCAGACCTCGGTGGTTGCCGCATCGGTGACCGTCCCATCGACTACCACCTAGAAGTTCTTGGTAACTTCGGTGCTGTCATTGAAAAGCTCCCCACCGGTATTCGCATGACTGCGCCTGAAGGACTGGTCGGCACCAAAATTTCTCTGCCTTACCCCAGCGTGGGAGCAACAGAGCAGGTTCTCCTGACTGCCGTGCGCGCCAAGGGAAAGACGGAACTTTCTGGTGCAGCTATTGAGCCAGAGATCATGGACCTCATCAACATCTTGCAAAAGATGGGTGCCATCATCTCGGTTGACACCGACCGCGTCATTCGTATTGAAGGCGTGGACAAACTCGAGGGTTACACCCACCGCGCACTGTTCGACCGCAACGAAGCAGCAAGCTGGGCTTCTGCTGCTCTGGCAACCGGCGGAGATATCTTCGTCGGCGGTGCTCAGCAGGCAGAGATGCTCACCTTCCTCAATATCTTCCGCAAGGTTGGTGGCGCGTTCGAGATCCACGATGACGGTATCCGCTTCTTCCACCCCGGTGGAGAGCTCAAACCTGTAGTGATTGAGACCGATGTGCACCCCGGCTTCATGACCGACTGGCAGCAGCCTCTCGTGATTGCTCTCACCAAGGCACAAGGTGTCTCGATTGTTCACGAGACCGTCTATGAACAGCGCTTTGGCTTTGTTGATGCTCTTATCAAGATGGGCGCCAACATTCAGCTTCACAGCGAATGCCTCGGTGGTCACCCGTGCCGTTTCGGCCAGCGTAACTTCTTGCACTCCGCAGTCATTTCTGGTCCCACAGAGCTTCACGGTGCAGACATTGAGGTTCCCGACCTCCGTGGTGGCTTCAGCCACCTCATTGCTGCCTTGACGGCCAAGGGAACGTCTCGGGTCAGCAACGTGGGCATCATTAGCCGCGGATATGGTGACTTCATTACCAAGCTGCGCCAGCTCGGCGCCGACTTTGTAATTGAGGGCGAGTAACTCCTCGTGAGTGAACGCAGTAAGCCATCAATCTTTTGGTTGTTAGGCGCTATCGCCCTGCCCTTGATGGGGCTCATGGTGAAGTATCGCTTCCACGACCGGGAAAAGATGCCACAAACCGGGGCTGTCATCATCACCCCCAACCACTACTCCAACATTGACCCTGTCGTCATTGGAGTTGCCACCTGGTACCTGGGTCGCTTACCTCGCTTTATGGCGAAAGCCAGCATCCTCAGGGTTCCTGTTGTGGGATGGATTTTGCGTAAGTCGGGACAGATTCCGGTAGAACGCGGTGGTTCCACTCGAAGTTCAGACGCCTTGATGGCCGCAAAAGAACTCGTGACCAAAGAACGAGCGTTGATTGTGTATCCCGAGGGATCGCTGACCCGCGACCCAGATATCTGGCCTATGCGAGGCAAGAGTGGTGCAGTGCGACTGGCACTGGAGCTCGGTATTCCTGTTGTCCCTGTTGCGCATTGGGGAACTCAGAACCTGATGGCGCGTTATTCCAAGAAACTGAACGTTTTTCCTCGTCACACCGTGGACGTGAAAGTGGGAGATCCGGTCGACCTCAGCGAGTTCGCAGGCAAACCCTTGGATAATAAGACTCTGACCGCTGCAACCACCAAGGTGATGGACGCCATCACTGCTTTGCTGGAAGACTTGCGTGGTGAGAAGGCTCCGGCAACCCGCTGGAACCCTGCCGAACACAACCAGAGCGAGACGGGGCGGTTTTGAGTAAGAAGCCAGTAGCTCCACCTGCACGCAAGGTTGCTGTCCTCGGCGCCGGTAGCTGGGGAACCACCTTTGCCAAGATTTTGGCCGACGGCGGCAACGACGTCATGCTCTGGGCACGTCGCGATGACCTTGCTCAAGACATCAACGAAACTCACCGCAACAGTGATTACCTCCGCGGTATTCGTCTGCCTCTGAACTTGGTTGCCACCAGCTCGATGGCAGCTGCAGTGAAGAACGCTGAGCAGGTTTACCTCTGTGTTCCCAGCCAAACCCTGCGTGAGAACCTGGTTCAACTCGCACCTCTACTCCGCGACGATCAGATCGTCATCTCCCTCATGAAGGGTGTGGAGCGCAAGACAGGCCTGCGCATGAGCGAGGTCATTGCCGAAGAACTTCCTATCAGCCCGGACATGGTTGCGGTTGCTTCTGGCCCTAACTTGGCACTTGAAATTGCAAAAGAGCAGCCCACCGCTGCAGTGATCTCCAGCCAGAGCTTGGAAACTGCAAGCCAGGTTGCTTTGACAGTCTCGAACCGTTACTTCCGTTGCTTCGTCAACACCGATGTTCCCGGCACCGAGTTCGGTGGTGTGCTCAAGAACCTCATCGCTGTTGCCGTGGGAATCGTGGATGGTGTGGGCTATGGCGACAACACCAAGGCCTCAATCATCACCCGTGGTTTGGCCGAAATGACTGACTTCGCTGT
>NZ_CAKZII010000127.1 GCF_936931525.1 uncultured Aurantimicrobium sp.
GACAGCACCCAGAACACCGATGCTTTCGTGCACACGGTGAGGAATGAAGGTGCGAGTAGAGAGAAGGCCACCGTCCCTCGCAGGAGCCAGCAAGCTCATCTTGGGCACGGTCTTGTTCGTGACGTCACCAAGGTTCATCAGTGGCCCGACAGCCAAGCGAATCTCTTCCACTCGAGCCTTGAGCTCAGCATTCGCCTCGAGCTCGGCAGGAGTCTCGTATCCAGTGATACCGAAGTCAGAGGCATTCAGGCAGACAACGGGCATGCCGTTGTCGATGCAGGTGACCTGCACACCCAAAACTTCATCAACCACGTTGCCAGTGGGAAGCAGAGCACCACAGCTTGAGCCAGCAACATCTTCAAAGTTGATGTTGATAGGTGCGTGGGTTCCAGGAACACCGTCAATACGGGCAGTACCGGCGTAGTTGACGACTCCGCCAGGAGTCTCCACGAACGCCGTTGCCTTGGAGTCGGTGTTCTCCATGTAAATCGCGACCGGGGTCACGCCGTCTGCTGCAGGAACAAGTCCCTTTTCAATGGCAAAGGGACCCACACCGGCCAAGATGTTGCCGCAGTTCTGCTGGTCGCTGACTTCAGCACGGTCAGGCCAGACCTGGAGGAACAGATAGTCCACGTCGATGCCGTCACGTTCTGACTTGCTCACCACGGCAACCTTGGAGGTCAGCGGGTGGCCACCACCCATGCCGTCGATCTCGCGCACATCGGGCGAACCCATGGCAGCGAGCAAGAAGGTGTCCCGGGCAGCACGATCTGCTGGCAAGTCACTTGCCAGGAAATACAGCCCCTTCGAAGTTCCTCCGCGCATGACGGAGCAAGGAACAGCAACCTGAGAGTTATTCACCCGCGTAGTCCTCGTATACGAGACCCTTTGCAGCGAGCTTGTCGCGCATGTTGTAGATGTCGAGACCGAGTTCTCCAGTTGCCAGGCGTGTGCGCTTGCCCGCTTCCATGGCTTCGCGCTCCTGAGCAGCCTTGAGAACCTTTTCGGCATCTTCGCGCTTGACCAAGCAGACACCATCAATGTCAGCAACAATCACGTCGCCGGGGCGAACCAGCTGGTCTGCCATCAGAATCGGTGTCTGTACGTTCGCAATGGTTTCCTTGACGGTGCCTTGCGAGCTAATGGTCTTGGACCAGACAGGGAAGCCCATCTCGGTCAACGTT
>NZ_CAKZII010000128.1 GCF_936931525.1 uncultured Aurantimicrobium sp.
GGAATTCTGGGTGGAACAGTCATCTGGGTCATCGTCGGTGTTGCCGTCGCGTGGTTCTTCACTGCCTGGGCCCTGATTATGACCGGTAGTAGGCAGGCCAAAGTAGCGGCTGGGTGACGCTGTAAGGAGGCAGTCAGCCTCACACCAACGCTTTACTCAGGGCATCCCTGGCGGTTGGGTTGGCTAAGTGCCTCATCTGCACTGTCAATAGCCTTGTTGACTTGAGCGAGAGATTCCGTGTTCCACGTCATCGCAGTTTGCCAATCAAGCTCAGCGAAGTCAGAAACAAAGATGCTGTGTGTGAGGGGAGCTGACCAGCAGGTGCGGTGGGGGATCACCTTGTCGGAAATGCCCTGAGCAAAAGCGCTGTAGACAGGCGTAATTCCGTCGAAGGGCCACAGTTCTGGGTTGCCTGCAGGGTTTGACCACTGGCTTCCTCCGATAAGCATGACCGGAATGCCATCAAGGAAACCTTCTTGAGCTTGGTTCCAGCCATCATCGCCGTCGAGGTAATGGGTGGTGTCCTCACCGTTGAGGCCCTTATCAACTTGGCCAGCGTAGGATTTCCAGACTGTGAGGAACTTCTCACAGAAGGCATCTCCGAGGCATTCAGACAGTTCAACTTCACCTGCTGCGTACTCAGTGGGGAAGGCTCCATCGTTGGGGGTGCCCAGCATGGTGAGAGAACGAACAGTAATGGGAAGTTCAAGCTGCTTGATCAATCGAATAGCAGCTCGAGAGAACAGCCCACCATTGGAGTGGCCGACAAAGTCAACATCAGTAACGCCATAGGTGTCGTGGAGATACATCACGAAACGGGCAAGACGTTCACCACTGGCGTTGATATCTCCAGATGACATGACCGTCAGATACTCGGGGAGAACTTCGGGGCAGTCGCCAAAGGCGCCGAATGAGTCGGCGGCTGGCTCCACTACTGTTCCCCAATCAGCCATGGCGGGTGCGGTGTAAACCTGCTTGCCAGCTTTGAGGAGAGATTCGCGGAGGGCAGTGTCGGTGTTTCCGGCTGCGAGGCCTGTTTTACATGCTTGTGTGGGGGTGGTGAAAGGACTTGTTGCCCCACCTCCCGACATGATGACGACAGCTCTGTTTTCCTTTTCTGCTGGAGCTGCTGCAGGCGCACATCCAGTGAGCACCAGGGACGTGAGTGCAATCGCGGTGAGGAAAAGCTTTTTCATGGTGTGTGAAATCCTTTGTGTCGTCTCAACCAAGTTTACTTCTCAGGCGTAGGGCAGCCGAGACGGTTAGTGAGCTGTTGAGTTGTGTGTGCTGTGCGGATGGCGTTGAGAATAATGAGACCTGTTTGAGCGTTCCATGTGATCGCAGAGTCGGGTGCATCGCCGGCGAAGTGGGAGGTGTAGACGCTGTGAGTGTAAGGCTCTGTGAAACAGGCTCGAATAGGCAGTACCGAGTCAGGGACGTTTCTTGCTGTGGCGGCTGAGTATTGGATGAAGCCGTCGTTGGGCCATTTTGCTGAGTTGCCTGCGACCTTGCTGAAGTAGGTGCCGGCAATAAGTGTGACAGGGATGTTATCCAGGACTCCAGTTTGTTCCTGAGTCCACTGGTTGATGCTTTCTGGCGCGAGAAAATTCAAGATGTTGTTGATTGAAGGGATGGCCACTAATTCCTCCATGAATCCTTCGCACAGCTCAAAACCATCACACGCCTGCACCGGGTCAGAGGAGGTATTCGCCATGATGGGTGATTCCCAGGGGCTTCCAATTGTCGTCAGGGTCATCACCTCAACCGGTGAGTTTTGTGACTGAAGTTCCCTGATGGCATTTCTGGTGAATATGCCACCCAAGGAGTGGGCAATGAGGTCAACTTGTCGAACCCCATACTTTTCATGCACATACGAAATGAACGCTGAAAGATTCTTGCCGGCGGTGTCGACGGAATTAGTCGAATCAACGGTGAGCTCAGCGGGGAGCTGCTCTGGGCAATTTCCGAAAGGACCGCCCTTGTCCTGGGGGAGTTCTGAAGGGACTTGGCCGGGACCTGCCATCACAGGAGCAGTAAACACCTGTATTGATTCATTTTCTAAGTAGTCCCTGATAAATGAGTCAGTTGCTCCTGCGCTCTGACCTTCTGTGCAGGGTTGGTCAGGAGTTGTAAAGGGCGAAACAGATGCAACACCCGAAATAATCACGGCTACACGATGTGGGTCCGAGTTATCCGAAACGCAGCCAGTGAGCGACGCGGTCATTAACCCCAGGGAAACGGCAATTCCGGCTAAACGAGCCAGTGGTCTTCTTTTCACGTGATGCTGTTTATTCACACCAGCACCTCCCCGTTATGGCTCTAATTGAGGTTGTTAGGCAATCTTGGTGAACTGAAGCAGGCCATCTCCGGCAGGGGAGAGGGCAACTACGATGTTCTCGGACTCGGTAGCTTCAGTAAGCACCGTGCGGAAGCCAGCAATGATGCCAGCGCGCTTGGCAGGGTTCGCAATATCGCCATCTTGCAAGATGTGAGGAACAAGAACGGTTCCACCAACGCGAACAAGACGCAAAGCGTGCTCCACGTTTTGGGCAACCTGTGCAGGGTCACCATCAACGAGCACGATGTCGTAACTGTTCTCGTTCATACGGGGAAGAACATCCAAAGCCTTGCCCGTGATCAAGCGCACGCGGCTTGCAGGGTAGCCGGCTTCGGTGAAGAGTTCACGAGCCTGCTCGTGATATTCAAATTCAGGGTCAATAGAGGTCAGAGTTGCCTCTGGTGCACCGGCAAGAAGCCACAGACCGGAAAGTCCCAAACCTGTACCAACCTCAATAATGTTGGTGGCATTTGTTGCCGCGGCAACGAGCGCAAGCTGTGCTCCGACAGCGGGTGAAATCACGTTCACGCCGTGCTCGAGAGAAATAGCGCGGGCTTTGGTCTGGGTGCTCGACTCAACATCAAATTCGTTGAGGAACTTCCACGTTAGTTCGTTGTGTGTCACGTCAGTCTCCTTGGTTCACAAGCGTAGAGCTATCCCAGTGTTTAGGAGCGGTAGTCTCATAGTGTGTTTGGTTTGACCTTTGAAAAATTGCTCCTCATTGGGGTAATTGCTGTCTTCATTATTGGTCCCGAACGCCTGCCTGCTTATTCGGCGAAATTCGGTCAATTCGTTCGAAAGCTCAAAGAAATGAGTTCGGGCGCCAAAGATCGCATCAAGGAAGAACTTGGTGAAGATTTTGATGAAGTCGAATGGAAAAAGCTAGATCCCAGGCAGTATGACCCTCGCCGAATTATTCGCGAAGCTCTGCTCGAAGATTCTGTTCCCGGGGTTGGTGATGCGCCTAGCCGCACTTCCATGAGTCCCATCACGGCTCCCGTCGCGTCTGAGTCTGCGTATGCAAAGTCACAAGCACGAAAGCGTGCTCAGCGCGATCCTCAAGCTGGAACACCTTTCGACTTAGAGGCGACCTAAACCTTAATTCACTGACCTGTGACATCCAGCCAGGTGGTCATCGACCAATCCTGCTGATTGCATCAATGCATACATCGTCGTAGCACCGACGAACTTAAAGCCCAGTTTCTTGAGGGCTTTACTCAGCTGTTCGGATTCTGTTGTCACAGCCGGTACTTCTGCCAGGGTTTGGTAACGCTCTTGCTCATCTCCAGCGCAGGAATTCGCGCGCTGCCTAGACAAGGGCTGGAACGACCAAATGAGGTCGTGTAAGGCGCCAGGAGACTGAGTAAGCATCGACTGAGTGACCTTGGCATTCTCAATCGTCGCCACAATCTTGGCGCGATTGCGAATGATGCCTTCATCGAGCATCAAGCGCTCTATGTCGGCATCGGAATAACCGGCAACCGTAGCAATGTCGAAGTTAGAGAAGGCGGCGCGGAAGCCAGGACGACGCTTGAGGATCGTGATCCAGCTCAGCCCTGCTTGAAAGGCTTCCAGGGAGAGCTTTTCAAAGAGCTTCTGGTCACCCAACAGTTTCACGCCCCACTCTTCATCGTGATAGCGGATGTATTCGGGATCAGTGCCCACCCAGCCACAACGAGCGAGACCGTCTTCGCCGATCTCGAGATCTTGATAGGCCATTACTTGTTATGCATTACTTGTATTCGATGCCTTCGATGTCCAAGAGCTGAATCTTGGTCGGAACGCCGGAGCCACCGGAGTAACCGGTGAGCTTCCTGTTACCTGCGAGGATGCGGTGGCAAGGAACAATGATGGGCACGGGGTTTGCTCCCACAGCACCTCCCACAGCACGAGCTGCCTTGGGGTTGCCTGCGCGAGCTGCCAAATCACCATAAGAGGCATGTCCGCCATAAGGAATAGCGAGGAGCTCATGCCAGATGGCCTGCTGGAATTCGGTTCCCACCAGCTTCACGGGAACATCAAAGTCCTGTCGTTTACCAGCGAAGTATTCGCCGAGTTCCTTGGTGGCCTGCTTAATCACCTTGTCCGGATCACCCGGGCGACCGCCATGCTGTAAGCGCCCATGAGGAGAACCCTCTACGCCTTCAATGCTGAGAAAGGTGATGGCTTCGCCATCGCTGGTCAGCTCAATACGACCCAGAGGGGAATCAATCGTGGCAAAGGTGGAGGTCATACCTACAAAGATAATGGGGCTGCCACCGCATGCGGTAGCAGCCCCATTGGGATACTGACATCAGGTAGTGGCGACGAAACCCTACCGAGCCAGAGTCTTAGACGATATTCGCGCCTTCCTTGAGGACACCCTCAAGAATTTCGCGGATCTCAGTGAACTCCTTGGGACCAATAGTCAGCGGTGGAGCAAGCTGAACTACGGGGTCTCCACGGTCATCTGCACGGCAGAACAGACCTGCGTCATAGAGAGCCTTGGAGAGGAAGCCACGGAGGAGACGCTCGGACTCGTCATCGTTGAAGGTCTCCTTGGTGGCCTTGTCCTTGACGAGCTCGATTGCGAAGAAGTAACCGTCACCACGCACGTCACCGACAATGGGGATGTCGAGGAGCTTCTCCAGCTCTGCACGGAACAGTGGCGAGTTGGTGCGCACGTTCTCGTTGAGCTTCTCTTCTTCGAAGATGTTGAGGTTCTCGAGAGCAACAGCTGCCGACACGGGGTGACCGGCGAAGGTGTAACCGTGGGGGAAGTAGCTGGTGCCCTTGGAGAAGGGCTCGTAGATCTTGTCGGAGATGATGGTTGCACCGATAGGGGAGTAACCACTGGTCATACCCTTGGCGCAGGTGATCATGTCGGGAACGTAGCCATACGCGTTGCAGGCAAACATTTCACCGATACGACCGAATGCACAGATAACCTCATCGGAAACCATGAGGACATCGTGCTTGTCGCAGATCTCGCGCACGCGCTCCATGTATCCGGGAGGTGGTGCGAACGCGCCACCGGAGTTCTGAACGGGCTCGAGGAAGACAGCTGCAACAGTGTCAGGGCCTTCGAACTCAATCATCTCTTCGATGCGGTTTGCTGCCCACTGACCGAATGCGTAGAGGTCGTCAGCGTGCTGTTCAGCGCGGTAGAAGTTGGTGTTGGGCACGCGGAAGGTGGAAGGAACCAAAGGCTCGAACATTTCCTTCATCGCGGGGATACCAGTGATCGAGAGAGCACCCTGAGGTGTTCCGTGATACGCAACAGAGCGAGAAATCACCTTGTGCTTGGTGGGCTTGCCCATCTTCTTCCAGTACTGCTTAGCCAGCTTGAAAGCAGTTTCAACAGCTTCACCACCACCGGTGGAGAAGAAGACCTTGTTCAGGTCACCTGGAGCGTAGTCAGCGAGGCGGTCAGCCAGCTCAATAGCGGAGGGGTGAGCGTAAGACCAGATGGGGAAGAAGGCGAGTTCTTCAGCCTGCTTGGCGGCAGCCTGAGCCAGACGCTTACGACCGTGACCTGCCTGAACAACGAACAGACCAGAGAGGCCGTCGATGTAGCTCTTGCCCTGGATGTCGGTGATCATGTGACCGTCACCCTTGACGATGATGGGCACACCGTTCTCGTGCATGACCGACTGACGTGTGAAGTGCATCCACAGGTGGTCGCTGGCCTTCTTCTGAAGGTCCTTGTTGTCATACACAGGTGCTACATAAGGCTTCTCTGCCTCTGCAGCAGCAGGAGTAACAACATGTGTGGGTGCTGCAACATGTGCTGCAGTCTTGTTCTTCCGAGAGGTGAATAACGGCATTTTTTATCGCGTTCCCCAGTTATATAACTGTTTGTGGAGCTTGAGGTATACGAAAGTTTCGGTTGAAACCACGCCCTCAAGCTTTCGGATCTGTTCGTTGAGAAGATTGATGAGATCTTCGTCAGACTCACAGACAACTTCAGCCATGATGTCGAATGACCCGGCGGTGAGCACCACGTAATCGACGGCTTCTAATGCGGCCAGCTGGTCAGCGATAGCGCGGGTGTCACCCGAGCAGCGCAAACCAATCATTGCTTGGCGGTAGAACCCCAATTGCATGGGGTCGGTCACGGCGACTACTTGCATAACGCCGGCATCGGTGAGTTTCTGAACTCGCTGTCGAACAGCAGCCTCAGACAGCCCTACCGCTTTGCCGATTTCGGCATAGGAGCGGCGACCGTCTTCTTGCAGCTGTTCGATGATGGCTTTGGACACATCATCGAGCTGCGCGGCGCGAGACTTTGAGTTCATGGGGTTGATTCTGACAGGAAAAAACACCCGAAGCAAGTGAAACCGCACTTTTATGTGGATAAAACTACGAAATCCTCAGAAAAGCCCTTCTTTTACTATCGGTTTTCGCCTTATGCTGAGTTCATGAGTACTCACGCATTGAAGAACTTCGTCAACGGTCAGTTTGTGGAATCCAGCTCGGATGAACGTCTGGACATTCTCAACCCCGCCACTGAAGAGGTCTATGCCACCAGCCCCATCTCTAATGAGAAGGATGTTGCCGACGCCTATGGCGCCGCGGCAACAGCATTCGACGCCTGGGGAGACACCACTCCCAGTGAGCGCTCTCTGGCGCTATTCCGCATTGCAGATGCGATGGAATCGCGTGCACGTGAGTTTGCTGAAGTGGAGTCCAAAGACACCGGTAAGCCACTTGAGACTCTCGTGGAATACGAAATCATGCCTTCTGTGGACCAGATCCGGTTCTTTGCCACCGCAGCACGCCACCTCGAAGGCAAGTCCGCCGGCGAATACATGGCTGACCACACCTCGATGATTCGCCGCGAACCTATTGGTGTCATCGGCCAGGTCACCCCCTGGAACTACCCCCTCAACATGGCGGTGTGGAAGTTCGCCCCAGCCATTGCTGCAGGAAACACCATTGTCTTGAAGCCTTCTGACACCACTCCTGCCTCCACCATGCTGTTGGCAGAGATGGCTTCAGAATTCCTTCCAGCTGGTGTATTCAACGCCGTGATGGGAAGCCGTGACACCGGCAAGGCCATGGTGGAGAACAAGATTCCTCAGATGATCTCCATTACCGGTTCTGTTCGTGCCGGTATGGAAGTGGCCAAGAGTGCCGCAACTGACCTCAAGCGCGTCCACCTCGAACTGGGAGGTAAGGCACCCGTCATCGTCTTCGATGATGCAGATATTCCTTCTGCAGTAGAAGGCATCGTCGGTGCTGGCTACTTCAACGCTGGTCAGGACTGCACCGCAGCAACGCGACTGCTCGTGCAAGCAGGTATCTATGACGAGTTCATGGCTGAGCTGGTGAAGTACGCACGTGCGAATGCCATTACCGGTTCACCTCTAGATGCCAGCACCATGTTTGGTCCTGTCAACAACGTGAACCAGATGGCTCAGGTCCAGGGCTTCATTGAGCGCTTGCCCGACAATGCCACTATCGAACTCGGTGGTAACCGGGTGGATTCTCGTGGTTACTTCCACGAAGCAACCATCATCTCCGGTCTCAAGCAGACCGATGAGGCCATCCAGAACGAGATCTTCGGCCCCGTCATGACCGTGCAGAAGTTCACCGATGAAGCACAGGCATTGACCTGGGCTAATGACGTGAACTATGCCCTAGCTTCATCGGTGTGGACTCAGAACCACGGCCGCGCAATGCGCATGGCAAAGAAGCTCGACTTTGGTGTCGTGTGGATCAACACCCACATCCCTATCGTTGCGGAGATGCCTCACGGTGGCTTCAAGCACTCCGGTTACGGCAAGGACCTCTCCGGTTACGGCTTTGACGACTACACCCGCATCAAGCACGTGATGAGCTACATCGGGAACTAAGCCGGAGTAATTCCGAGGTTTATTCCTGCACGACTGGGCCCGCTGTGAGCAATCACGCGGGCCAGTTCTGTAATGGCCTGAGCTGCAGGATCTGCCGGATTCGATAGCACGATGGGGGTTCCCTCGTCGCCGCCTTCGCGAAGCCCTAAGCTCAACGGAATCTTGGCAAGTACCTCAACGGCCTTGTCTTGGCCAACGCTGAGTTCATTAGCAACCGTCTCAGCACCACCCTCACCAAACAGTGCCAAAGATGACCCATCTGGCAAGACCAGTGGTCCCATGTTCTCCACCACGCCCAAGATGCGCTGGCCGGTTTGGCGTGCAACGACGCCGGCACGAACAGCAACCTCGCTGGCAGCAGTCTGACCCGTGGTCACAACGAGTACTTCAGCATTAGGTAACTGCTGACCCACGGTGATCGCCACGTCACCAGTGCCAGGAGGCAGGTCGAGTAGGAGGAAGTCCAGGTCACCGAAGTAAACGTCTGTGAGGAACTGGGTAATCGTGCGCTGCAACATGGGGCCACGCCAGGCAACTGCGGCATTGGCGTTCTCTACGAACATGCCAATGCTGATGACCTTCACGTCATGACCCACAGGTGGCACGATCATGTCATCCAGACGCGTGGGCTTGGCGGCTACTCCGCCTGGAGCGAGTCCCATCAGCGCAGGGATGGAGAAGCCATAGACGTCTGCATCCAAGATGCCCACGCGGAAACCTTGTGTCGCTAGTGCTGCAGCAAGGTTTGCGGTCATGGTGGACTTCCCCACGCCACCCTTGCCGCTGGTGACGGCAATAACGCGGGTGAGCGTGCCAGGACCGAAGGGGTTCTGCTTTGCTCCGCTGGGGCGCAGGCGACCCAGAAGTTCAGCACGTTCTTCGGCCGTCATTACCTGAACATCCACCGTGACATCGTCTATGCCATTGACGCTCTCAGCTGCAGCACGAACATCGCTTTCGATCTTCTGCGCTGCTGGGCAGCCGGCAATCGTCAGGCGAACCTCAACAGATGCCGTGTTGTTCTGAGTAGAGACAGCACCGATCATGCCGAGATCAGCCAGGCTGCGGCGAAGCTCGGGGTCAATCACTGCCCCCGCAGCCGCACGAACTAACTCGGTGTGATTGCTCACGTGTTACTTGGCAGAACGAGTTGCAGGACGCGTGGTGGGCTTCTTTGCTGGAGCTTGAGTCACAGGCTTCTTGGCAACAGGCTTGGCCGGTTCGTCATCCTTCTCGAGTTCCTCGAGCAGGGCACGCAGTTCAGCCTTGATGAAGTCCTTGGTAGCCATGTCCTTCATTGCCAGGCGCAGGGCAACAACCTCACGTGCAAGGTATTCGGTGTCAGCAAGGTTGCGCTCAGCGCGCTGGCGGTCCTGCTCAAACTGAACACGGTCACGGTCATCCTGGCGGTTCTGCGCCAGCAGGATCATGGGGGCTGCATAAGACGCCTGCAACGACAGGATCAGAGTCAGAGCAGTGAAGCCAATGGCGTAGGAGTCAAAACGCCATTCAACGGGTGCAAAAGTGTTGAACAACATCCACACCACGGCAAAGATGGTGAGTCCCAGCAGGAACCAAGGAGTACCCATGCCTCGAGCAATGGTTTCGGTGAATCGACCAAAGCGGTCCCTCGAGCGAGAGGGACGTGGGTTCAGCGCGCTGAAACCTTTGGGGGAGTCGAAGCTTTCATCGTGACGGTTGCTTCGTGCCATGTCAGCCCCTCCTTCCTCGGGTTGCGGGCTTTGCTGCAGGTGCAGCACTCTTTGTTGCCGGACGCTTCTTCGGCGCACGTTTACTCATCGCTGCCGAGGCAGGAGTGTCTTCGTCGTCGTGGCTGCGCCAGTCATCAGGGAGCAAGTAGTCGAGCACGTCATCGACGGTGACCACGCCAACAAGGCGGTGGTTTTCGTCGATGACAGGAACAGAAACCAGGTTGTAGCTGGCAAGAATACGAGAAACCTCAGCAGCAGGAGTATCCACCGAGATGGGCTCTAGACCGGGGTCAATGAGAGCACCCAGGCGCTCGTGTGGAGGGTAACGCAGCATGCGCTGGAAGTGAACCATGCCCAAGAAGCGTCCCGTGGGGGATTCATAGGGAGGCAGCGTAATGCAGACTGCTGCTGCCAAGGCAGGTGCAGTCTCATTACGGCGAATCATGGCCAAACCTTCGGCAACAGTTGATTCTGCAGACAAGATGATGGGCTCGGGGGTCATCAAACCACCGGCAGTGTCAGCGCCGAAGCTCAGCAGCAAACGAACGTCGTCTGCTTCCTCAGGCTCCATCAGCTCAAGGAGGTGTTCACCACGCTCTTCAGGCAACTGGGCGATGAGGTCGGCCGCGTCATCGGGCTCCATCTCATCGAGAACGTCCGCAGCACGCTCGTCGTCGAGCTGAGCCATGATCTCAATCTGGTCGCTCTCGTCCATTTCCTCGAGAACGTCAGCGAGACGGTCATCGGGGAGCTCTTCAGCAACTTCAAGCATGCGCTCCTGTGGCAGATCCAGCAGGGTGTTTGCCAAGTCAGCAGGGCGGAGTTCGGAGTAGGAAGCAATGAGGGCTTCAGCAGATTGTGGTTCGCCGTCTTCGGTCTTCTCGGTAATGAGAGACCAGGGAACAAGAGCAGTGGGGCCCTTCGCAAAAGGTGCACCTGCCTGGCGGGGACGACGCACAAAGAGCTGGCTGATGGCCCATTCGCCGGGACCAGTCTCTTCGATGGCAGCGTCTTCGATTTCAGCTTCGCCGGAACCGTCGTTGAAGGTGACCTTACGGCCTAAGAATTCAGCCAGCAGACGAACTTCGCCACCACGCTGTTCGAACTTGCGGTCAGAAATGGGGCCGGTCGTGATGACCTGACCGCTGCCAATGCTGGAGACGCGACCAATAGAGATAAAGACGCGACGCTTGCCAGGAAGCTCAGCCAAGAGGCCAACGACGCGAGGTGCATTGTCCTTGCGGTAGACCACGAGGACATCACGAATACGACCCAGGCGGTCACCCGCGGGGTCAAATACGCCGCTGCCAGTTAGGCGCGCTACAAATACTCGTGTTCCAGTCACGTCTCTAACCTACCCGTTAAGCACTGTTTGCGCCCCTTAGAGAGGCGCAAACAGTGTGTGAACAACGATGTTTAGATCAAGGCGTCGCTGAGGTGGTTAGGAGTTCCAAAGCGGTGTGCTGTGATGCTCACGGCCTGTTCGCGCAGGAAGGGAAGCATCTCAATGCGGCCCGCCAAAAGAACGGGTCCGGCATAGACGGCGACATCTGGGCGACCATTGGTCACCGCGGTGATCTGTGATGCTGAGCCACCAATCAAACGGATGCGTGCGTTGGTCAGATCAAGCTCGTTGAGGCTCTTGAGCCACGACTGGTCAGAACGCTGGTCAACACGAATCCCGGTTGCCTGGAGAGCCCACATGTAACGCTCATTGAGAGTTCCAGGAACAGAGACGGTGAAGTTCGATTCTGCGCGCATGGCAGCAAGCACGACTCGGAAGAGTTCAACTGGGCTGCCCTCTTCCATCAAGCGAATCTGAGTGGGCACTGAGCGGTAACGGAACACGTTGCGTTCCACTCCGAGCTGGGACACATCAACTGCCTGACCGAACTCGGTAGACCAGGCGAACTGGTCCAGGCTCGTTCCTTGACGGATCCAGGCGAGCTCGCCGCCATTGAGGGTCTCTGAGCGCTCGATAGCGTCCAACAGAGTCAGTACATGCTTGGAGGTGGGTGCCTGGCCGATATCTGCCGTGGCAGCAATCTCCCAGTTACCCAAGCCGAAGAGGTAGTTGGGGCCACCGGCCTTGGTTCCAGCGCCCACAGCAGACTTCTTCCATCCGCCGAAGGGTTGGCGCTGCACGATGGCACCGGTGGTGCCGCGGTTGACGTAGAGGTTTCCTGCCTGGATCGAGTCCAGCCAGAGGCCTACTTCGTCAGCATCCAGGGAGTGGATGCCCGAAGTGAGGCCGTAGTCAATGGCGTTGACCAGTGCGATGGCTTCTTCCAAGGTGCGCGCGGTCATGATGCCCAGCACAGGACCAAAGTATTCGGTCAGGTGGTATTCGCTGCCAGCCTTGACGCCGTCGCGCACACCAGGTGACCACAGCTTGCCTGAATCATCGAGCTGCTTGGGCTCAACGAGCCACTTCTCACCTTTACCTACTGAGGTCAGTGCAGAAAGGAGCTTGCCCTTGGCAGGCTCAATGATGGGTCCCATCTGGGTGGTGGCGTCCTGAGGGTAACCGACCTTGAGGCTAGAAACACCATCAATGAGCTGGTTGCGGAAACGCTGCGAGGTGGCAACAGATCCCACCAGGACAACGAGCGATGCGGCCGAGCACTTCTGGCCCGCGTGACCAAAGGCGGAGTAAATTACATCCTTCGCAGCAAGGTCGAGGTCAGCACTCGGGGTGACGATGATGGCGTTCTTGCCGCTGGTTTCTGCCAACAGGGGGAGATCGTTGCGGAGAGAACGGAACAGTTCTGCTGTTTCGTAGCCACCGGTCAAGATCACGCGATCTACGCGAGGGTCAGAAACGAGTTTGCTGCCCAGGGCGCGGTCGCCCATGTTGACCAGCTGGAGGGCATCGCGAGGAACGCCTGCCTCCCACAGAGCCTCCACCATGACCGCACCACAACGACGTGCCTGTGCTGCGGGCTTGATAATGACGGGAGAACCGGCAGCAAGTGCTGCAAGCGTTGACCCTGCTGGGATCGCAACAGGGAAGTTCCATGGGGGAGTAACCACGGTCAAACCAGCAGGAACAAACTCAGCACCGGAGATGCGGCCGAGCTTCTTTGCCTGCTCGGCGTAGTAGTGAGCAAAGTCGATAGCTTCAGTGACTTCAGGGTCGGACTGATCGAGAGTCTTACCTGTTTCACTACCTGCTACTTCCATCAAGTCAGCACGACGTGCTTCAAGAATCTCACCGGCACGGTGAAGGATCTCTGCGCGTTCCTCGGCGGAGCGTGTTCGCCATGATGCGCCAGAGCCAGTTACGGTGACAAAGACTTTCTCGAGCTCTGCTTCTGTGTTAATGGTGTGCTTGGCAACAGTGTCATTACCCAGCTGCGAGGAAGCAATGCGAGAGAGAATGCCATCACCCCAGGCGCGGTTCGCGGCAATCGCCGGGTCTGTGTCCGCTGCATTCTCGAAACGGTCAGTTGGCATGGGCTTGGCTGGCTTGGTGCGGTCCTGCACGCGGTGAGAAGCGGGGACAGTCTCATCGAGCTCTGCGAGCGAGTTCAGGAAGCGTGTCTCCTCGCGAGCAAACAAACCTTCGTTGGCAGAAAGCTCAAACACGGCAGACATGAAGTTGTCCTGGCTGGCGCCTTCTTCAAGACGGCGAATCAGGTAGGCGATGGCCACGTCAAACTCTGCAGGGTGAACCACGGGTGTGTAGAGCAGAAGTCCGCCCACATCCTTCTTGACTGCTTCGGCCTGGCCCTGGGCCATACCGAGTAGCATCTCGAATTCAATTCCGGACTGAACGCCGCGCTTGCCGGCAAGAAGCCAGGCATAGGCCACGTCAAAAAGGTTGTGGCCGGCAACACCGATGCGGACGTTCCCAATGCGGTCAGGGTGCAGGGCGTAGTTGATCACGCGCTTGTAGTTGGTGTCGCTGTCTTGCTTGGTGTGCCAGGTAGCAAGTGGCCAGTCATGCAGGGCAGCTTCCACGCGTTCCATGGGGAGGTTTGCTCCCTTGACCACACGAACCTTGATGCCAGCTCCGCCGCGGGCGCGGCGAGCAGCAGACCATTCCTGCAGGCGGATCATGGCGGCCAGTGCATCAGGCAGGTACGCCTGCAGCACGATGCCGGCTTCGAGGTTCAGGAGCTCAGGACGATCCAAGATACGAGTGAACACCTCAATGGTGATGTCGAGATCCTTGAACTCTTCCATGTCCAAGTTGATGAACTTGGGAGTGGGGCTTTCGGCTGCGAGGTGGAACAGGGGGAGCAGGCGTTCAACCACGTGATCCACATCCTGCTCGAATGCCCATGCAGAGTGTGGGGCAACGGTGGAAGAAACCTTGATGGAGACGTAGTCGACATCATCACGGGCGAGGAGTGCACGGGTTCCTTCGAGGCGGCGAGCTGCTTCGCGCTCGCCGAGGACTGCTTCACCCAGCAGGTTGACGTTGAGGCGAACACCGGGCTTGCGCAGCTTGGCGATTGCGCCGCCCAGCTTGGCGTCGGTCGCGTCCACGATGAGGTGACCCACCATGTTGCGCAGAACCTTGCGAGAGATGGGGATGACAACCCCAGGAAGAATCGGGGCAACAAGACCACCCACGCGCACAGCAGCACGCATATACCAGGGCAGGAAGGCAGGAACCTTGGGAGCGAGTTCTTTCAAGTTGCGGGCAGCAACGCGCAAATCTTCGGGGCGCACAACGCCGTCCACGAAGCCCACGGTGAAGGCAAGACCGTTGGGATCCTTCAAGACGCCAGCCAGCATCACGGCACTGGAGTCAACCGGGAAGCCCTGAGCTTCGGTCAACCATTTGCGCACAAGCGCGATGGAATCGGTGGCAAGTTCAGGAGAGAGAGCGTCTGCGGTCATGCTTCTAGTCTGGTGCCCATAAGACTTAAGATAAAGCGCACATTAGTTACTAATACTCATTAGAATTACTTAACTAATTGGGAGGTGTCATGCTCGACCTGAGACGTCTTCGTCTACTGCGTGAAGTCAAGCTTCGTGGCACCCTCGCTGAGGTGGCAGAAGCCCTCAACTACAGCCCTTCCGCCGTGTCCCAGCAGCTTGCTCTGCTGGAAAAGGAAGTGGGTGTTCCACTCCTGCGCAAGAGTGGTCGCCGCGTCACCCTGACACCACAAGCCGAGATCCTGGTGGCTCACACATCCACCGTTCTTGAAGTACTTGAACAAGCAGAAGCGGAAGTCACCACCTCCCTCGAGCGTCCAGCCGGATTAGTCCGCCTGGCTGTCTTCCAATCAGCTGCTCTTGCGCTACTTCCTGATGCGCTGACACTGGTGCGTTCGGAATATCCCGAGATGCGCCTGGAAGTAACCCAGCAAGAACCTGAAGCTGCCCTCCATGCCACCTGGACCAGAGACTTCGATCTCGTGATCGCTGAGCAATACCCGGGCCATGCAGCTCCACGCCACCCGGAGCTAGACCGTGTGGATCTGACCACCGACCCCATTCGTTTGGGGGTCTCGAAGAAGCTTGTATCCGAGCACAACATCAAGACTCTGGCAGACACCGCTGGCTTGCCCTGGGTGATGGAACCTCGTGGCACAGCCTCACGCCACTGGGCAGAACAAGCCTGCCGCCAGGCCGGCTTTGAACCTGACGTTCAATTTGAAACGGCAGATATCCAAGCGCATATTCGCCTGGTGGAGTCGGGCAATGCCGTGGCATTGCTTACAGGTCTGGCGTGGGTTGGCCGTCCCGTGACCGTGGAACTCATTGACCTGCCGGGAAACCCGCGCAGGACGGTGTTCACAGCAGCAAGACGAGCAAGTGCTCAGAGCCCAGCGATTGTGGTGTGCCGCGATGTGCTGACTCGTACTGCGGAGTTGATTACGTCGAGCTAGTTACTCGGGTAGGTGACTTCCACGCCCACCACAGCAGAGGAATCTGCAGGGGGAGACGCACCCAGGCCGCGACCGTAAGGGCGGTGTTATCTGATCCCAGTTGGTCGAAGGCATACCAAATATTTGCTGGCCACACTGCGAGCAAGGTCAGCACCGTGAGCATTGGTGCCCAGC
>NZ_CAKZII010000129.1 GCF_936931525.1 uncultured Aurantimicrobium sp.
AGAACACGGTTTCACTCAGCCGCGTCATATCGTGGACGTTTTTGGCCTCTGCAGAAATTGTTCCTCGGCAGCTTGAGGTTGAAGTGATTGTCAGTAGTTCTAGCTAGTTTGTCTGTGAGTGGAGGGGATTCACTAGACAAGGAACTCCATGGAATCCTCATCCGAAAAGGCAAAAGATGTCGAGATTTACACCAGCAAAAACGGCTCAGTTGAAATACGAGTTAGAACTGACGGGCAAAACGTTTGGCTCAACCGTCAGCAGTTAGCTTCACTTTTCAACCGTGATGTAAAAACAATCGGCAAACATATTGCTCACTCTCAACAAGAGGAGCTGTCAGATATTCGAACTGTCGCAAAATTTGCGACAGTTCGAATTGAAGGCACAAGAACTGTTGAACGCGAAGTAGAACACTACAACTTGGACGTAGTTTTATCGGTTGGTTATCGAGTTAAATCTGCTGAAGGAGTTCATTTTCGTCGGTGGGCCAACGACATTCTGAAGCGTTATTTAGCTGATGGTGTTGTAACCAATGAACGTCGATTGAATGAAATTGGATCGATTGTCAAAATTCTGGGCCGAGCCTCAGATGAACTCGTTGTCGGTATTGCCGACGTATTGCGTGATTACTTACCCGGGCTCAGGTTGTTGCAGGAATATGACCAGGGTGAGTTTCTTTCCAAGGCGGGAGTGGTTCCGAATTGGATTCTGACAATTGAAGAAGCGCGAAACATTATTGAGTTAGTTGCTGAGTCTTTTCCTGAAGATAATTTGTTTGGCAAAGAACGCGGTGGCGGGTTAATAGCCGTAATCGAGGGAATTTATCAGCAGTTTGCTGGATACGCTCTTTATCCGACAGTGGAGCTGAAAGCCGCAAACTTGCTTTATCTTGTGGTCAAAGACCACCCTTTGGCTGATGGAAACAAAAGGAGTGCTGCCTCGTTATTCGTGACCTTTTTGGCGAAAAACCACTTTCTCAATAACGATGTGGGCGAACAGCGGATATCCAACAATGCTCTTGCCGCAATAACCCTGCTGGTGGCCATCAGCGAGCCACGAGAAAAAGAGCTGATGATCTCACTCTTGGTTCGCATGATGTCGGAGGGAGAAGCCGGCCTCCGAGTTGCTGCGTAAACCTTGACTTGACAGCGATCCAGGCTAGTCCTGGTTTGCTTTAACGATCTCTCTCAACGTAGACTTGACCCTTGGCTGCGCGGAATTCCTCGCGTAAGCAGTGCACGTTCTCTCTCACTTCGTGAGTTGTGGGTGTTCGTGCGCAGACAAGGAATCTTGGGCAAGACAATCCCGTCTTGCGGTATTAGGAGGATAGACATGGCTGCGACCTGTCAGGTGACCGGAGCCGTACCCGGCTTTGGGCACGCAATTTCACACTCGCACCGACGCACCAAGCGTCGTTTCGACCCCAACATTCAGAAGAAGACGTACTACGTACCTTCTCTTCGTCGTAATGTAACGCTGACTCTGTCGGCAAAGGGAATCAAGGTTATCGACGCACGCGGCATTGAGTCCGTCGTCAAGGACCTTCTCGCACGTGGGGAGAAAATCTAATGGCTAAGGCACAGGACGTACGTCCCATCATCAAGATGCGTTCAACCGCGGGCACTGGTTACACCTACGTAACCCGCAAGAACCGTCGTAACACCCCCGACCGTCTTGTACTCAAGAAGTACGACCCCGTAGTGCGTCAGCACGTTGAATTCCGTGAGGAGCGCTAAATGGCTAAGAAAAGCAAGATTGCTCGTAACGAGCAGCGCAAGGTAATTGTTGAGCGTTACGCAGCTAAGCGTCTCGAGATCAAGAAGGCACTCGTTGACCCCAACGGTACCGACGCATCTCGCGAAGAGGCTCGTATTGCTCTCCAGAAGCTTCCTCGTAACGCTTCTCCTATCCGTGTTCGCAGCCGCGACGCGATCGATGGCCGTCCCCGTGGTGTTCTCACCAAGTTCGGTATCTCTCGTGTTCGTTTCCGCGAGATGGCTCACCGTGGCGAACTGCCCGGTATCACCAAGTCCAGCTGGTAATCCCAGTCAGATTTAAATGTGAAAGCCATGGACTGCAAAGTCCATGGCTTTCACTGATTTAACCCTGTTTTAAACCCTCAACCTTGGGTCGAGGTCTTCTCGTGCCACGCCGACACGAATTGCCTGTAAATACGCGGATGTGCTGATATTTTTTCGAATGGTCATACAGACCAAACGAGACGGCCCTTGTGGCTCAACCGTTCCAAACAAAGTGCTACTTCGGTAGCTCAACGTCCAGGAGGACACAAATGGCTCTCAACAAGTCTGAGGTTGTCGCAGCAGTTGCCGCTCACACCAACCTTTCGCAGGCAAACGTAAACGGCGTCATCGACGCTCTCTTCGCAGTTGTTTCTGCTGAAGTTGCTCAGGGTGGAAAGGTAACCATTCCTGGCTTCATCTCCTTCGAGCGCACCAACCGTGCAGCTCGCACCGGTCGTAACCCTCAGACCGGCGCAACCATCCAGATCGCCGCTTCCAAGTCGGTAAAGGTCTCGGCTGGTAGCAAGCTCAAGGCTGCTGTCAAGTAGTCACGAGTTTCACTCGCTTTGGTGGGTGTGGGCCTTCGGGTCCACACCCACTATGCATTTAAGCCTCAGCAATAATCTCTAGGCTTGAGTTGTGCCCCGTTTATTCAAGATAGCTATCCCCGCACTGACCGTGCTGGTGGCGCTTGTTGTCTTGCTCGGGGCCCTTGCTTTTGGTGGCGGTTCCCGAACACCAGCACTCGGTGACCCTGGTGTTGTCGTCCGCGTGGGTTTGCCTATTGCCAAGCTCCTAGTTGATCTCTCCGCGGCAACCATGATTGGTTCGCTTGCTCTGGCCTTGTGGGCTTTCGCTTCGCGGGAACGTGCTTATGTTCGCAGCATTGATATCGCAGCTGCAGCAGCGCTGGTGATGACCCTTGCCTCAGCGGCCACCGGTTTCCTCACCTTCCTGAACGTGAGCGTGACCCCCTTCTCGCTCGACTCGAAGTTTGGCAACCAACTCGGCTTCTTCTTCACCAGCATCGAACTGGGTCAAGCTTGGCTGATCACCACTTTGCTGGCTGCTCTTGTTGCAGTGCTCTGCATTGCAGTGACCAATCAGACCGCACTCTTCTTCGTCGGTGTGGCAGCGGCGGGCACCTTGGTGCCCATGGCGCTGCAAGGACACTCAGCAGGCACTGCCGGACACTCAATGGCAATTACGTCCATGGGCTTGCACCTGGTCTTCGTCTCGGTCTGGCTCGGAGGTGTGGTCACACTGATTCTGCTTCGCGGGATTATCGGACCTGACCGTCTCCCTGTGGTTGTTGCTCGCTTCTCCACTCTGGCGATCATTGCCTTCATCGTGGTTGCCGTCTCGGGTGTAGCAAATGCAATGGTGCGTATCGGCACCTTCGACAAGCTGATTTCAACTCCCTACGGCCAGCTCGTGCTGGCCAAGGTTGCCGCCATGGTTGTTCTGGGGGCATTTGGTTTCTGGCAACGTGGCTTCCTGGTCAAGCGCATGACCGGAGCAGCAACCCAGAAGATGTTCTGGTGGTTCATCGCCATTGAGCTCCTGGTGATGGGCGCTGCCGCAGGTTTGGCGGCAGGCCTCGCCCGCACACCCACTCCCGTCAGCGAGACCCTCAATCAAAACCCCACCCCGGCAGAGATCCTCACCGGAAGTGTCTTGCCTCCCGAGTTCACCTTTGAGCGTTACTTCACGGTCTGGAACTTCGACCTGATCTGGTTGCTGTTCTGTGGTTTCGCCATCTTCTTCTACCTGGTTGGTGTCTACCGTCTCCACAAGCGCGGAGATAAGTGGCCTTGGTATCGCACGGTCCTCTGGGTTGCCGGTATGGGCTTGCTGTTCTACATCACCAACGGTGGCATTAACGCCTATGAGATGTATCTCTTCTCTGCTCACATGGGTGCACACATGACCCTCGGCATGATGGTGCCGATTCTCTTGGTTCCGGGTGCTCCCGTAACCCTGGCGATGCGTGCAGTAGAGAAGCGTCCAGACGACAGTCGCGGTGGCCGCGAATGGATTCTCAAGGCCGTCCACTCTGGCTATGCCAATGTGATCTCTCACCCGCTCTTTGCCACCGTCAACTTCGTCGGTTCCTTGTGGCTGTTCTACTACACGCCCATCTTTAGATGGGCAACCAGTGACCACATTGGTCACGAGTGGATGATTGTTCACTTCTTGCTCGCCGGCTACCTCTTTGTTCAGTCCTTGATTGGTATCGACCCGGTCAAGACTCGTTACCCCTACCCCTTCCGCCTCATTCAGCTCTTGGCTGCCATGACCGTGCACGCCTTCTTTGGTCTGGGCATCATGTCGAGCGAGAACTTGATGCTCGCTGATTGGTATGGAGCAATGGGCCGCACCTGGGGCTCCACCCCGCTGGAAGACCAGCAGGCCGGTGGAGCTATCGCCTGGAGCGTGGGAGAAATCCCTAACCTGATCTTGGCTCTGGTGCTGGGTTACCAGTGGAACCGCTCAGATGCGAAGGAAGCCAAGCGAACCGACCGCCAAGCTGACCGCACGGACGATGCCGAGCTCAAGGCCTATAACGAGATGCTTGCCAGGCAAGCAGCTGCTGATAGTCAGCAGAACTAACTCAGCACGCTACTGAGAAAGCACGATGGCCAGGTTGCCATCGGAGCGTATTGAGATGTTGATGTTGAACACGGCATCCACAATCTCATCCAGAGGTGAAATCGTTCCGTCATAGAGCGACTGCACTTCACCGGTGATGCGCAGCTTGCCCACCGCGTCACGCACGGCCCAGGTTGTTTCACCAGGAATGACCTTGATCACGGGGTATTCCGCCACTTCCCAATCGGGCTCTCCCACAATGCGGTTGCCGGTTTGGTATCCGAAGGGACAGCCAGAGGGCTGCAGGACGTGTTGCTTGACGCAGGTATCGAGGTAGTCGTCGACTTCTTTCTGCACGCGCTTGGTGAAGGCCTTGTTGGCTTGAACATCCACAACTACTTCGGCGGTGTCACCGGGCGAAGCAACATTGAGAACCACCTGCTCTGCCGTGAGCCACGTGGAGGTGTGATCAAACACATAGTTGCCGGGAGCAAACAGGAGATAAGTTCCGGTGCCACCCCAGACGGTGGCATCCTTTGCCGAGTCGGTCGAGCGCAGATCAATGAGACCCGAGTCCCCCACATTAAAGGACGCATCGTGCCACACGCTCACCTTTGCCTTGGCGACAGGAAGCTCTGCAAATGCCCAGGACTCGAACACACCCATCGTGCTACCAATGCGTGTGACCACAAACGTGCCCGTGGCCTCCTCGCCACCGACCAGGTAGCTTGCGGTCACTGTGGTCTTGGCGTCGTTGCCAGAAACCTTGGTGATGCGAATGTCTGAGAGCTCACCCATGGCGGAACCGCGCAGCAAGGCGCGGTCTGCATCAGCAGGAAGCTTGTCTCCCACGCCAGGCATCGACAGAGCAGAAGCTGCATCATGACGTGACAGCGCAGAGAGGTATTGGCTGACAAAACCAGAAGCGCTATAGAGCGACTGATTGATGCCGATACCAACGAAAACAGTGACCAAGAGCAGCGCAGCTGCGGCCAAACCCAGATAGGTTCCTTGGCGTCTGGTCAGTTTCACTTCTTCATCCTACAAAGCGCCTGTGGGCAACAAGCTGAGTAAGCGCTGCGCCGGTAAACTTCGGGAGTGAACAAAGTCTCCTTATCTGCCCAGCAGCAGGAGGTCTTTAACCTCATCGAGGAAACCCGTGAGCACGTGTTCATCACCGGCCGCGCGGGAACCGGTAAATCAACCCTGCTGAACCACTTGGCGTTCACCACGGAGAAGACCATCGCGGTCTGTGCTCCCACAGGTGTGGCCGCACTGAATGTCGGCGGCCAGACGATTCACTCACTGTTCCGTCTGCCCACAGGCCTGATTGGGTCCTTGGATCTGAACCACGGTCCAGACCAGCGCAAGATCTTGAACGCCATTGACACCCTCGTGATCGATGAGGTCTCGATGGTCAATGCCGACATCATGGACGCCATTGACCGCGCTCTGCGTGAAGCACGTCACCGCAAAAAGGAAAGCTTCGGTGGCGTGCAGGTCATCATGTTCGGCGATCCCTACCAACTCTCACCAGTACCTCCTCGCACCCCAGAGGAGAAGGAATACCTCCAGGCCCGCTACGCCTCGAACTGGTTCTTTGACGCGGCAGTGTGGCAAGACACCCCACTGCGCATTATTGAACTCACCGAGATCCACCGTCAGCGTGACGATGCGTTCAAAGAAATGTTGAACGCTGTTCGTCACGGAACGGTGACCCCCACTTTGGGTGCTGCACTCAACGCAGCCGGGAACCGTCCTGCCCCTGAGGGTGAAGACATCATTATTTTGGCCACCACCAATGCCCGTGTGAATGCCATCAACGCCGAGCAGCTGGCCAAGCTTCCGGGAAAGAAGAAGGTCGCTGCTGCGGATGTCAGCGGTGACTTCGCCGCTAACGCTTTCCCCGCTGATGAAGACCTCGAGCTTAAGCTCGGTGCTCAGGTCATGTTCCTGCAGAACGACAGCGAAGGCCGCTGGGTCAACGGAACAGTGGGAACGGTGACCAAGGTCACCGACACTGTCTTCGTGACCGTGGCCGGTTCAGAGTATGAAGTTCACCCCGTCACCTGGGAGCGCTACAAATACTCCTATAAGCAGAGCACAGATGAGCTCAGCCGTGACGTGGTGGCAGAGTTCACGCAGTTCCCACTGCGCTTGGCGTGGGCTGTGACCATTCACAAAGCACAGGGTCAGACCTATGACCGGGCCCTCATCGACATGGGCTCCCGTGCTTTCGCTCCCGGTCAGACATATGTGGCCCTGAGCCGCATCACCTCACTCGAGGGCCTCTATCTCTCACGCCCACTGCGTCCTTCCGACGTCATCGTGGATCCTGACGTGGAACGCTTCATGGGCAGGGTCGAGTCTCTCGGTCAACCTCTCGAAGGCTAAGAACATGATTGTGCTCATCGACGGAGACTGCGCGTTATGCGTGGGGTTAGTCGAATGGCTGGGCAAGCGCATTCCCACACAGAAGCTCACTCCCGAGAACATCATGTTTGTGCCAGGGGAGTCTGATTGGGGAACCGAGCTTCTTGCAGAAGCCGGTATCACTGGCTTTGATTCCGTGGTGGTTCTCAATAACGGTCTTGTTCTTCAGGAGGGTGACGCGGTGCTCGCGCTCGCCGAGGTCTTGCCCAGGCGTTGGAAGCTTCTTGCCGCAGTGGGAAAGGTCGTTCCCAGGCCCCTGCGTAATGCTCTGTATCGCTGGGTAGCGAAGAACCGCATCTCCTGGTTTGGTCGCAAAGAAGTCTGTGCGATCGACTCGCGAGTTGCCGGTGTGACCTATGGTCCTCGCGGACTTCTTAAACGCCCCTGATCTGCCCAAGTACAGGGCTTTTCCTTAGATAGGCTTAGAACATGCTTCTTTCTGATCGCGATATTCGTGCTGAACTCGAGTCGGGCCGTATTGGCCTAGAACCTTCGGCTGACGACATGATTCAGCCTTCGAGCGTTGATGTTCGCATTGACCGGTACTTCCGTCTCTTCGACAACCACAAGTACCCCTACATCGACCCTGCTGAAGACCAGCCAGACCTCACCCGTCTGATCGAGGTTGACCCTAACGAGCCTTTCATTCTTCACCCCGGTGAATTTGTTCTCGGTGCAACCTATGAGCAGGTAACCCTGCCCGACGACATTGCTGCTCGCCTCGAAGGTAAGAGCTCACTGGGTCGTCTGGGCCTGGTCACCCACTCCACTGCAGGCTTTATTGATCCCGGCTTCTCTGGCCACATCACTCTTGAGCTCTCCAACATGGCAACCCTGCCGATCAAGCTCTGGCCAGGTATGAAGATCGGTCAGCTCTGCTTCTTCAAGCTGACTTCTCCTGCAGAGAAGCCTTACGGCTCGGCTGAGTACAAGTCTCGCTACCACGGTCAGCGTGGACCCACAGCTTCTCGCTCATTCCTCAACTTCCACCGCACTGATGTCAGTGCAACGGATGCTGGAGCAATCGGCGGCTAAGACCACAAAGGAAAAGAGGCCCTCGGGCCTCTTTTCTGCGTTAACCAGCGGGCGATAAATACCCAGCAACTGCCAAGCGGGGCAATTGCAAGGTGAGCCAGGGGCTAAACGCAAAGGCTGACTTTTCCACCGAGGCAAGCAGAGCCTCGGGCTCTGCCCAGGCGTATTCCGCTACCTCAGCGGGGTTGGGAACGGGTTCGTCATCCACGATGGCGATGAACACAGGGCAGATCTCGTTCTCGACGATGCCGGAGGCATCCACGGCGCGGTAACGGAAGTCTGGAAGAGCGCTCTTGACCGAAGCGAGCTTGAGTCCAAGCTCCTGCTCAGCACGACGGTGAATGGCTTCAATGAAATCTTCATCTGGCGCAGGGTGACCGCAGAATGAGTTTGTCCAGACACCAGGCCAGGTCTTCTTCTCCAGTGCACGGCGAGTGACGAGAAGCTGCCCTTCACGGTTGAATACGTGACAAGAGAAAGCAAGGTGAAGGTGAGTGTCTTCGGTGTGGACGGTCGCCTTATCGGCAGTGCCGACCGGAGTGCCATCTTCAGCTAGGAGCACAACCAGTTCACGGGATTCACCCATGTTGCGCTCCTGTCTGGTCAGTTAGTCTGGAGGGGTGAGTGTTCCTAGCCAAGAAGCCGAAATGACGCGCCACCTCGCGCTCGTCGAAGAGGTCCTCGAGCGCTTCTTTAGCCTATCCACTCAGCGGGCTGCAACGCTCGCACCTGCCTATGAATCGCTCTGGAAAACACTGCGTTCCAACACAGCAGGAGGCAAACGTTTCCGCCCCCAAATGGTGATGACGGCATACACCGCGTTGGGTGGTTCCGACCTGCGTTCTGCTGCCCACGTGGGTGCATCTTTTGAACTTCTGCACACTGCACTGATTGTCCACGATGATGTCGTTGACCGTGACTTTGTGCGCCGAGGAATTCCTAACGTCTCTGGTAGCTATCGCGACGTCGCACAAACCGCAGGTTTGTCTCTTCCGACAGCTGAACATCGAGGCATGTCTGTTGCTGTTATTGCCGGCGACTTGGCACTGACTGGTTCGTTCCGCTTGATGGAGCGCGCAAGCGCGAACCCTGAGGTTCGCGATGCACTGGTTGAACTTCTCGACCGCGCCGTCTTTGACTCCGCAGCCGGTGAACTCATTGACGTGGACTTCTCTCTCTACTCGGGAATGCCGAGCATTGAAGAAATCGTTGAGATGGAACGTCTCAAGACTGCGGTCTACTCCTTCGAAGCACCCCTGCAAGCAGGTGCCCTGCTTGCCGGTGCCACTCACGACGTGATTGCAGCTCTCGGTGAGTTCGGTCGCAACATCGGCATTGCCTACCAGATCGTGGATGACCTCCTCGGTGTCTTCGGTAATGAAGCTGCCACGGGCAAGACCACTTTGGGTGACTTGCGTGAAGGCAAGCGCACGGCGCTGATCGCCTTCGCCTCTCAGACCTCAGAGTGGAGCTCCATTGCTCACCTCGTGGGCGATAGCAACTTGTCAGATTCTGATGCCGCCACCGTGCGCGAGGTTCTCGAGCGCACCGGTGCAAAGAAGTTCACGCAGCGCCTCGCCTCCGACTACGCCGACGAAGCTGTCGCTGCCTTGCATGGCGCTGGGGTTCCTCAGCAGCTTATTGAGCAGCTCACTCCATTGGTGTCCGCCGTGGTGGAGCGCGTTCGATGAGTCACGACAAGCTCGTTCAAGATGCTTCGGTGCCAGTGAGCGAACAGCCCACCCGTCAGAGTGCGCTCTATGACCGCGTTGCCGAGCAAACCGCGAGCATGATCATTCGCGAGTACTCAACTTCCTTCGGTATGGCAGCTCGCTTGCTGGGTGCGGGCGTTCGCCAGGACGTCGAGAACATCTATGGCCTGGTTCGCTTGGCTGATGAGATCGTGGATGGCGTTGCCGCATATGCCGGTGTCAGCGAGAAAGAGATTCGCCGACTGCTCGACGAACTTGAAGAAGAAACTGAAGCAGCCATGCAGCGCGGATACAGCACCAACTTGGTTGTGCACGCTTTTGCGTTGACTGCCCGCAGAACCGGTATTGAGCCTGACCTCACACGACCTTTCTTCAAGTCCATGCGCGTGGACATCACTCGAGTCACCCACACCCCCAAGAGCTTTGATGACTACGTCTATGGCTCAGCTGAGGTTGTGGGCTTGATGTGTTTGAAGGCGTTCTTGGTGGGTCAAGATCTCACTCCAGAACAGAATGACACGTTCGTCATGGGTGCTCGCAAGCTTGGTGCCGCATTCCAGAAGGTCAACTTCTTGCGTGACCTCAGTGCCGACGTGGATGCCCTGGGCCGCAGCTACTTCCCTGGCATCAACATCGCCACCTTCACTGAAGCAGATAAGCAGCGCTTGGTCGAGGACATTGACGCGGACCTCGCTGTTTCAGGCGCAATAGTTCCGCTCCTGCCCAGCACCAGCCGTAAGGCTGTGGCGCTGGCACAAAGTCTTTTTGCTGAACTCAACCGCAGGATTGCTCGCACTCCTGCTGCCGAGCTCAAGCACACCCGCGTGAGCGTGCCGACATTCGTCAAGGCACGCCTCGCTCTTGCAGTTCTGATGGGAAAAACCTCATGACCAAGTCCGTAGTCATTATCGGTGGCGGCATTGCCGGCCTCGCCTCGGCAGCTTTGCTTGCCCGCGATGGATACCAAGTGACCCTGCTGGAAAAGCACAAAGAGGTCGGTGGCCGTGCTGGAACCTGGGAGAAGGACGGCTTCCGTTTCGACACCGGTCCTTCCTGGTATCTCATGCCCGAGGTTTTTGATCACTTCTACAAGCTCATGGGCACCTCGAGCGATGAGCAGCTCAAGCTCTCCAAGCTCAACCCTGGTTACCGCGTTCTCTTCGAAGACGACGGTGTCTACCCAGCACGTCCCATCGATGTCCTGGACAACCGCGAGGACAACCTCGAGCTCTTCGAAAAGATCGAGCCCGGTTCACGTCCCGCGATGGAGCGCTACCTCGACTCTGCCAAAGACACGTACGAGATGGCGAAGAAGCGCTTCCTCTACACAAGCTTTGAAAAGTTTGGCCCTCTGGTTCGTGCAGATGTTCTTCGTCGCACCCCCAAGCTGACCAAGCTTTTGCAGGAGTCTTTGCACAAGTTCGCCTCACGTCACGTGAGCGATCCTCGCTTGCAGCAGATCCTGGGCTACCCAGCCGTGTTCTTGGGTTCAAGCCCGTTCATCACCCCATCGATGTATCACTTGATGAGCTACCTCGACCTTGAAGATGGTGTGCTCTATGCGCAGGGTGGCTTCAACCGTGTCATCGAAAGCATCCGCGACATCGCAGTTGCTGAGGGAGTGAACCTCATCACTGAGGCCAACGTTTCCAAGATTCTCACCGTGGTCAACCCTGCCGGTCACAAGGCCAAAGCCAAGGCTGCTGGTGTGGAATACACCAAGGGCAAGTCCAAGAGTGTGACCACCCTGGCCGCTGACATTGTTGTTTCTGCAGCAGACCTTCACTTCACCGAGACAGAGCTTCTGCCAGAAGCACTTCAGACCTATGGCGAAAGCTACTGGGACAAGAAGGTCTCCGGGCCCAGTGCCGTTCTCGTCTACTTGGGTGTGAAGGGTGAAGTTCCTGAGCTCGAACACCACACCCTCTTGTTCACCAATGACTGGAACGAGAACTTCGGCAAGATTTTCAACGCACCCACGTCAGTTCCAGACCCAGCATCTATTTATGTCTGCAAGCCCAGTGCAACAGATGACAAGGTTGCGCCCAAGGGTGACACCAACTTGTTCATCCTTGTTCCTGTTCCTGCTGATGTCTCTATCGGCAAGGGTGGCATCGACGGCAAGGGAAGCAAGCAGGTTGAAGCCGTTGCGGACAGTGTGATTGAGCAAATCTCGGTCTGGGCAGGCGTTCCTGACTTGGCCAAGCGCATCAAGGTTCGCCGCACCATTGGCCCCGCAGACTTTGCCAACGACCTCAACTCGTGGAAGGGCGGCGCCCTCGGGCCCAGCCACATCCTCACCCAGAGTGCATTCTTCCGCTCGGGCAACATCTCCAAGAAGGTGGAAAGCCTGTACTACACAGGCGGAACAACCATCCCTGGAATTGGTCTGCCCATGTGTTTGATCTCTGCTGAGATTCTGGTCAAGCGTCTTCGTGGTGACACCACCACAGAACCACTGCCAGAGCCGCTCTTCCCCACGGTCGACAAAACCGCTTAGATCGCATGAACTTTCTCTATCTCGCAGCACTGCTGGTGTCACTCACCGGCATGGTGATGCTGGATAGACGGTTCAAGCTGTTCTTTTGGCACGATGCCAGCCGAGCAACCATCGTGCTCACCACCGGCATTGTGTTCTTCCTCATTTGGGATCTCACCGGCATTGACGCCGGTGTCTTCTTCCGCGGAGAAGGGCAGTGGATGACTGGTATCCAGCTTGCTCCTGAGCTCCCACTCGAGGAAGCCTTCTTCCTCACCTTGCTCTGCTACATGACTATGAATGTGTTCGTGGCTGTCAGTCGTGGCGTGAGCAAGTATGTGAATAAGGCAGTGACCAAGTGACCTATTCCGTACTCAACTCTGTTTTCTTAGGGCTCGCTGTCTGGTTTGCGGTCATCGCGATTGTGGTGAGCAGTCGCCGAGGTGTGAATTTCACTGCGCCTGTGTGGTGGACATTCGGCATCACGTTGGTCATCATGATGATCACCACCGCCATCTTTGACAACGTCATTATTGGTGTGGGCCTGGTTGCCTATGACCCCAGCACACTGCTGGGAAGTTTCATTGGCCTCGCACCTCTGGAAGACTTTGGCTACACCCTCGCCGCTGTGATGATCTTGCCGGTGCTGTGGATTTTGCTTGGAACAAGGAAGAAGAGATGAACACACTGAAGCAACTCTTCGTTTCCTCCAGACCCCTGTCCTGGATCAATACGGCCTTCCCATTCGCGGCTGCCTATTTGATGACCACCCGCCAGGTTGATCTCACCTTCATTCTGGGAACCATCTTCTTCCTCATTCCTTACAACCTCGCGATGTATGGAATCAATGACGTCTTCGACTACGAGTCGGACATGCGGAACCCCCGCAAGGGTGGCGTGGAGGGCGCGGTCCTTGACCGCAGTCTCCACAAGGCCACACTGTGGGCCGTCGTCATCACGAACGTTCCGTTCCTGATTTATTTGGTTGCCGTGGGCAACGTCGATGCGAACATCGTTCTGGCCATCAGCCTGTTTGCTGTCGTGGCGTATTCCATGAAGGGGCTGCGCTTCAAGGAGATTCCCTTCTTGGACTCCTTCACCAGCAGCACCCACTTCGTGAGCCCTGCTGTGTATGGCGTGATCTTGGCCGGTGTAACCTTTACCCCAGA
>NZ_CAKZII010000130.1 GCF_936931525.1 uncultured Aurantimicrobium sp.
ATGACTGACTGTGAACACATAGCCATCCAGCGCTCGCCGAGGTTCCATTCCCGAAGTTGCCAGCCAAAGACGAAAAATGGCAAGAATCCCAAAACTCGGGCAGCTGAGAATGTTTGGTCGATGGGGAAGTAGCCGGCAGCGATGGAAATCACGATGCTAATCAGCAGCGGGTACTTCAACGCCACCAAATAAGGCAAAACAATGCGCCAAATAGCTAAGGCAAGCAGGAACCAGAGAGTCCACGAAGCTCTGGTGAGGTCAAGGCGGAAGTTCCCGTTGTAGAAGAAGAGCACTACTGACCAGATCACTTCAAAGATGATGTACGGAACAAGGATGTCCGTGAAGACGGAGCGAATACGGTTGTCGTCCGGAGCTGTTCCGCGTGTGAAGTAACCAGAAACAGCGACAAAGACAGGAACGTGGAATGCATAGATGAAGACATACAGAGTGAATGCGGCATCATTCTCGCCCACCATCTTGGTGAGGGTGTGACCCGCAACCATGAGAGCAATGGCTCCAAAACGGGCGTTATCCCATAACGCAACCCGCTGTGTGCTCATATTAACTAGCCTAGAACTATGGAATCAGCTCCAAAGCCACTTGTGATGAACGCCGCAGGCGTTCTTGTAGAAGACACCAGAAGCCCGAAAGAAATTGTGTGGGAGAAATACACCACCCTGCCTTTCATCTTCCTGTCCTTTATCTTCTTGCTGGGATATTCCGTTCTGATCCTCAACGATGAGGTTTTTACCCAGGGCGTAGATAAGTACATCCTCCTCACCTTGGGTCTTATCTGGTTGCTGTTCATCATTGACTACTTTGTTCGACTCACACTTTCAACCAATAAGCGCATCTATTTCAAGCGAAACGTCATTGACCTGATTTCCATGGCCATCCCGTTCACGCGACCTTTCTTGCTGTTGATGTATTTATCTAGGCTTCGGTTCTTCCGGGGGCGCCAGGGCTCTTCGGTCCGTGCACGCTTGGTTGCATACGGCTCTTCTTTTGCCTTGATGTATGTCTATGTTCTTTCTCTGGCTGTTTATGCCGCGGAACGTAATGCACCTGGCGCCACAATCTTGAACTACGGAGACGCTGTTTGGTGGGCTATTGAAACCATCACCACCGTGGGTTATGGAGACATGATTCCGGTGACAATCACAGGACGCATTTATGCTTCTCTGTTGATGTTGGGTGGCGTTGTCATCGTGGGTGCGACGACAGCAACTGTGGTCTCCTACCTGGGCGAGAAAATTCAGACCGTTCACCGCAAATCACAAGAACACTCATCACACCAGAGCGAAACCCACAAACACGATGACGTTCACCCTCAATCTTGAGGAATTAGCTGGGCAAGGTCTCATTGACCCCAGCTGGGTAGAGCCATTAAACCCTGCGCAAGAATCTCTAGATCTTGTTGCCGAGTTCATTGAACAAGAACTCGTTGCAGGACGTCAGGTTTTCCCTCAGCAGCAGAACATCTTGAGGGCTTTCAAGGTCCCGTTTGGACACATCAAGGTTGTCATTGTTGGGCAAGATCCCTATCCAACTCCAGGAGATGCCGTTGGTTTGTCTTTCTCAGTGGCTCCGGAAAGATCTCAACTCCCGCGCAGTTTGAAGAACATTTTCAAGGAGCTGCAATCAGATCTTGATGTTGAGCAACCATCAAGTGGAGATCTCAGCCCGTGGGCCACGCAGGGTGTGCTTCTACTTAACCGAGTCCTCACAGTCCACTCCGGGGAAGCAGGCTCCCATCGTGGGATTGGCTGGGAACAAGTTACAGAGCAAGCTCTGCGTGCTCTCAATGGGAGAGAAGGTAAACCTCTGGTTGCAGTGTTGTGGGGCAACGATGCCATTGCATCAAAGGATTTCCTGAGTAATGCAGTTGTCATTGAGTCTGCACATCCGAGCCCCCTGTCTGCCTCGCGAGGTTTCTTCGGGTCTAGGCCTTTTAGTCGCGTCAATAAGGCGCTGACAGAACTTGGCCACGATCCGATTGACTGGGCTCTCCCAAGCCAAAGCGCGTTGTTCTAGTAGATAAGCTTGGCTCGTGCTTCCCGAGGAATATCTCAAACCACGACAGCTCCCGTTACATCTGCAGAAACGGCCTGAGCCTGAAGCGCCGTTCTCATTTGAAATCAGGGAAGCCACGGCTGCAGATCTTCCAGATATTCGCGAGATCTATAACTATTACGTGCTCAACAGTGTCGTCACTTTTGATGAAGACCAGATGACACTCAAAGAGTGGAAGCAGAAGTTTGCCTATCTTGAGAAACTCAAGATGCCTTTCATCGTTGCTGTATCTCCTGGAGAACAGGTCCTTGGCTATGCCCTTGTCACTCCCTGGAAGCAAAAACGTGCCTATCGCTACACAGTGGAGAACTCGATCTACCTGC
>NZ_CAKZII010000131.1 GCF_936931525.1 uncultured Aurantimicrobium sp.
AACTGTTTCGCTGACTAACCCAGGAACAATCGGAACTGTTCACTCAGTTCCACGTCTTGTTCAGGGACAAGGTTTGATTATCGGCGTTGGCGCGATGGATTACCCAGCTGAATTCCAAGGCACCTCTGAAGAAGTATTGGCAAAGCAAGGTGTTTCAAAGGTCATCACAATGACTAGCACCTACGACCACCGCATAATTCAAGGCGCAATGTCGGGCGACTTCCTTGCCAGAGTGCACCAATACTTGCTCGGCGAAAATGACTTCTATGGAGAAATCTTCCGTTCACTTCGAATTCCTTACGAACCAATTCGTTGGGCCCGCGACATTGTTCAAACGCACGATAGCGATGTGGACAAAACAACTCGAGTGCATGCACTAATTCATTCTTACCGAGTTCGCGGTCACTTGATGGCAGATGTTGACCCACTTGAATACAAGCAACGCAATCATCAAGACCTTGACGTTGCATCACACGGTTTAACTTTGTGGGATCTAGATCGCGAATTTGCGGTTGATGGATTTGCAGGTCGCACTTTCATGAAGTTGCGTGCAGTACTTGGTGTATTACGCGATGCGTACTGCCGCACCATCGGTATCGAATACATGCACCTCTCTGATCCAGTTCAACGTCAGTGGATGCAAGAGCGCGTTGAACGTGGCTACGAGAAACTAGATCGTGAAGAACAACTTCGCATTTTGCACAAACTAAATGAAGCTGAGGCTTTCGAAACTTTCTTGCAAACAAAATATGTTGGACAAAAGCGTTTCAGCCTAGAAGGTGGCGAATCTGCAATTCCTTTGGTTGATGCAATTTTGGAAGAAGCAGCTGATAGCGACTACCCAGAAGTTTGCATTGGTATGCCGCACCGCGGACGTTTGAACATGTTGGCAAACATCGCTGGAAAGTCATACAACCAAATCTTCCGTGAATTCGAAGGCCACTATGGCGAAGAATCTGTTCAGGGTTCTGGCGACGTCAAGTATCACCTCGGAACAAAGGGTCAATTCACTGCCCTTTCAGGTAAATCCACAAATGTTTATTTGGCAGCCAACCCTTCGCACCTCGAGACGGTCAACGGCGTTCTTCAGGGCATCGTTCGCGCCAAGCAAGACCTCAAGCCCATCGGTACCTTCACCACTCTCCCCGTGTTGATTCACGGTGACGCAGCTATGGCTGGTCAGGGTGTTGTTCTTGAAGGTCTGCAGATGTCGCAGCTGCGCGGTTACCGCATTGGTGGAACCGTTCACATCGTGATCAACAACCAGGTTGGTTTCACCACCCTGCCCGAAGCATCACGCACCTCTGTATACGCAACTGACGTTGCCAAGACCATCCAGGCTCCTATCTGGCACGTCAACGGCGATGACCCCGAGGCTGTAGTCCGCGTTGCTCGCTTGGCATTCGAATTCCGCCAGCGCTTCAACAAGGACGTTGTCATTGACCTCGTCTGCTACCGCCGCCGCGGTCACAACGAGGGCGACGACCCATCGATGACTCAGCCACTGATGTACAACCTGATTGAGGCAAAGCGTTCCGTACGTCGCCTCTACACCGAAGCCCTCGTTGGCCGTGGTGACATCACTCAGGAAGAGTTCGACAAGGCACAGGGTGACTTCCAGGGCCAGCTCGAGACAGCATTTGCTGAAACTCACGCTGCCCAGACCGGAACCATGTCGACTGTCGGCGCAAATGACACCGTGACGGGTGGCAACCTGCTCGACAACGAGGTTCTTGCTCCCACCACCACTGGTGTGGACGTTTCAGTCATTCACCGTATTGGTGACGCATTCAACAACGTTCCTGCAGGCTTCACCGTTCACAACAAGCTCCAGCAGCTCCTTGCCAAGCGCCTTGAGATGAGCCGCAACGGCGACATCGACTGGGGCTTTGGTGAACTCCTTGCCTTTGGTTCTCTCCTTCTCGAAGGAAAGCCTGTTCGTCTCACCGGCCAGGATGTGCGCCGCGGAACCTTCGTTCAGCGTCACGCTGTCTTCCACGACCGTGAGAACGGTCAGGAATGGCTGCCTCTGCTGAACCTCAGCGAAGACCAGGGCCGTTTCTGGATCTATGACTCACTCCTGAGCGAGTACGCAGTTCTCGGCTACGAGTACGGCTACTCCGTGCAGCGTGAAGATGCACTGGTTCTGTGGGAAGCACAGTTCGGTGACTTTGCCGACGGTGCGCAGACAGTAATCGACGAATACATCTCCGCTTCTGAGCAGAAGTGGGGACAGCGTTCCTCCGTCGTCATGCTTCTCCCCCACGGATACGAAGGACAGGGGCCTGATCACTCCTCTGCACGCATTGAGCGCTTCTTGCAGCTCTGTGCTGAAGACAATATGGTTGTGGCACGTCCATCGACTCCTGCCTCTTACTTCCACTTGCTGCGTCGCCAGGCATACAGCAAGCCTCGTAAGCCACTGATTGTCTTCACCCCCAAGGCCATGCTCCGCCTCCGCGGCGCATCCAGCAATGTTGAAGACTTCACTAACGGTGTATTCGAGCCAGTGCTGGATGACCCACGCCAGCTTGACCGCAACGCAGTCAAGCGCGTGATCCTCACCGCTGGCAAGCCTTACCACGACCTCGTTGCTGAGTTGGAGAAGACTCCAAAC
>NZ_CAKZII010000132.1 GCF_936931525.1 uncultured Aurantimicrobium sp.
ATCCCTGAACACCTCAAATACGCAGGGGAACTGCGTTTGAACTTCCGTGATGCCAGCCTGGATGAGCTCGGACACCACGCTGATCCTCCGATGACTAAGGATGCCGTCGCTGGCCGTATTCGCCGTTTGCTGGCCATGGCTGACAAACGGGCGCAGGACCTGGGTGTTCCGGGCACTGAATCAGCTGTCCCTGACGATATTGACGCCTAACTCCCAGAAAAACCACCCGATTTCGGCAATAAACTTGAAGCCGAGACGGTTACACACAGTAAGACCCAACCGCACGTTCTAAGGAGAACACCTAAGTGGCAAACTACACACTGCCCGAGCTGGATTACGACTACGCAGCTCTCGCACCACACATCAGCGCAACCATCATGGAGCTCCACCACAGCAAGCACCACAAGGCATACGTTGACGGCGCAAACACTGCGCTCGAGAAGCTTGCCGAAGCACGTGAGAAGAACGACTTCGCCAACATCAACAAGCTCCAGAAGGACCTTGCATTCCACCTTGGTGGTCACACCAACCACTCCATCTTCTGGAAGAACTTAACCCCAGGTTCTGAAGAGCGCCCCACCGGCGAACTTGCAGCAGCAATCGATGAGTTCTTCGGATCTTTCGATGCTTTCAAGGCACAGTTCAACGCTGTCGCACTAGGTCTGCAGGGCTCCGGCTGGGCATTCCTGGCATGGGATGCACTCGGCAAGAACCTCATCATTGAGCAGCTCTATGACCAGCAGGGCAACATTGCAGCAGGAACCATTCCTCTGCTCATGCTCGACATGTGGGAGCACGCCTTCTACCTGGACTACAAGAACGTGAAGGGTGACTACGTCACCGCATTCTGGAACATCATCAACTGGGCTGATGTTTCGGCGCGTTTCGACGCTGCACGCAAGGGCGCATCCAGCGTCCTGCTATTCTCTTAGTAGTTGACAACGGGTGTCTCGAATCTTTTCGGGGCACCCGTTCCTACTGGTTTTTCAGAAATAAGTAACACCCTCCCTCCACCATCCCCACCATTGGAGCATTTCGCTCCCTAACATCACTTGGAGACGAAGTGACTGTCAAAGTTGGAATCAACGGTTTCGGCCGTATCGGACGTAACTACTTCCGTGCTGCACTCGCACAGGGCGCAGACATTGAAATTGTTGCCGTCAACGACCTCAGCGACACCAAGGTGCTCGCACACCTGCTGAAGTATGACTCGGTAACTGGTCGTCTGGATGCAGACGTATCGCACGATGACGAGAACATCATCGTCAACGGCAAGAAGATCAAGGTGCTCGCAGAGCGCGACCCCGCTGACCTCGGCTGGGGCAAGCTCGGTGTTGACGTCGTTATCGAGTCCACCGGTCGCTTCACTGACAGCGCTTCTGCTGGCAAGCACATCGCTGCTGGCGCCAAGAAGGTTCTGATCTCTGCTCCTCCTACCGGCAACGACATCCCCACCTTCGTCATGGGCGTCAACAACGAGAAGTACAACGCGGCTACTGACCACGTCATCTCGAACGCGTCGTGCACCACCAACTGCCTCGCACCTCTCGTGCAGGTATTTGACAAGGAATTCGGCATCATCACCGGTCTGATGACCACTGTTCACGCATACACTGCTGACCAGAACCTTCAGGATGGTCCTCACTCTGACCTGCGCCGTGCACGTGCTGCAGCAATCAACATTGTTCCTTCCTCCACTGGTGCAGCAAAGACCATCGGTAAGGTTCTGCCTGAGCTCAACGGCAAGCTCGACGGTTTCGCACTGCGCGTACCCGTACCAACTGGTTCGATCACTGACCTCACCATCCAGGTGGAGAAGCCAGTTACCGAGGAGCAGGTCAAGGCTGCATTCAAGGCTGCTGCAGAGGGTCACCTCAAGGGCATCCTCAAGTACACCGAAGACGAGATCGTTTCTAGCGACATCGTGACCGACCCACACTCGTCGATCTTCGACGCTGGTCTGCTGCGTGTTCTGGGCAACCAGGTCAAGATCTCCAGCTGGTACGACAACGAGTGGGGTTACTCCAACCGTCTCGTCGACCTGACTGAGTACGTCGGCGAACAGCTCTAAAGAAAGAAAGTCAATATGGCACTTCGCACCCTTTCCTCACTCGGTTCGCTTGCTGGCAAGCGTGTTTTGGTCCGTTGTGACCTCAACGTCCCGCTCAAGGATGGTGTGATTACCGACGACGGACGTATCCGTGCGTCGCTGCCAACGTTGAACGCTCTGCTCGATCAGGGCGCCCGTGTTGTGGTGATGAGCCACCTCGGGCGTCCTGACGGAGCACCCGAGGCTAAGTACAGCCTCGAACCCGCAGCAACTCGCCTCGGTGAATTGCTCGGCAAGCCCGTTGCTTTCGCTACCGACACCGTCGGTGACTCGGCAACGGCCACGGTTTCTGCTCTGGCTGATGGCCAGATTGCTGTTCTCGAGAACCTGCGTTTCAACCCAGGGGAGACCGCCAAGGACGAAGCAGAGCGTGGCGCTTTTGCTGCTCAGCTCGCCGAGCTCGGTGACGTTCTCGTCTCCGACGGTTTCGGCGTTGTTCACCGCAAGCAGGCTTCTGTCTACGACCTGGCCAAGCTGGTTCCCAGCGCAGCAGGTCTGCTCATCGAGACTGAACTCGATGTTCTCGATCGCCTCACCGAAAAGCCCGAGCGCCCCTACACGGTTGTTCTCGGTGGCTCTAAGGTTTCCGACAAGCTCGGTGTGATTTCCCACCTGCTTCCTCGCGTGGACACCATCCTGGTTGGCGGTGGCATGGTCTTCACCTTCCTCGCTGCTCAGGGCTACAAAGTCGGTGCCAGCCTGCTTGAGGTTGACCAGCTCGACACCGTTCGCGGTTACATCGCAGATGCCGAAGCTCGTGGCGTGAAGATCATTCTTCCCACCGACATCGTGATGGCCAGTAAGTTTGGCGCTGATGCAGAGCACGTCATTGCTCCTGCAGACGCCCTGGAAGACACTGCTTTTGGTGCAACCGGGATGGGCCTCGACATTGGACCCGACACCGGCAAAGCATTCGCTGAGCAGATCAAGGCATCCAAGACAGTGTTCTGGAATGGCCCTGCAGGTGTGTTTGAAATTCCCGCCTTCGCCGAAGGCACCCGCGCAATTGCTCAGGCACTGACTGAAGTCGACGGCCTCAGCGTTGTTGGTGGCGGCGACTCAGCTGCTGCTGTGCGCATTCTTGGTTTCGCAGATGACCAGTTCGGTCACATTTCAACCGGTGGTGGAGCTAGCCTCGAATTCCTCGAGGGCAAGCGTCTACCTGGCCTGGAGGTCCTCGGATGGTAAACACTCGTACCCCGCTCATCGCGGGTAACTGGAAGATGAACCTGGATCACCTCCAGGCAATCGCCTTCGTGCAGAAGCTGGCGTGGACCCTCAAAGACGCCAACCACAAGTACACCGACGTTGAAGTTTCGGTCTTCCCACCCTTCACCGACATTCGTTCGGTGCAGAACCTGGTTGAAGCAGACAAGCTCGAACTCGCTTACGGTGCACAGGACATTTCCATGCACGACTCAGGTGCCTACACCGGTGAAATTCCTGGTGGCTTCCTTAAGGCACTGGGTTGCTCTTATGTGATCATTGGTCACTCAGAGCGTCGCCAGTATCACGGTGAGAACGACGAGATCGTGGGCAACAAGGTCAAGGCTGCACTCAAGCACGGTGTCGTTCCTGTTCTGTGCGTAGGAGAAACCGAAGCAGAGCTCGAAGAGTTTGGTCCTTCTGCTGTTCCTGTGGCTCAGCTGAAGAAGTCTCTCGAGGGCGTCTCTCAGGATGCAGACATCGTGATCGCTTACGAACCTGTCTGGGCTATTGGCACCGGCAAGGTTGCTACCGAAGAGCAGGCAGAAGCTGTCTGTGCTGCAATTCGCGTGGCACTGGGAGAAGTTCTGGGTGACGCTGCCGCGCAGCGCACTCGCATTCTTTACGGCGGTTCGGTCAAGGCCAACAACATCGCTGGTTTCATGCGTCAGCCCAACATCGACGGTGCTCTCGTCGGTGGTGCCAGCCTTGACGTTGCTGAGTTCTCGAGCATTGCTCGTTTCCAGAAGCACGTTATCTAGTCGGGTAGACTGTAGCTATGGAAATTCTTCAGATTGTTCTGCAGGTGCTGCTCGGCATCACGAGCCTGCTCCTCACCCTGCTGATCCTCCTTCACAAGGGTCGCGGTGGCGGCGTCTCCGATATGTTCGGTGGCGGCATGAGCTCGACTCTGGGATCCTCTGGTGTGGCTGAGCGTAACCTCAACCGCATCACCATCATTTTGGGCCTGATCTGGATTACTTGCATCATCCTGCTGGGCCTCATTACTAAGTTCCAAGGAGCATAACTATGGCATCCGGCGGAAGTGCAATCCGTGGCTCGCGCGTTGGCGCGGGACCCATGGGAGAACAAGATCACGGTATTCACGCAGAACGTATTGCTATCTCTTACTGGGATGCTCTCGGTAACGAGACAGTACGTTACTTCGCAGCTAACCTGCCTGAGGAAGAAATTCCTGAGATCATCGACTGCCCACAGTCCGGTCTTCCCGCAGGTCGCGACAAGGCAAACCCACCTGAGCTAGCCAAGCTTGAGCCTTACAAGACTCACCTTGCCTATGTGAAGGAACGTCGCACCGAAGAAGAGGCTGAGCAGATTCTCGAAGATGCTCTTCACCAGCTCCGCGTTCGCCGCGGAACGGTCAAGCCCACCAAGTAACTTTCATATAGCCCCTGAGAAATCAGGGGCTATATTTTTCTTTCCCCACGCCTCGAAGGAGTTTCATGACTGATCTTGTCATTCCAGTATCTGGTCTGCTCTTCGACAATGACGGTGTCCTCGTGGACAGTCACGGTGCTGCGGTTGAGGCTTGGGATGCGTGGTCAAAGAAGTTTGCACCGGATTTTGACTGGAGCGATCGCTCGAATGCAGGGATCCGCGCAGAGGACATGGTCCGAAGGCATGTCTCGGATGACATCTATGACGAAGCTGTTGCCTATATCCACCAGCTTGAGCAGGACTCTTCCAGCCTGACCAAGCCACTGCCTGGTGCTGTTGAGCTCCTCACCTCACTCGCTCCCGGAATGTGGACTGTCTGCACCTCCGCCAACCCTCGCCTCGGTGCTGCACGACTCTGTGCAGCTGGTTTGCCCGTTCCTGCCGAGTTGGTGTCTTCTGAAGACGTGGAGCTTGGTAAGCCTCACCCGGATCCCTATCTGCGCGGAGCGCAGAACCTAGGGTTAGCGCCAGGGGAGTGCATTGTCTTTGAAGATGCGGCTGCTGGTATTCAGGCAGGTGTTGCTGCAGGTGTGGCACAGGTCATTGGTGTGACCAAAGTTGCGCTGGATACTGACGTAAACGTCGTTGTGAAAAGCCTCGAGGGTGTGAGCTATCGCGACGGTGCTCTCCACATTCCTGCTTCGAGCAGGCTGCGCTAGCTAGTCTTCGTCAATGAGGCGAGCTGCTGCTGCCTCGTCGGTGAAGAACACGGTCTCTTCAATGCCCTCAACGGCGCTCACAGGCGCTTCTGAGGCACTTTCAGAGGTGAATGCGGCATAGATCGCATCTGCCTTGTCTTCGCCAGAGGCGACGATCCAGACGTTCTTGGAGTTATTGAGTGCTGGAAGAGTCAGACTGATGCGTTCTGCCGGTGGCTTGGGGGAGTTGCGCACGGCAATCACAGCACGGTCATCGACTTCGATGCCTTCCAAACCAGGGAACAAGCTGGCGATGTGCGCATCGGGACCCACACCTAAGAACGTGATGTCGAACTCAGGAAGTTCTGGCCAGTACTTGGCCAGTTCATCGTCATAGGCGTCTACTGCCTCATCGAGCGTCATTCCTGCATCAGAGGCAGGCATGCGGTGAACGTTCTCAGCTGGAATGGGCAGACGGTGGATGAGAGCTGCTGTTGCCTGACCTTCATTACGGTCAGCGTGACCAGCAGGAACGAAACGTTCGTCGCCCCACCACAGGTGAATGCGTGACCAATCCAGCTTGTTACTGGGGTCAATGTTCTCCAAAAGTGCGATTCCGACTGTTCCACCGGTCAAAACAACGTGAACAGCGGGCTGTTCAACAAGAAGTTCTTTGACGGCTTCCTCGAAGATCTCATCAATGTTGTCGATGAGCTCTTGCTTGTCTGCATACGCCTCAAGCGTGGTTTCATCGCTCACTTGGCAGTCACAATGATCTGGGGCAAACCTTCGGTCACAACGCGGCCATAGACCTCATCGGGGTCAAGGCGACGCAGTTCCTCAGACAAGCAGTCACGAAGGCTTCGACGAGGCATTGCAATCTCATGGGTGGGCTGGCTGGGCTGCTTCAGACGTGCAACGGAAGGCTCAATACGAGTCAGCTCGATATCACCCGAAGGGCGAACTAAGCGAACACCGTGAATACCGCCCCAGCTGAGGCCAGTGTGGGTGAGATCGCACGAGACGGGAACACCGAGTTGCAGTTGCAGCCACGCGGCCAGCATCTTCGCCGAAGGGAAGTCGGGGGTAGAAGTCACGTGAGCTTCAGTGATGGGTTCATAAGGTGGCTGGTCCAACACAGCAGCGAGTTGTGTGCGCCAGAGAGTCAACCTTGTCCAGGCGAAGTCAGCATCGCCAGGGGCATATGTTTTGGAAAGGTCTCCAAGAGCTTCGATGGGATCTGCTTGCGCAGCCGCATCGGTGATGCGGCACTGCGCAATCTTGCCCAGTGGAGACTCAGAAACCTTTTCAGGTGCTGCGCCAGGCCACCATGCCACGACTGGGGTGTCGGGAAGAAGTAAACCTGTTACCAAGCCCTGTTCATCAGAGCCAACTTGACCATAGGCGCGCAGGACAATTACTTCACTGGCTCCTGCGTCACCACCGACGCGAACTTCCGCGTCGAGACGGTTGGAAATGGAGTGTTCAGGTTCAATCACCGAGAGAACAATGACGCGCATGGGGTGCTCGCGAGATGCTTCATTTGCCGCGGCAATCGCCTCTTCTTCTTCACCAATGGTGGTGGAGATGAGAAGGGTGAGAACACGACCAAGCGCAACAGCGCCACCTTCTTCGCGGAGGTTGACCAGTTCCTTGGCAACCTTGGCGGTGGTGGTGTCAGGGAGTTCGAGGATCATGGACGTCTCCAAACGCGGCCGTCACGGGCCATGAGGGCATCGGCAGAGGCAGGACCCCAGGTTCCTGGAGCATATTGCTCAGGCTGTCCTTGGGTCTCCCAGAATTCTTCGATGGGGTCGAGGATCTTCCAGCTCAGTTCCACCTCTTCGTGGCGGGGGAACAGGGGAGGATCGCCGAGCAAAACGTCCAAGATGAGACGTTCATATGCTTCGGGGCTGGCTTCGGTGAAGGCGTGGCCGTAACCGAAGTCCATGGTCACATCGCGCACCTGCATACCGGCACCAGGGACCTTTGAGCCGAAACGGATAGTTACACCCTCATCGGGCTGAACACGGATCACGAGTGCGTTCTGACCTAGGGCAGAAGTTTGGTGGTCTGCGAACAAGTACTGAGGTGCTCGCTTGAACACCACGGCAATCTCGGTCACGCGGCGTCCCAGACGCTTGCCGGCACGGAGATAGAAGGGAACTCCAGCCCAACGGCGGGTTCCGATGTCGAGGCGCATGGCTGCATAGGTTTCGGTCACGGACTGAGGGTTCATGCCCTCTTCGTCCAAGAAGCCGACAACTTCTTCGCCGCCTTGCCAGCCACTGGCATATTGTCCGCGGGCTGTTGCTTCGGCCAGATTTTCTGGCAAACGCACTGCAGCAAGAACCTTTTCCTTCTCTGCACGCAGATCTTGCGCATCGAAGGAAATGGGTTCTTCCATTGCGGTCAATGCCAGAAGTTGAAGGAGGTGGTTCTGAATCACGTCGCGAGCAGCACCAATGCCGTCGTAGTAGCCAGCACGGCCACCCACACCAATGTCTTCAGCCATGGTGATCTGAACATGGTCGACATGCTCTGCGTTCCAGAGAGGTTCAAAAAGCTGGTTTGCAAAGCGCAAAGCCAGGATGTTCTGAACGGTCTCTTTGCCGAGATAGTGGTCAATGCGGAAGATTGAGTCTGCTGGGAACACAGATTCGACGACCTTGTTGAGTTCACGAGCAGTCTTGAGGTCACTACCAAATGGCTTCTCAATGACTACGCGGCGCCACTGGCCTTCGACTTCATCCGCGAGACCAGCACGCTTGAGCTGAGATACAACCTCAGGGAAGGAGCGGGGAGGAACGGAGAGATAGAACGCATGGTTGCCCATGGTTCCACGCTTCTCGTCCAGCTCGGCAATGGTCTTCTTCAGGCGATCAAAGGCCTTGTCATCGTTGAATTCACCCTGAACAAAGCGAATACCCTTAGCCAGCTGGTCCCAGACTTCCTCGCGGAACTCAGTGCGGGCATACTGCTTGACCGAGTCATGCACAATCTGAGCGAAGTCTTCGTCTTCCCAGTCGCGGCGGGCAAAGCCCACCAGTGCGAAGCCGGGAGGAAGAAGACCACGGTTTGCGAGGTCATAAACCGCAGGCATGAGCTTCTTACGTGCCAAGTCACCGGTCACACCGAACAGCACCAGACCACAGGGGCCTGCGATGCGGTTCAGTCGACGGTCTTCGGCAACGCGGAGAGGGTTGTTCTCCGGAGTGATGTCAACAGGTGACATGAAGGTCCTTTAGTTGAAGGCTGCGAACAGGTGTTCGAGTTCAGTGTTGGGGTTAGTCAAAGTGAGGGTCAGAACGGGACGACCGTGGTCGGCCAGAACGTTGGCATCACCAGCAGCCTGGGCAGCAATGAGCTGACCGAAGCTGAAGGGGCGCTCAGGGATGACTACGTCACCGTCTGGTGCCTGAAGAATCTGGATGAAGACACCCACTGCTGGGCCGCCCTTGTGGAACTGGCCGGTGGAGTGCAGGAAGCGAGGTCCCCAACCGAAGGTCACGGGGCGACCAGCACGAGCTGCGACGAGGTCGCGAACACCGTGAAGCTGAGGGTAGTTTGCACGGTCCACGTAAGCCTGAACGGAGACGTAACCATCTGCAGGGAGCTGTTCGAGCACGGCAGTGATCGCTTCCCGAACTGTCTTGGCATCGCCGATGCTTCCGTGAGCGCGAACTTCGATGCCCTTTTCGACAAAGAGTGGTTCGGTGGGAGCTGGACGGTTATCCAGAAGTGCACGAGCAGCAATCTTGGCCGATTCCACATCGGGCTGGTCGAAGGGGTTGATTCCCAGCAAACGGCCTGCAACAGCAGTTGCATACTCAAACACCATGAACATGGCGCCTAAAGTTCCCGAGACAAGGATTTCACCTTCGTGCTTGTCGCGGTTGAGCAGGTGGAATTCGTGAGCGTCATCGACCAGGCGCAGAACCTGAACATCTGCATAACCTGCAGAAAGCTCAGGGGAGACGACGTCGAGAACAACAGGAAGGATTCCTGTTCCTTCCTTACCGGTGGATTCAGCAATGAGCTGTTCAGCCCAGTCGGGGAAACCAACAAGGTGAGTGCCATCGGTGACGAGTGCCAGCTTGTTTTTCAGGGGCGAGGTGCCCGCAATTGCTGCACCAAGAATCAGACCGGGGTTCTCAGGCTGGTCAACAGCGAGATCCAGGGAGATTGCTTCGGCTTCATTGAGAAGCTCAGCAATGTCCACACCAGCAAGACCAGATGGAACCAGACCAAAAGCAGTCAGGGCCGAGAAGCGACCGCCCACGTTGGGGTCTGCGTTGAAGACGCGGTAACCAGCTTCACGAGCGGACTTGTCCAAGGGAGAACCTGGGTCGGTCACGATGATGATGCGCTCGAGAGGGTCGATACCTACTGCCGCGAAAGCTGCTTCGTAGATGCGCTTTTGGCTGTCAGTCTCGACGGTGCCACCGGACTTGCTGGAAATCACCACGGCAGTGGTGTGCAGGCGGTCGGTGATTGCTGCCTTAATCTGGCCAGGCTCGGTGGAGTCCAGAACAGTAAGATCAGCCTGCATGGTTGCAGTGATGACTTCAGGAGCCAGTGAGGAGCCACCCATGCCACCTAAGACAATGTGGTTGATGCCCTGGGCACGCAGTTCATCGCGCAGAGCCTCAATCTCTGCCACGAGGGGACGAGAGATGGACACAGACTCTGTCCAGCCCAGTCGGATAGCCGATTCTGCCTCGGCAGCCTTGCCCCAGAGTGCGGGGTCCTGAGCAGTGATGCTGGAAGCTACGAGGTCAGCAACGAGCTGAGGAACGTGCTTCTCAACAGCTGCTTCTGCAGCTCCAGATACTTTGATGCGGAATGACATTTATGCTCCAGCCAAAGCGGTGTTGACGGTCTCGAGGAGTTCGCCCCACGAGATGATGAACTTGGAAACACCCTCAGACTCGAGGACGTTGGTGACGTCCTGGAAGTCGACTCCGACAGCTGCAAGTGCTGCAAAGACAGCCTTGGAGTCTGCGTAGTTGGGGGTGATGGTGTCACCGGTGACCACACCGTGGTCGAAGGTGGCATCCAGAGTCTTTTCAGGCATGGTGTTCACGATGCCTGCAGCAACCAGTTCGGTCACGTAGAGAGTGTCGGGGAGGGCAGGGTCCTTGACTCCGGTGGATGCCCAGAGGGGACGCTGCACGTTGGCACCGTTGGCCAGCAGTGCTGCTGCGCGCTCAGTGTCAAACATGTCCTCGAAGAGTTCATAAGCCAGGCGAGCGTTAGCAAGACCAGCCTTGGACTTCAAAGCCAGAGCTTCAGGTGTGCCAATGGCGTTGAGTCGGTTGTCTACCTCGGAGTCCACGCGAGAAACGAAGAATGAACCAACTGAGTGGATCTGCGAAAGGTCGTGGCCGTTAGCCTGCGCCTTTTCGAGTCCTGCAAGGTAGGCGTTGATGACTGCTTCGTAGCGCTCGAGGGAGAAGATCAGGGTCACGTTGACCGAGATGCCCGCACCAATAACTTCGGTGATGGCGTCCAGGCCAGCAAGGGTTGCGGGGATCTTTATCAGAGCGTTGGGCTTGTTGACCTTTGCCCACAGACGCTTTGCTTCTTCCACGGTGCCAGGAGCATCGTGAGCAAGTGTGGGGGAGACCTCGATAGAAACGCGGCCGTCAACACCCTGGGTTGCGTCGTAAACACCACGGAAGATGTCGCAGGCATCTGCAACGTCATCGGTTGTGATGTCGAAGACTGCTGCCTCTGCATCTGCACCCGCAGCTGCGAGCTTCTTGACCTGTGCTGCATAGCTCTCACCGTTGGTGAGGGCGCCAGCGAAGATGGTGGGGTTGGTCGTGACGCCCACTACGTTCTTCTGAGCAATGAGTGCCTGAAGGTTGCCAGAGGTGATGCGCTCACGGGAAAGGTCATCGAGCCAAATGCTGACGCCGGCTGCGGACAGTTGTGCGGTGGGGGTGTTCGACATGAACGTTGATTCTCCAGTTAGTAAGGGGAGCGGATCTGGTTGTGGTGTGTGTGAAGTTGTAACTCGGGGCCAGAGAAGTTGTTTCTGACCCTGAGTGAAGTGTTACTGAGCTGCGATTGATTCCTTCGCAGCAGCGACAGCGGCATCGGTGGTGATGCCGAACTTGGTGAACAGGGTCTTGTAATCAGCTGATGCACCGAAGTGTTCGATCGAGACGCTGCGACCGGCAGTACCGACAATCTTGTCCCAGGTCAATGACAGGCCTGCCTCAATGGAGACGCGAGCCTTCACTGCTGCTGGAAGAACGCTCTCTTGGTATGCCGCAGGCTGCTCGTAGAACCACTCGAGGCAAGGAACTGACACCACGCGGGCGTGGATGCCTTCGCTTGCAAGCTGTTCGCGAGCGGCAACAGCAAGCTGAACTTCAGAACCGGTGGCGATGAAGATGACGTCAGGCTTGCCGTTGGCTGCGTCCACGAGTGTGTAGGCACCCTTGGCGGTCTCACGGGCGTGAGCAAAGGTGTCGCCGGAAGCAGCACCTTCTCCGCGAGTGAAAACTGGAATGTTCTGACGAGTCAGTGCAATACCAGCTGGTCCGTTGCGGCGCTCGAGGATGGTCTTCCAGGCGTAGGCAACTTCGTTGGCGTCTGCGGGGCGAACCACATCCAGCTCAGGAATAGCGCGCAAGGTGGCGAGCTGCTCAATGGGCTGGTGAGTGGGGCCGTCTTCACCGAGAGCCACAGAGTCGTGGGTCCAGACGAAGATCGAAGGCACCTTCATGAGGGCTGCCAGGCGCACAGCAGGGCGCATGTAGTCGCTGAAGATGAGGAAGGTTCCACCGTATGCGCGGGTCTTGCCGTGCAAGGCAATACCGTTCAAGATGGCGCCCATGGCGTGCTCGCGGATACCGAAGTGGAGAACGCGACCGTAGTTGTCACCAGTCCACTCGTGGGTTGACCACTGTGCAGGAACGAAGGACTTAGAGCCTTCTAGCGTGGTGTTGTTGGACTCAGCGAGGTCAGCAGAACCACCCCAGAGCTCGGGGATAACTGCACCCAGAGCGTTGAGCACCTTGCCGGATGCTGCACGGGTGGACACTTCAGTGCCGCCTTCGAAGACGGGAAGTGCTGCCTCGACGCCGTCTGGAAGCTGGCCAGCTTCGAGGCGGTCGAGAAGCTTCTTGTTCTCAGGGTTAGCTGCAGCCCAAGCGTCGAAGCTCTTCTGCCATTCGGCGCGCTCAGCAGCACCCTTGGTCACTGCCTTGCGGGTGTGCTCGATAACCTCGTCGGCAACCTGGAAGCTCTGCTCGGGATCGAAGCCAAGAACTTCCTTGAGACCCTTGAGTTCATCTGCCCCGAGAGCAGAACCGTGAATCTTTCCGGTGTTCTGCTTCTTAGGCGAAGGCCAACCAATGATGGTCTTGAGGATGATGAGTGAAGGCTTGTCAGTAACAGCCTTGGCTGCCTCGATAGCGTCGTTGAGAGCGGCTACGTCCTCAACGTAGACACCGGTCTTCTTCCAGTCCACAGTCTGGACATGCCAGTCATAGGACTCGTAACGCTTGGCGACATCCTCGGTGAAGGCAATGGTGGTGTCATCTTCGATCGAGATCTGGTTCGAGTCGTAGATCGCGATGAGGTTACCCAGCTGCTGGTGGCCAGCAAGCGAGGAAGCTTCAGCGGTGACACCCTCTTGAAGGTCACCGTCACCGGCAATGACATAGACGAAGTGATCGAAAGGGCTCTTACCTGCGGCTGCGTTGGGGTCAAACAGACCGCGCTCGAAGCGAGAGGCGTAAGCAAAACCAACGGCAGATGCCAGACCCTGACCCAGGGGGCCAGTGGTGATTTCCACACCCTTGGTGTGGCCGTATTCGGGGTGGCCAGGGGTCAGTGAGCCCCAGGTGCGCAATGCCTTGAGGTCATCGAGCTCGAGGCCATAACCATTCAAGTAGAGCTGAACGTACTGAGTGAGCGAGGAGTGGCCCACAGAAAGAATGAAGCGGTCGCGGCCAATCCACTGGTCATCCAGAGGGTCGCGGCGCATGACCTTGTTCCACAGTAAGTAGGCGGCAGGAGCGAGGCTCATCGCGGTTCCGGGGTGGCCGTTACCCACCTTCTCGACTGCGTCTGCGGCGAGAACACGCGCGGTGTCAACTGCCTTGTTGTCTAGTTCGGACCAGTCGAGCTGCGCCATGTTTGTATCGGCCTTCCGTATTACCGCGGGGGAGGTGAGGGAGAAATTACGATGACTGGAAATTACAGCCATGCACGCCGAATAACGGCTCCTCTAAGTATAGGCGTGCGCAGGCTTACGCTGGCGGGGAACGTGCCATATGTCGAACCTTTACCTCCCGTAGACTTGAGGCTCTCGCGCACTCATCACTTGAGGACTTATGAACGCTTCCGAATCTGGCACCACAGCGGTGTCCAAGGTCGGTTTTAAGCGCAAAGTTGCGGCGTATGTTTCGCTGACTAAGCCTCGCGTGATGGAACTGCTTCTCGCAGTGACCATTCCGACCATGTTTTTGGCTCAGGAGGGCATTCCCAACCTGTGGCTGGTTCTCGTCGTTCTCCTCGGCGGCATGATGAGCGCCGGTTCTGCCGGAACCTTCAACTGCTACATCGACCGCGATATCGATCGTGTGATGAACCGCACCAAGGGCCGCCCTCTCGTCACAGGTGAAATCTCTGACCGTGAAGCGATCGTTTTCGCCTGGGCATTAGCAATCATCTCCACAGTGTGGTTCTTGCTCTTTACGAATGTGTTGGCTGCTTCACTCTCCGTCTCAGCTATTGCCTTCTACGTCATCATTTACAGCCTGGTACTCAAGCGCCGCACCCCACAGAACATTGTCTGGGGCGGTGCTGCCGGTGGTTTCCCCGTGCTCATAGGCTGGGCTGCAGTCACCGGTTCGCTGACCTGGACTCCTGTCGTTCTGTTCCTCATCATCTTCTTGTGGACGCCACCGCACTACTGGCCTCTGTCCTGGCGTTACCGCGAGGACTACAAGAACGCCAACGTTCCCATGCTCACCGTGGTGCGTGGACGTGTCACCGTGGGGCTTCAGATTGTTCTTTATGCCTGGGCAACCTTTGCAGCAACCTTGCTCCTCGTGCCCATCGGTCACATGGGTTGGGTGTACACAGCTATTGCGACCGTGTCAGGTATTTGGTTCTTGGCAGAAAGCCACATGCTTTACTCACGAGCGCTGCGCGATGAAGATCCCAAGCCCATGCGCTTGTTCCACTTCTCCAATGGCTACTTATCGCTGATATTCCTTGCGGTAGCCATTGATGCTCTGCTGCCTTTCTAGCTGAGCAGAACTGCTAGCTGACTGGCTTCCGCAGGTTCAGCAGCACATTTGTCACTGCAATGGTGACCAAGCATGCCAGGAGCATGTGCAGCCCCACCAGGAGCTCAGGCAGTCCCATGCGTGATTGAGCAATACCCACCATGATTTGTGCTGCGTTGACGGCCAAGAGCGCGATCACAGCAATGCGAAGAGCCGCCGATTTATGGCGGATGGCAAGAAACAGTGTGACCGCAGCTAGTCCCACGGCGATATATGCGGGGTAGGAGTGGATGTGTTGCAGCAGTTCGCTGTTGAGGCCATTACGGGGAGCCTCAGCATCACCTGCGTGTGGTCCAGACCCAGTAGTGAGCACGCCTACACAAATGGTGATGAATTGGAACGATGCCATCATCCACGCAAATGTGATGGTGACCCCGGAGACAGCGCAGGTCCAGGGGCCATTGCCGTTGTATGCGTTGAAGACCAGGACAGTCGACAGCACAACCATGGCGATCGAGACGATGAAGTGCAGGCCGACAACATAGGGGTTCAGCTGAGTAAGTACAGAGATACCTCCGATGACAGCCTGGGTAGGGATACCTAAGCCGATCAGCAGAGTCAGCCAGAACAAGTCACGACGTTGTTTACGCATGCGCAGAATGAGGGCAAACGTCACAATCGCGACAATGACCAGCAGGAAGGTCAGGAGGCGGTTACCAAATTCGATAATGCCGTGAATACCCATCTCGGGGGTGTTCACCAAGGAGTCTTCGGTGCAGGTGGGCCAGGTGGGGCAGCCTAAGCCACTGGCGGTAAGGCGTACAGCGCCACCTGTGACGACAATCAACGTCTGAACAACCAGCGTTACCCACGCTGCGATACGGACCTTACGGTCAACCGTGGTGGGGAACCAGTCGATAAGTGTTCTCACGATGGGAATAATCCTTTGGTGAATAGTTGTTGTTCGCTCAGGAAGAACTTATTTACCCTGTCTTTACTAATGAAGTAAGGCTAGGCTAAGTAAGTTCAATGTGATCGTGCGTAAGCCGATATCTCGAGGGCGAGAACATGCGAGATTGCCGCGGTTTTCGCGACAGTTCGTGCGTTCTCTTCTCAGTCTAGATTCGTAAGGAAGAGTGCCATGTCAGACATCCTGATTGACCGGCCCGAACTTGAGGGCATTGGTCAGTATGAATTCGGTTGGCACGATAAAGATGCGGCTGGAGCAAGCGCTCGCCGAGGCATCAGTGCTGAAGTCGTTTCGGACATCTCTGGGCTGAAGTCTGAGCCCGAGTGGATGCTCAAGATGCGCTTGAAGGCGTATGAAATCTTTGGCCGTAAGCCCATGCCTAACTGGGGTGCAGATCTCTCCGGTATTCACTTCGACAACATCAAGTACTTTGTCCGTTCAACGGAACGTCAAGCCCAAACTTGGGAAGACCTCCCCGATGAAATCAAGGACACCTACGAAAAGCTGGGTATTCCTGAGGCAGAACGTCAGCGACTCGTTGCGGGTGTGGCAGCACAGTACGAATCTGAAGTGGTTTACCACCAGATCAACGAAGAGCTTGAGCGCCAAGGTGTCATCTTCATGGACACCGACACTGCTCTGAAAGAGCACCCCGAATTCTTCGAAGAATACTTCGGCACCGTCATCCCTTCGGGAGACAACAAGTTCGCTGCACTCAATACTGCGGTGTGGTCGGGCGGATCCTTCGTCTACGTGCCCCCCGGTGTACACGTCGAGATTCCTCTCCAGGCCTACTTCCGTATCAACACGGAAAACATGGGTCAGTTCGAGCGCACCCTCATCATTGCTGACGAGGGAAGCTACGTGCACTACATCGAAGGATGTACAGCACCGATCTACAAGAGCGACTCTCTGCACTCTGCTGTGGTGGAAATTATTGTGAAGAAGAACGCCCGCGTTCGCTACACCACCATCCAGAACTGGTCCAACAACGTCTACAACCTGGTCACCAAGCGTGCGATTGCGCACGAGGGCGCAACCATGGAGTGGATTGATGGAAACCTCGGTTCCAAGGTCACCATGAAGTACCCCTCGGTCTACTTGGTCGGTGAAGGTGCAAAGGGTGAGACTCTCTCCATTGCTTTCGCAGGTCCCGGACAGCACCAAGACGCTGGCGCCAAGATGATTCACATGGCTCCTAACACGCAGAGCTCAATCGTCTCTAAGTCGATTGCTCGTGGTGGTGGCCGTGCCGGTTACCGCGGTGAAATCCGTATCGATGCCAATGCCCACAACTCTGCGAACACCGTTCGTTGTGATGCGCTTTTGGTGGACACTCAGTCTCGTTCTGATACCTACCCTGCTATCGACATTCGTGTCGATGACGTTCAACTCGGCCACGAGGCAACTGTCTCCAAGGTCAGTGAAGACCAGCTCTTCTATCTGATGAGCCGCGGTATGGCAGAAGACGAAGCAATGGCCATGATTGTTCGTGGATTCATTGAGCCCATCTCTCGTGAACTTCCCATGGAATATGCACTCGAGCTCAACAAGCTGATTGAAATCGGCATGGAAGGATCCGTGGGCTAAGTGACTGTTCCCGTACAAGTTCGTTCTGCGCGCCCGAAATCGACTAATCCAGCCGATTTTGACGCGGTTACCGGTCGTGAACTCGACTGGAAGTTCACCCCTGTAGCGAAGCTGCAGGAACTCATCGCTGGTGACCTCGATGGCTCGCGATTTGACTACACCGCTTCAGAAACAGCTGGAGTATCTCTGTCATGGATTCCGGTTACTGACCCACGTGTCGGTTCCGCTGGGCTGCCTGAAGACAAGGCATCTGCCAACGCATGGGCAGCTGCTACCGAAGTACTTCTGGTTTCCGTCATGTCTGAAGATGTCTCCGAGATCACGATTACTCGTGATGCACTCGGCACCACTCACCGTGCCGCCCACATTGTGATTGAAGCAGCTCCGTTCTCCAAGGGAACTGTCGTTCTTCAGAACAACGGAGATGCTCGCCTGGTTGAGAACGTCGAGATTCTCGTCGGTGCTGAGGCAGAGCTCAACGTCATTTCTGTCCAGGAATGGAACGATGACGCACTGCACTTGGCTAGCCACTTCTCGCGTGTGGGCCGCAATGCCTCGCTTCAGCACAGCGTTGTCTCGCTGACCGGTGAAGTCATTCGTGTGAACCCATCCACTGTTCTTGCTGAAGATGGTTCATCGGTCAACATGCTCGGTGTCTACTTTGCAGATGCCCACCAGCACATCGAACAGCAGGTCTACGTCAACCACGATGCACCCCAGTCCAAGAGCCGTGTTACCTACAAGGGTGCACTGCAGGGCAAGGGTGCTCGCACTGTCTGGATCGGTGACGTTCTCATCGGTAACAAGGCAACTGGCACCGACTCCTATGAGCAGAACCGTAACCTCATGCTCACCGAGGGCACACGTGCTGATTCAATTCCTAACCTTGAAATCGAGACCGGTGATATCGCTGGCGCTGGCCACGCGTCAGCAACCGGTCGTTTCGATGACGAGCAGCTTTTCTATCTCCAGGCCCGCGGCATCAGTGAAGAAGAAGCACGTCGCCTTGTTGTTCGTGGATTCTTGAATGAAGTTGTTCAGCAACTGGGCGTACCTGCTCTTGCTGAACGCATTGAGGCCTCCCTCAACGCCGAACTTGAAGCTGGAGTGAAGTAATGGCTGCAGAAAAGGTATGTGCTGCAAGTGAGCTCGTGCTCAACCAGGCCAAGAAGGTTGTTGTGGGCGGCATTCCCGTCGCACTCGTGCTTGACGCTGCTGGAGATATCCACGCCATTGGTGACACTTGCACTCATGGAGATATTTCCCTCTCTGAAGGGTTCGTCGAAGACGACACCCTCGAATGCTGGGCTCACGGCTCCAAGTTTGAACTCACCACCGGCAAGCCACTGACGTTGCCTGCCTACGAACCCGTACCCGTTTTTGTCGTCGAGGTTATCGACGGCGAGATTTTCATTGACCCCACCGTCACGAAAGAGATCTAAGCCATGTCAACTCTGAAGATCACCGACCTGCACGTCAGCGTCGAGACCGACCAGGGCACCAAGCAGATTCTGCGCGGCGTCAACCTAGAGATCAACTCGGGTGAAACCCACGCCATCATGGGCCCCAACGGTTCAGGCAAGTCGACCCTGGCTTACACAATCGCAGGACACCCCAAGTACACCGTGGACAGCGGCTCCATCACTCTTGATGGCGTGGACGTACTCGAGATGAGCGTGGACGAACGTGCCAAGGCTGGCCTGTTCTTGGCCATGCAGTACCCCGTCGAGATCCCTGGTGTGACAGTCACCAACTTCCTCCGCACCGCCAAGACCGCTATCGATGGCGAAGCACCTTCTCTGCGTAACTGGATCAAGGATGTTCGCGAATCAATGGCGAACCTCAAGATGGACTCCAGCTTTGCTGAGCGAAACGTCAACGAAGGCTTCTCGGGTGGTGAGAAGAAGCGTCACGAGATTCTTCAGCTCGAACTGCTCAAGCCCAAGTTCGCTGTTCTGGATGAGACTGACTCTGGTTTGGACGTAGACGCCCTCAAGATCGTTTCTGAAGGCGTGAACCGTGCCAAGGAGAACTCAGACATGGGTGTGCTCCTCATCACTCACTACACGCGCATTCTTCGTTACATCAAGCCTGAGTTCGTTCACGTATTCGTCAACGGCAAGGTTGCCGAAGAAGGCGGCCCCGAGCTCGCTGATCGCCTCGAGTCTGAGGGTTACGACCGTTACCTCGAGATTGCCTAACAATGTCCTCTGAGCTCTCTGACGACCGCTACAACGAGTGCATTGATGCACTCAAAGAGGTTATGGACCCTGAACTAGGTATCAACATTGTTGACCTGGGGCTCATCTATGACCTCAAGTGGGATGACGAGAATGATGCACTGATCATTCACATGACTCTGACCAGTGCAGGTTGCCCTCTCACCGATGTGATTGAAGAGCAGACCGCTGAAGCACTGGATAAGGTCGTTGATGCCTTCCGCATCAACTGGGTCTGGATGCCACCATGGGGTCCTGAGAAGATCACCGACGACGGCCGCGAAATGATGCGCGCCCTCGGATTCTCAATCTAGGAACTGTTCGTCGTAACAATTCTGGAAAGAAATTTTTAACAACTTCTTTCTCTCCTTTAGCCTGAGAACATGCCTCAGGGATTCAATACGCGTTCAATTCACGCAGGACAAACCTCAGACCCCACCACGGGTGCTGTTGTCCCGCCCATCTACCTCTCTTCAACATTTGAGCAAGAGGTGGCAGGAACACCCCTGAATGGTTTCGAATACTCGCGTTGCGACAACCCGACACGTACAGCACTGCAAGAGAACCTCACCTCTCTCGAAGGTGGATTGCTGTCTTATTCTTTCGCCAGTGGCATGGCTGCAGAAGATGCATTCTTCCGTGCTGTTTTGAAGCCCGGTGATCACATTGTTCTCGGAAACGATGCGTATGGTGGCTCCTACCGCGCTATTGAACAGGTCTATGGTCCATGGGGTGTAACGAACTCGTGCATCGACTTCACTGATCTCACCTCTGTCGAGGAGATCATCAAGACCACCAAGCCTCGAGTGGTTCGAATTGAGACCCCCACCAACCCCATGATGACCATCGTGGACATTGAAGGCGTTTCTAAGATTGCCCACAAGCATGGGGCATTAGTTCTCGTGGACAACACCTTTGCCACTCCAGCACTTCAGCGCCCTTTTGAGCTCGGTGCTGACGTTGTTTTGCACTCCACCACCAAATACCTCGGTGGCCACAGTGACGTGGTCGGCGGAGCGCTAGTACTCAAGGATGCCGCTCTCGCCGAGAAGGTAGCCCAAATACAGAACTGGCTGGGTGCGATTTCCTCACCATTCGATGCGTATCTGACCTTGCGTGGCATCAAGACACTCGGTGTCCGTATGGAACGTCACTCCAGCAATGCGATGGCTCTCGCTGAGCGTTTTGAAAACCACAAAGCTGTGGAACGTGTGCTCTACCCAGGGCTTGAATCGCACCCTGGTCACGACGTGGCTAAGCGTCAGATGTCGCTCTTTGGAGGAATGATGTCTATCCAGCTTGCTGGGGGAGAGAAGGCAGCAACTGCGCTGACTACCCGCACCAATTTGTTCATTCTTGCTCCTTCATTGGGTGGGGTTGAATCCCTCATTGAACACCCAGGACTCATGACTCACCACTCTGTCGAAGGCACGGCCCTTGAGGTGCCTTCGAACTTGGTGCGCATCAGTGTGGGCATCGAGGATATTGATGACCTCATCGAAGACCTTGCGCAAGCACTGGATTCTCTGCTGTAATCAGTACTCGCGAATACGCGAAGACCTACAGGTTGATCTGTTCGTCGCACCCCTGCGACATTTCACCTGTATAAAGCGAAAGCCCCTGACGAATGTCAGGGGCTTTCGTGATGTTCAGGGTGTTACTTGGTGCGGCTGGTGAGCTTCCACACGAGAGGAAGCAGTCCGCCAGCTGCCAGAGCCTTAATCAGGTCGCCTGGGATGAAGGGGTAGAGACCAGCCTGGAGAGTTGCGCTGAGGTCGTTGGGGTAACCCAGCTGACCAAGGGCAACAGAAAGCCAGGGGAGACCTACTGCGTAGATGACGGCAGTACCGGCAAGGAAAGCACCGATGGTGCCCAGAACCTTACGGTCCCACTGCTTCTGTGCGAGCCAGCCCACGAGAGCTGCTGCCAGGACGAAGCCGATCATGTAACCACCGGTGGGGCCAGCAAGCTTGGCCAGACCAGCGCCGCCTTCAGCAAAGACAGGAAGACCTGCAACACCGAGGCCTACATAAAGAAGCATGGAGAGTGCGCCACGGAGAGAACCGAGGGTTGCACCGACGAACAGCACCGCGAAGGTCTGTCCCGTAATGGGCACAGGCCACATAGGGATAACCAGCTGAGCTGCACCTGCGGTCAGAACTGCACCAGCAGCAATGAGGGCAACATCGGTAGCGAGTGTGCGTGAACCGATGCGGTCAGCGAGCACGGGACGTGAAGCAGCAAGAGTGATGTTCGACATAGAAATATACTAAAGGAAGTAATGAGCCTTATGGCTTAGCCAAGATGTACCAAAGAATCGGGAAAAGCCTGTGCTCAACGTCCAAGACCTTGAGCTGCGCGTAGGCGCCCGAGTGCTCATGTCGGAAGTTTCCTTCCGCGTTTCCAACGGAGACAAGATTGGGTTGGTCGGCCGTAACGGTGCCGGCAAGACCACGTTGACAAAGACACTCGCAGGCGATCTACAACCAGCTGGTGGCCTCATTGAGGTCGGCGGAGAGATTGGTTATCTCCCGCAGGATCCTCGCTCCGGTGACCCTGAAGAGCTTGCCCGCACCCGTATTCTCAACGCTCGTGGCCTGGGTTCGCTCGTGCAGGGCATGTCTGAGAGCAGCATGCTCATGGGCGATGCTGACGAAAAAGTTGCTGCTGAAGCAATGCGCAAGTATGGCGAGCTCGCAGACCGATTCGATGCACTCGGTGGCTATGCTGCTGAGGCAGAAGCTGCCTCGATTGCTTCGAACCTTCAGTTACCTGATCGCATCCTCGATCAGCCACTCAAGACTCTTTCTGGTGGACAGCGACGCCGTATTGAATTGGCTCGTATTTTGTTCTCCGGAGCGGAAACAATGCTCCTCGATGAGCCCACCAACCACTTGGATGCCGACTCAGTTGTCTGGCTGCGTGAATTCCTCAAGGGCTACCAGGGCGGACTGATCATCATCAGTCACGATGTCGAACTCGTCGGCGAAACAGTGAACCGAGTGTTCTATCTCGATGCCAACCGCCAGGTCATTGACGTCTACAACATGAACTGGAAGAACTACCAGAAGCAGCGTGAGCAGGACGAACAACGCCGTAAGCGTGAACGTGCCAACGCGGAGCAGAAGGCCTCCACGCTCCAGACTCAGGCCGCCAAGATGGGTGCCCGTGCATCCGGTGCTGTGGCAGCAAAGCAGATGGCTCGTCGTGCTGAGACTCTTCTTGCTGGACTAGATGAAGTTCGCATGAGCGACAAGGTGGCGAAGCTGCGCTTCCCAGATCCTGCCCCCTGTGGCAAGACGCCACTGATGGCGACAGACCTTTCTCGTTCATATGGATCCCTCGAGATCTTTACCGCAGTTGATTTGGCTATTGACCGTGGTTCAAAGGTTGTCATTCTGGGATTCAACGGTGCGGGCAAGACAACCTTGCTGCGTATTCTCGCCGGCGTAGACAAGCCCGACACCGGTGAGGTGATCGAAGGTCACGGCCTCAAGGTTGGCTACTACGCCCAGGAGCACGAAACTCTGCGTGTGCAGGACTCGGTCTTACAGAACATGGTTTCTGCTGCAGCCCACATGACAGAAACAGAGTGCCGCAAGGTGCTGGGTTCCTTCCTGTTCTCTGGTGATGACGTTCTCAAGCCTGCGGGGGTTCTCTCTGGTGGGGAGAAGACACGATTGGCATTAGCAATGCTTGTGGTCTCCAGTGCGAACGTATTGCTCCTGGATGAGCCCACAAACAACTTGGACCCTGTTTCTCGTGAAGAAATCTTGGGTGCACTGGCGAGCTACAAAGGCTCCGTTGTTTTGGTCTCGCACGACCCAGGTGCTGTTGAAGCGCTCAACCCTGAGCGTGTGCTGATTCTTCCCGACGGTATTGAAGACCACTGGAACAAGGAATACGCCGACCTCATTGAGCTTGCCTAGAGCCTCACAGGCGTAGCCTGTACTCATGCTGATTGCAGAGCCGTTGGATGTGCCCGGATGGGTCAATGCCGTCGCTATTGGCGTCGGTAGTCTCCAGGGGGCGATCTACGCTTCTGGTTTCCGAGATCGCAAGCTTGACCTTTTCGGCATTGCTGTCATTGGCATAGCTACCGGTCTGGGTGGTGGATTCCTTCGAGACATTTTGCTCAACCGCTTGCCCATTGCACTGACTGAGAATTGGTACATCCTGGTTGCAGTTGGAGCTGCCCTGTTAGGTATGTTCCTGGCACGAGTAATCCGACGCATTGACTGGATGATTACGGCACTAGATGCGTTAGCACTTGGTTTGTTTGGCGCCCTGGGTACGACAGCTGCCCTGGTTTCAGGTTTGCCTTTTGTTCCGGCTCTGTTCGTGGGTGTGATTACAGCTGTGGGTGGCGGTTTCATTCGAGACCTCTTGTTGAACATGCCTATCTCTGTGATGCATGTGGGCTCGCTCTATGCAGTTGCGGCAGCTGCTGGTTCTATTGCTTTATTGCTCTGCAACGAGGCAAACATTGGCTTGGAAATCAGCGTTCCGCTCAGTGTCGCAGTGACCACCATTCTTCGCCTGTTGGCGGTCCGCTTCGGTTGGTCGCTGCCTGAACAACGGATGTTGAAGTCCTTACGTAATCCAAAGTTGGTTCGCCCCGCAGATCTCACTGGCCCAATCGACGTTCAACGAGACCTGTAATGCCCACCTACCGCGACGAGGGAGTGGTGCTGCGCACGCACAAACTCGGTGAAGCAGATCGCATTGTCACGCTTCTGACCAAAGGCCATGGCAAGGTTCGTGCCGTTGCCAAGGGTGTGCGCAGAACATCGTCCAAGTTCGGTGCTCGCTTAGAGCCCTTCATGGTCGCAGATATTCAGTTCTATGAAGGCCGTAGCTTGGACACCATTCAGCAGGCAGAAACGATTGCTTCCTATGGCGCTGACATCGTGGATGACTATCCACGATTTACTGCAGCAAGCGTGATGGTGGAAACCGCTGACAAAGTCACAGAGCTGGAAGGCTCCCCGCAGCAGTACCTGCTGCTGGTGGGAGCCTTACGCTCCCTCTCTCGGCAGGAGCACCCCACCGAACTCACTTTGGATTCTTATCTTCTGCGTGCGTTGAGCTTGGCAGGGTGGGCACCGACCTTCGATAGCTGTGCGCGCTGTGGTGAGATGGGTCCGCACGAGAGCTTTGTTGTTCAACTCGGTGGCATGGTCTGTGTGAAGTGTGCACCACCCGGTGCTCCGCACATCGTTCCTGAAGTTGTTGAGTTGTTAGATGCGCTCGTTCGTGGCGAGTGGGATGCGGCTGAGGCTCATACCCAGCAGAATTGGAGCAAGGCATCTGCCTTGGTCTCTGCCTATACACAGTGGCATTTGGAACGAACCCTTCGATCTTTGGAGCATGTAGCGAAATGAGTAAGCCCTACACGCACAAAGACGCGGTCGAATACAAGCCCATTGACTGGACGGGTGTCTATCCACCCGCTTTTGATGGTGCTGTTCCCAACCACGTGGCCATCGTGATGGATGGCAATGGACGCTGGGCGAACCAGCGCGGTCTCACCCGAGTGGAAGGCCACAAAGCCGGTGAAGCAGCTCTGCTTGATGTTGTGGCCGGTGCAATCCAGGCTGGCGTGAAACACCTCAGTGTCTATGCCTTCAGCACCGAGAACTGGAAGCGCTCACCTGATGAAGTGCGCTTCTTGATGGGCTTCAACCGTGATGTCCTTCACCGTCGCCGCGATCAGCTCAATGAGTGGGATGTTCGCGTGCGCTGGGCAGGCCGCAAGCCTAAGCTCTGGGCTTCCGTGATTGACGAACTTCAATACGCCGAAGAGCTCACGAAGAAAAACAAGACTCTGACTTTAACCATGTGCGTCAACTATGGCGGCCGAACCGAGATCGCGGACGCGGTCCGCAAAATTGCAGACGATGTTGCCTCAGGAAAGATCAACCCCAGCAAGGTGACTGAGAAGTATTTAGCAAAGAATCTTTACATTCCAGATATGCCCGATGTGGATCTCTTTGTTCGTTCCAGCGGAGAACAGCGCACATCGAACTTCCTGCTTTGGCAATCTGCATATGCCGAAATGGTGTTCTTGAACCAGCTCTGGCCCTCTTTCTCGCGCACAGACCTGTGGGAGAGCATTGAGCAATACATTGGTCGCGATCGCCGATTCGGTGGGGCTATTGATAAGCCCAACGCGAAATAGCCTGCGCAGAGTTCTTTCTCCGCCTAAAGTCGTGGCATGAGCAGACCTATCCGAGTGGTCTTCCTCGTCTTCTATTTCGAAGCCTGGGATGCGCTTGATGCTGTCTATCGAGGAATGCTGGCAGACCCTCGCTTTGAACCACTGGTGGTTTCTCTGCCGCGCAAGCTCACCGGCTATGACAAGTTCCGAGATGAGAAGAAAGTCAGTGCTTTCCTCGACTCTCAGGGCATCGCGCATGAGCGATTTTCATTCAAGAAGAGCAAAGATGGCCTTGCCCGGCTCAAAGAGCTTGCCCCTGACTATGTGTTCTTGAACTATCCCTGGCAGCGCAACTACAAGAAGAACTACCAGATTGAAAAACTGGTCGAGTTCACCAAAGTTTGCTACGTTCCCTACTTCTCCACTTCTCTCGTGCAGGAGCCGGGGGAGTCGGGTGTTGCTCCGCATCAATACACTCAGCCCACTCACCAGCTAGCTCACATGGTGTTCTTGCAAGATGCTGACACCAAAGCTGCCTTTGATGCCAGCGGTCGTGGTGATCACGCATTCTTGACCGGAACTCCCAAGATTGACGCATTGATGGAAGCCAAAGGCACTGTGCCAACAATTTGGCCCATCGTGAGAGAACATACAGGTGGCAAGGTTCCTTTCAAGCTGATTTGGGCCCCACATCACAGCTATGCCGATCGCTGGTTGAATTTCGGTCACTTCAACCAGCAACGAGAGCCCATGCTCGCCTTTGCCGAGCACCACCCTGAGATGGACATTGTCTTTCGACCCCACCCGTTTTTGTTTGGCACAATGACTGACCGTGAAGTGATGACACAAGAAGAGGTCGATAACTGGCGTTCTCGCTGGGATGCTCTTCCCAACACGTTCACCGATCTTGGCGCCCCGTTGACAGCCCTGTTGCTTGCTTCAGATGCGCTGGTGACCGACGGAGTCTCATTCCTCGCGGAATACCCACTTGTGACAGGGAAGCCCGCCATCTTCTGGGAAAAGAGCGTGCACTGGGACTTCTCTCCTTTGGGGACCATCGCAGCAGCTTCTACCGTTACTGTTCACACGATGGCTGAGGTTGAACAGGCCATCTCCCAAGCAGAGTCAGGAACTCTTCCTGATCGCAGCAAGGAAATTGCTGCACTCGTGAAGGCCGTTCGGCCTCAGCCAGCCTCTGCTGCCCAGACCATCATCGAACTCGTTGCAAAGGATTATTCATGACCAATCCCATCAAGGTCGATATCTGGTCTGACGTGCAGTGCCCCTGGTGCTACATCGGCAAGCGCAAGTTTGAGAAGGGCGCTGAACTGTATGGTCGTCCTGTTGAGATTGAGTACCACTCGTTTGAACTTGCTCCCGATACTCCCGTCGACTTCGAAGGCGATCCTGTTCAGTACCTGAGTGAACGTAAAGGTATTCCTGTTGAGCAGGTGCACCAGATGTTAGAGCGCGTTACTGGCATCGCCGAGAGCGTGGGTCTGCATTACAACTACGACCAAGTGCACCAGACCAACACCATCAAGGCGCATGAACTTCTGCACTATGCCAAGGCTCATGGCAAGCAACTCGAGATGAAAGAACGCCTCCTCAAGGCCTACTTCATCGACGGCGAGCATGTGGGCAAGAGCGAAAACCTTGCCAAGCTAGCTGCCGAAATTGGCCTTGATGAGGCCGATGTGTTGCGCTCGTTGAACGAGGAAGAGTTCCTCGCTGCAGTGAAGGCAGATATGGCCCAGGCTCAGGCTTATGGCATCAACGGTGTTCCGTTCTATGTCATTGACGGCAAATACGGCATTTCTGGTGCACAGGATTCGGCAACGTTCGCAGCTGCCCTCACAGAAGCTGCAGAAAACAGGGACTAACTCTCCACTTTCCGCTACAGTCCCAGCACACAACGTGGGATACTGGAGTCACAGGAGCGAATGACGATGACGAGTGTGAAGACAGGTGCCCGGGCGGGCAATTTGAACATTGGGCCTATTCAGGCCGAAGTTCCTGTCGTACTCGCACCCATGGCTGGTATTACCAACATGGCTTACCGTCGCCTCTGCCGTGAGCAAGGTTCCGGAATCTTTGTCTCCGAGATGATTACCTCTCGGGCACTCGTTGAGCGCACACCAGGCTCAATGCACTTGATCCAGACCCACCCGAGTGAAGAAATCCGCTCCATTCAGCTTTATGGTGTTGCCCCCAAAACAGTGCGTGAAGCAGTGACCATGTTGGTGGCAGAAGACCGTGCAGACCACATTGACTTGAACTTTGGTTGCCCCGTGCCCAAGGTCACCCGCAAGGGTGGCGGCTCAGCTCTGCCATGGAAGAAAGACCTCTTCCGCGAGATTGTCGAAGAAGCAGTCAAGGCCGCAGGGGATATTCCTTTGACCATCAAGATGCGTAAAGGCATCGACGCAGACCACCTCACTTTTATTGAGGCGGGGAAAGCTGCTGAGGGCGCTGGAGTGTCTGCAATTGCTCTGCATGGTCGAACTGCCGCTGAGTTTTACTCAGGCCACGCTGATTGGAACGCCATCGGTGAGCTTAAGCAAGCCATCACCAGTGTTCCTGTTCTGGGTAATGGCGACATCTGGTCTGCTGAAGACGCGATTCGGATGATGGATCAGACCGACTGCGACGGTGTTGTGGTTGGACGCGGATGCCTCGGGCGCCCGTGGCTATTCGCTGAATTGGACGCCGCGTTCCGCGAGCGTGCTGGTTTGCAAGAACCTGGAAACAGGGTCGAGCCCACGCTGGGTTACGTTGCTGCCACGCTGCGCCGTCACCTTGAGCTGTTGATTGAATTCTTTGACACAGAAGAGCACGCCTGCCGCGATATTCGCAAGCACATGGCGTGGTATTTCAAGGGTTATCCCGTTGGGGGAGACGTGCGCTCTCAACTGGCTCAGGTGACCAGCTTGCAGCACTTGGATGACCTCCTTGGACAGCTCGACTGGACTGTTCCCTACCCAGGTGCAGATGCAGAGGGTCAGCGTGGTCGTCAGGGCACGCCTAAGCGACCTTCTCTGCCAGATCAGTGGTTGGCTTCACAGTCACTCAGCGACGCCGAGAAGGCTGTTGTTGCCCACGCTGAAATCGATGCGAGTGGTGGCTAATGTCTGATCACATTCACGAAACCGCTTCTATCCCTGTAATCACTCCGGGATACTCCGAGTTTGATGCTGAGCGCATGCTCGAAGAGACTCACTCCTCACGTCGTTCAGACTTTGCTCGTGACCGTGCTCGATTGCTTCACTCCAGTGCTCTGCGTCGCCTTTCGGCAAAGACACAGGTGCTCAGTCCCACAGCAGGTCTCGACTTTGCTCGCAACCGTCTGACCCACTCACTTGAGGTTGCTCAAGTTGGTCGTGAGATAGCTGGACGTTTACGTCTGGATCCAGATGTCGTAGACACGGCAAGCCTGGCCCACGACATTGGGCACCCTCCCTTTGGGCACAACGGGGAGAAGGCGTTGAACGCCTGGTGTGCAGACATTGGCGGCTTTGAAGGAAATGCACAGACCTTGCGTCTCCTCACCCGCCTCGAGCCCAAAGTTTTTGGGACCAACGGTCGCAGCTTTGGCTTGAACCTCACCCGGGCCAGCTTGGACGCCAGCACGAAGTACCCCTGGCCCGAACAGCAGGCCGTGATTGATCCCACAGGTCGAGCCAAGTTCGGTTTCTATGCCGATGACTTCGATGTCTTCGAATGGATGCGCCAGGGCGCACCTGATCGCCAGCGCTGCATCGAAGCGCAGGTCATGGACTTGAGCGATGACATCGCCTACTCCGTGCATGACTTTGAAGATGCCATCTTCAACGGCTACGTAGATGCCGGTGAGCTTGGTGCTCGAGTGAACCACGATGAACTAGTGGACTCCATGTTTGAGTGGATTGGTGGGGAATTCACACACGATGAGCTCATTGCTGCTTTCGACCGCCTCGACAACCTCGATGTCTGGGTTGACACCTGGGATGGTTCGCGAATCGCGCAAGCCAAGCTCAAGAACTTGACCAGCCAGCTGATTGGTCGATTCGCGCATGCAGCGGTGCATGCCACGCGTGAAGCACATCCGCAGCAGAACTTGGTTCGCTTTGGCGGCAACGTGATTGTTCCAGCAGAGGTTCGTGCTGAGATTGCTGTTCTCAAGGGAATCGTTGCAGCTTTCGTGATGACTACAAATTCACGTCAGCCGGTCTATACCCAACAGCGTGAAGTTCTCACTGACCTGTGTAACACGCTGTTTGCACAGGGGACTGAAGTCTTGGACCGACACTTTGCAGACGACTGGAACCGAACCACGGATGAAGCTGTTCGTCGTCGCATCGTTATTGACCAGGTCGCCAGCTTGACCGACCAGTCTGCCTTCGCCTGGCATGACCGTCTCTGTGGCGGAAACAACTCTGCGCAGGTGATTTCCTAGTGGCAGGTCGTATTCGTCAAGCAGACGTGGAAGAGCTCAAGCAGCGCGTCAACATCGCCGATGTCATCGGCGACTACGTCACTCTCAAGAGCGCTGGTGTGGGCTCTATGAAGGGGCTGTGCCCTTTCCATGATGAGCGCTCACCGAGCTTCCACGTTCGTCCCACCGTGGGCTACTTTCACTGCTTTGGTTGTGGAGAGTCAGGTGACGTTTATACCTTCATTCAGAAAATGGACCACCTCAGCTTCACGGAGTCCATTGAGCGTCTCGCTCAGCGCATCAACTTTGAGCTTCACTACGAAGAAGGCTCAGGCAAGCCCAATGAGTCAGGAAACCGTTCTCGCATCCTGGCTGCCAATACAGCTGCCGCTGAATTCTTCGTGGCGCAGCTGGCTACGCCTGGTGCTGCAGAAGGCCGTAAGTTCCTAGGGGAGCGTGGCTTTGACAAGGCAGCGGCAGAACATTTCGGCATTGGGTACGCACCCAAGGCGTGGAATGAACTTCGTGACCACCTCAAGGCCAAGGGTTTCACCGAAGAAGAACAGCTGCAAGCAGGTTTGCTCTCTCAGGGAGACAAGGGCGTTTATGACCGCTTCCGCGGTCGCGTGATTTGGCCTATTCGTGATGTGACCGGGCAGACCATTGGTTTTGGTGCCCGCAAGCTTTATGACGATGATCAGGGTCCTAAGTACCTCAACACTCCAGAAACCCCGGTCTATCACAAGCAGCAAGTGCTCTACGGACTGGATCTTGCAAAGCGTGACGTCTCGAAATCCCGCCGCGTCGTTGTGGTCGAGGGCTATACCGATGTGATGGCTGCCCACCTCTCTGGGGTGACCACAGCTGTAGCAACATGTGGAACGAGCTTTGGCGTGGAGCACATCAAACTCATTCGCCGCATCATGGGAGATGACTCAGGTCTCGGTGAAGTCATCTTCACCTTCGACCCAGATGCAGCGGGCCAGAAGGCCGCCATGCGAGCCTTCGCCGAAGAGCAGCGTTTCGCTGCGCAGACCTTTGTCGCCGTCGCCCCTGAAGGATTAGACCCCTGCGACTTGCGACTGCAGCGAGGCGAACAGGCTGTTCGTGATCTCATGGATGCCAAGGTGCCCATGTTTGAATTCGTGATTCGTCAGATGTTAAAGAATTACAACCTGGACACTGTCGAGGGACGAGTGGCCGCACTCCGTGAAGCAGCTCCTGTTGTGGCCGATATTCGTGACTCTGCGCTTCGCCCCGGATACACGAGAGAACTTGCCCGCCTTACCGGTGTGGATGTTTCTGAAGCTCAGGTGGCTGTTTCCAACGCTGTGAAGGCCTCTCGTTCAAAGGGGATGCAAACGACTGCTGAAGGTGCGCGTCAGGGCTACGCTGGCCCTGCCACGGAGCGTCCAGTTAGCTCTCCCGCCAACGCCTCTGCAGATACTCCTGCAGAACCTGAAGGCCCCCGTGTTTTTGAATTGAAGAATGATCCTTCAACTCGTCTCGAACGAGATGCTCTGATGGCATTGATTCAATACCCCGAGCTCATCGGCCTTGAGCTAGCTGCTGATGCGGTGCAGTCCGCAATCATGGACGCCAACCTAGCAACCGTTCGCGACGCCATTGGTGCCAATGTGAATGAACTAGGTGGAGAGACGTGGCTGGATCGCATTCAAAACGATCTCCCGCAGGATTTCAAGCCTCTTGTAACCCAGCTTGCTGTTGCACCTTTGCCACAGAAGAACGCTGAACAAACACAGATTTATTGCCGGGGCGTCGTGATTTCTTTGATTGAACGTGACCTCGTACGCCGCAAGTCCGAACTAGTTGGTCGTCTCCAGCGCACCAGCGTAGATCAGGGCGAAGTGAGCCGTGAGATCCAGCGTGAACTTCTGGAGCTTGAGACAAAACGTCGTTCACTGCGCGAGGATTAGTCCATGAAAATCCGTCAGAAAGACTGCGTGTGTGAAGTGCCACAACACAGCGCTGTTCTCGGGGACGAGGCTACTTCCGCCGCTGCCCCTCGCGTCGACGCAGGACCAATTGCGGTGATGCCAGAACAAGACGATAACTCAGCTGTTGGTGGCGCATTCTTTCGTGAGGCGGTGACCGCGGCAGGCGGTGATCTTCAGAATCTTGGTCCGGATACACGTGGCTTGATCTGGCTTTCCTATAAGAAATCGGCAGAACTTGGAGAAGTCCTCGCAGCGAATCCTCAACTCACCTGGGTTCAGTTGCCCTGGGCAGGCGTGGATGCATATGCGCAAGTGTTAGCTGAAGCAGCACGACCTGGCCTTGTTTTCACTAGTGCAAAGGGTTGTTATGCCCAGCCTGTGGCTGAACATGCTTTCGGCATGATTCTTGCGTTGCTGCGGCTTTTCCCACGTCGAATTCGAGCAACGAGCTGGGATGCCGAACCCAAAGGTATTTCTCTCTTCCACAAAAACGTCGTGATTATTGGAGCTGGCGGCATTGCCCGCGAGCTCATTCGACTTCTCGAACCTTTCAACACAAACATCACGGTGGTTCGCCGCTCTGCTGGCCAGGTTCCGGGAGCTTCCAGTACCGTGACAACGGATCGGCTCCATAAAGTGCTGCCCTCTGCAGATGTTGTGGTTATTGCGGCGGCATTGACGGGGGAGACAAAACACCTCATCGGCTCTGAAGAGCTCGCCATGATGAAGAACACAGCTGTGTTAGTCAATATTGCCCGCGGACCACTGGTGGATCCGGATGCACTCGTTACGGCATTGAATTCAGAACTCATCTATGGTGCTGCGATGGATGTGACAGAACCTGAGCCTCTGCCTGATGGGCATCCACTCTGGAGCGCAACAAATGTTCTCATCACGCCTCACATGGCAGATACTCCTGAGATGACAGCTCCTTTGCTGGCAGAGCGCATCTCACGCAACGTCGCAGCCTTCGTTGCAGGGGAACAATTCATTGGGGTTGTCGACACAGAAGCTGGCTACTAGATACTGAACTTGGTGTGCGGTTTTTGCACTCTCTCATTTGGGGTAATATAAAAACGCCGAAAAGCAATCCCCGATAGCTCAATTGGCAGAGCAACGCACTGTTAATGCGTAGGTTCATGGTTCGAGTCCATGTCGGGGAGCGAA